>NZ_CP117996.1:3003756-3305635 GCF_028743715.1 Microbacterium sp. Clip185 | reverse complement strand
ACAGCCTCGAAGCCCACGGCCCACGCCGTGGGCTTCGTCGTTTCCGGTGGCCGGAGACTCTCATTTGACAATCGCGCCGCGCAGCCTCATCCTCGCTTTCACACATGTGGAGAAGTTGTGGATAACTGTGCGAAACGCCGACGGGCGATGTGAACGACACGGCGATCACGTGTGGAGAACGCTTGAGCGGCACGAATCACACGATCCGCGTTCGACAGCTCCCTCCGCAGCGCATCCACATCTCACACGTTTGTAGTTCCCATGCGCCGAGAGTCATCCACCGACTTATCCACAGTTTGCACAGCTGTTAACAAGATGACTCTCACATCACTCTTCATTGGCGTGCGATCACCTCTGGGGGCCAAGAGCGTGTTCTTCGTCTGGACCATTCGCAGCACTAGCATGGGTAAGCCCAGCCCGCCGGAGAGGGAGCACTGTGAAGTTCCAGGTCAATCGCGACGTTTTCAGCGAAGCCGTATCGTTCGTCGTCAAGCTCCTGCCCCAGCGCAACCCGCAGCCGATCCTGGCGGGCGTGCTCATCGAAGCCGGTTCCGAGGGGCTCTCGCTCTCGGCGTTCGACTACGAGGCTTCGGCGCGCACGACGATCGACGCCTCGGTCGAAGCGCCCGGCACGATCCTCGTGCACGGTCGGCTGCTCTCCGATATCGCCAGCCGCCTGCCCAACGCTCCCATCCAGATCGAGGTGGATGACGACGGCATCCTGCTCACCTGTGGCTCGGCACGCTTCACGCTCGCCTCGATGCCCGTGCAGGAGTACCCGGCGATTCCCGAGGTGACCGGCGAGTCAGGTCTCGTTCCCGCCGAGGAGTTCGCGACAGCGATCGCCCAGGTGGCCTTCGCCGCATCGCGCGACGATGTGACGCCCGTGCTCACGGGTGTCCAGCTCGAGGTGAGCGGAACGCAGCTCAGCCTCGTGGCGACCGACCGCTACCGGGTCGCGCTGCGCGAGATCCCCTGGGACGGTCCTGCCACAACCGACGGTGAGACCACCACGGCTCTCGTTCCGGCACGCACGCTGCAGGAGGTCGGCAAGACCTTCTCGCACGGCGAGAACATCTCGATCGCGTTCTCCGGTTCCGGTGATCGCGAGATCATCGCCTTCACGTCGGGCAACAAGACGGTGACGTCGCTGCTCATCAAGGGCAACTTCCCGCCGGTACGCCGTTTGTTCCCCGAGCAGACCGCGCATCACGCGGTGGTCAATACGGCCGAGCTCGCCGAAGCGGTGCGTCGTGTCGCCCTCGTGCTCGACCGCTCCGCCCCCCTGCGTTTCACGTTCACTGCGGAAGGCGTCGCGATGGAGGCGTCGGGAACCGAGCAGGCGCGCGCCTCCGAGTCCGTCGATGCGACGCTGACCGGCGACGATGTGACCCTCGGGCTCAACCCGCAGTATCTGCTTGAGTCGCTCTCGGCGGTGCGCAGCGAGTTCTCCCGCATCACCTTCACCTCCAGCGACAACGCGAACAAGCTCAGCCCGATCCTCGTGACGCCGCAGACGTCGGTGGAGCGCGCCGGCGAGGGCGAGTTCAAGTACCTGCTGCAGCCGAACCTGCTGCTGCGCTGATCGCGTCGCACCGTCGCCGTAGGGTTGTCCGGTGATCGTGGAACGCCTGAGTCTCGTCGACTTCCGTAACTACGAACACGCCGACCTCGAGTTCACCCGCGGGGCGAACCTCCTCGTCGGGCGAAACGGCCAGGGAAAGACCAACCTCGCGGAGGCCGTGACCTACCTCGCGACCCTCGGCTCGCATCGCGTGTCGGCCGACGCACCGCTCGTGCGTTCGGGAGCGGATGCCGCCTTCGTCCGCGCCCGGCTCGGTCACGGAGAGCGTCACATCCAGCTCGAGATCCAGATCAACAAGCAGGGATCGAACAAGGCTCGCGTCGGTGGGGCCCCCGTGCGCTCCGCGGAACTGCCGCGCTACGCGCAGGTCGTGCTGTTCGCGCCGGAGGATCTGCAGATCGTCCGGGGCGATCCCTCCGCGCGCCGTCGCTTCGCCGACCAGCTGCTGGTCCAGCTCTCCCCCCGGCTCGCCGGCGTCATCGCCGACTACGACCGCGTGCTCAAGCAACGCACCGCGCTGTTGAAGTCCGCGCGGGCACGGGGCCTCCGCGGCGACGCGCTCCCGACTCTCGACGTCTGGGACGACAAACTCATCGCGCTCGGTACCGAAATCATCGAGGCACGCGCACGGCTCGCCGCCGACCTGCATCCGCACCTCGTCGCCGCCTACGCGGCCATCGCTGGCGCCGATCACTCTCCGGAGCTCGAGTGGGCCAACTCCATCGCAGGGTTCGATCCGGAGGACGACGGCGATCAGCGCGTCGCGTCCGGGGTCGTGACGGCAGAGGCGTTCCGTGCAGCTCTCGCGGCCAAGCGCGCCGCCGAGTTCGACCGCGGCGTGACCCTCGTCGGGCCGCACCGTGACGACCTGATGCTCCGCATCCGCTCACTCCCGGTGAAGGGATACGCGTCGCACGGGGAGTCCTGGTCTGTCGCGCTCGCACTGCGACTCGCCTCCGCACAGCTGCTGCGCGCGGATTCGCTCCTGGGGGATCCCATCGTGATCCTCGACGACGTCTTCGCCGAGCTCGACGCCGACCGACGGATGCGGCTCGCCTCCCTCGTGGCGGACTTCGAACAGGTCGTGGTCACTGCCGCGGTCGAGGCGGATGTCCCGGAGGAGTTGCGCGGACGCACCGTGCGCGTCGAGGCTGGTCGCATTCTCGAGGTCAGCGACGATGAGTGACGAGGACGAGGTTCCCGAGACGCTCAGCACCTATCTGCGTCTGCGCGGACTCGAGCCGACATCGCGGCGCGGTGCGAAGAGGCGCACCCGTCGCGGCACGGGCGACGAGGATGCCCCGTTCACCCCCGGGCGCGATCCGCACGGCGTCGGCGACGTGCTCGCCCACTGGACGAAACAGGCCGGTTGGGACCCACTTCTGGCCCGCGCTGACCTCGTTCGCCAGTGGGAGCTCGTCGCCGGTGAGGAGACCGCGAGGCACACGCGTCCCGTAGGACTGGATGCGGGTGTGCTCACCGTGCAGTGCGACTCGACCGCCTGGGCGAAGCAGTTGCGTCTGATGCGCACGCACATCGTGACGACCATCGCGCAGCGGTTCCCGGATGCGGGCGTCCAGAACGTGCGCTTCGTCGGCCCGGACGTCCCCTCCTGGAAATGGGGTCCCAGAGCCGTTCCAGGGCGCGGTCCCCGGGATACCTACGGATAAGGCATGTACGGACGTGTCTCGCGTCCGTTTACGACGCCACACGGGCGTACACGCCCCGTGATGAGCCTCCGCTTGATAGACTGGAAGGGTCCGTCTACTAGAACCGGAGCGCTCGAAACCTATGACGTCCCCCACCCCCTCCAGCGTTCCCAACGACGGACAGAACACCCCCGAGCCGGTCCGGAACGAGTACGGGGCAGACGCGATCCAGGTTCTCGAGGGACTCGAGGCCGTTCGCAAGCGCCCCGGCATGTACATCGGTTCCACGGGACCGCGCGGACTCCACCACCTGGTGTACGAGATCGTCGACAACTCCGTCGACGAGGCGCTCGCGGGGTACTGCGACCGTATTGAGGTGACGATCCTGGCCGACGGCGGCGTGCGCGTCGTCGACAACGGCCGCGGCATCCCCGTCGACATCCACAAGACGGAGGGCAAGTCCACGGTCGAGGTGGTGCTGACGGTCCTCCATGCCGGTGGCAAGTTCGGCGGCGGCGGCTACGCGGTCTCGGGTGGTCTGCACGGCGTCGGCTCCTCGGTCGTGAACGCGCTCTCGACACGGCTCGAGGTGAGCGTCAAGCGTCAGGGCTACGAGTGGAACCAGTCGTACGCCAGCGGCGGCGTTCCTCAGGCCCCGCTCGCTCAGGGCGCTGCGACGGAGTCCACCGGAACCACGATCACCTTCTGGCCCGATCCCGCGATCTTCGAGACGGTCGACTTCGACTACGACACGCTGCGCACTCGCTTCCAGCAGATGGCGTTCCTGAACAAGGGCCTGACCATCACCGTGCGCGACGAGCGCCCCGACCACACGGTCGACGAGGAGGTCGACGGCAAGGTCGTCGCCGTGCAGCCGCACGACGAGTTCCTGTACGAGCGTGGCCTCGTCGACTACGTCGAGTACCTCAACCGCGTGCGCAAGGCGGATGCGGTCAACGACGAGATCATCGACTTCGAGTCCGAGGACACCGAGCGCCACATCGCGCTCGAGCTCGCGATGCAGTGGACGACCTCCTACACGGAGAACGTGTTCACCTACGCGAACACGATCAACACGCATGAGGGCGGCACCCACGAAGAGGGCTTCCGTGCGGCGCTCACGACCCTCGTCAACAAGTACGCCCGGGCGCAGAACCTGCTCAAGGAGAAGGACGACAACCTCTCCGGCGACGACGTGCGCGAAGGCCTGACGGCTGTCATCTCCGTCAAGCTCTCCGAGCCCCAGTTCGAGGGGCAGACCAAGACGAAGCTCGGCAACACCGAGGCGAAGGCGTTCGTGCAGAAGGTCGTCGGCGACCAGCTCGGCGACTGGTTCGACCGCAACCCGCAGCAGGCGAAGAACATCGTCCGCAAGGCGATCGACGCAGCGACGGCACGGATGGCGGCCCGCAAGGCCCGCGAGACCGCGCGCCGCAAGAGCGTGTTCGAGTCGGCCTCGATGCCCGACAAGCTCAAGGACTGCACGAGCAAGGACCCCTCGATCAGCGAGATCTTCCTCGTGGAGGGCGACTCGGCCGGCGGCTCCGCGGTGCAGGGCCGCGATCCGCACACGCAGGCGATCCTCGCCCTGCGCGGCAAGATCCTCAACGTCGAGCGCGCCCGGCTCGACCGGGCCCTCGGCAACAACGAAGTGCAGGCGATGATCCAGGCCTTCGGCACGGGTATCGGCGAGGACTTCTCGATCGAGAAGGCGCGGTATCACAAGATCGTGCTGATGGCCGATGCCGACGTCGACGGTCAGCACATCACCACCCTGCTGCTCACGCTGCTGTTCCGCTACATGCGCGGGCTCATCGAGGCCGGTTACGTGTACCTGGCGCAGCCGCCGCTCTACCGCCTGAAGTGGTCCAACTCGCCGCACGAGTACGTCTACAGCGACGTCGAGCGCGACGCGCTGCTGGCCGAAGGGCTCGCGGCGGGGCGCCGCATCCCGAAGGACAACGGCATCCAGCGCTACAAGGGTCTCGGCGAGATGAACGCCAAGGAGCTGTGGGAGACGACGATGGATCCCTCGACCCGTACCCTCCTGCAGGTGACGATCGACGACGCCGCCGCGGCCGACGAGATCTTCTCCACGCTCATGGGCGAGGACGTCGAATCCCGCCGACACTTCATCCAGCGCAACGCCAAGGACGTCCGGTTCCTCGACATCTGATCGCACCGGATGCGGCGCGCGCCGCATCCGTCAGATGACACGACACCGACGCAGAGAAGAAGAGACGAATGACTGACGAAGAGCGTCCGACGACGGAGCCCGCCGAGCACGACCACGGTCGCATCGACCAGGTCGACCTGCAGTCCGAGATGCAGCGCAGCTACCTCGACTACGCCATGAGCGTGATCGTCGGCCGCGCGCTTCCGCGCGTCGAGGACGGCCTCAAGCCGGTGCACCGTCGCGTGATCTACGGCATGTACGACGGCGGCTTCCGGCCCGACAAGTCGTTCTCGAAGTGCGCCCGCGTCGTCGGCGAGGTCATGGGTCAGTACCACCCGCACGGCGACTCGCCCATCTACGAGGCGCTCGTGCGTCTGGTCCAGCCGTGGTCGTTGCGCTATCCGCTGGCACTCGGCCAGGGCAACTTCGGCTCGCCCGGCAACCAGGGCGCCGCAGCCCCGCGCTACACCGAGACCAAGATGGCCCCGCTCGCGCTCGAGATGGTGCGCGACATCGAGGAAGACACCGTCGACTTCGTCGACAACTACGACGGGCAGACGCAGGAGCCGGTCGTTCTGCCCGCGCGGTTCCCGAACCTCCTCGTCAACGGATCCGTCGGTATCGCCGTCGGCATGGCCACCAACATCCCGCCGCACAACCTCCGCGAGGTCGCCGACGGTGTGCTGTGGGCGCTCGATCACCCGGAGGCGACGCAGGAGGAGCTGCTCGAGGCGCTCATCCAGCGCATCAAGGGTCCGGACTTCCCGACATCCGCGCAGATCCTCGGCACGCGCGGCATCATCGAGGCGTACCGCACGGGGCGCGGCTCGATCACGATGCGCGCGGTCGTCAACATCGAGGAGATCCAGGGCCGCACCTGCCTCGTGATCACCGAGCTGCCGTACCAGGTCAACCCCGACAACGTCGCCGTCAAGATCCGCGACCTCGCCCGCGACGGCAAGATCACCGGCATCGCCGACATTCGCGATGAGTCGAGCGACCGCACCGGTCAGCGACTCGTGGTCGTCCTCAAGCGGGACGCGGTCGCCAAGGTCGTCCTGAACAACCTGTACAAGCACACGCAGCTGCAGGACAACTTCGGCGCGAACATGCTGGCGATCGTCGACGGTGTGCCGCGCACCCTGTCGCTCGACGGCTTCGTCTCGCACTGGATCACGCACCAGATCGACGTGATCGTGCGCCGTACCGCGTTCCGCCTGCGCAAGGCCGAAGAGCGCATGCACATCCTGCGCGGGTACCTGAAGGCGCTCGATGCGCTCGACGAGGTCATCGCCCTCATCCGCGCGTCCGCGACGGTCGACGATGCGCGCGGCGGCCTGAAGAAGCTGCTCGACATCGATGACATCCAGGCCGATGCGATCCTGCAGATGCAGCTGCGTCGTCTGGCCGCCCTCGAGCGCCAGAAGATCATCGACGAGGCCGAGGAGCTGCAGGCGCAGATCACGGACTACCAGGACATCCTGGCCACGCCCGCCCGTCAGCGCACGATCGTGCGCGAGGAGCTCACCGAGATCGTCGCGAAGTACGGCGACGAGCGTCGCACGCAGATCCTCTACGGGTTCGACGGCGACATGTCGGTGGAAGACCTGATTCCGGAAGAGGAGATGGTGCTCACCATCACCCGCGCCGGCTACATCAAGCGCACGCGCAGCGACAACTATCGCTCCCAGCACCGGGGCGGCAAGGGCGTCAAGGGCGCGCAACTGCGCGCCGACGACGTGGTGGAGCACTTCTTCGTCACGACCACCCACCACTGGCTGCTGTTCTTCACGAACAAGGGCCGCGTCTACCGCGCCAAGGCCTACGAGGTGCCCGAGGCCGGCCGCGACGCGAAGGGTCAGCACGTCGCCAACCTGCTCGCGCTGCAGCCGGACGAGGAGATCGCGCAGATCCTCGACATCCGCGACTACGCGGCCGCGACGTATCTCGTGCTCGCCACCCGCGGCGGACTCGTGAAGAAGACGCGCCTGTCGGAGTACGACACGAACCGACAGGGCGGCGTCATCGCCATCCGCCTGCGCGAGGAGGACGAGCTCGTCAGCGCGCTCCTGGTCGACGAGAGCGACGACATCCTGTTGGTCAGCCGTCACGGAATGTCGCTGCGCTTCACGGCGACCGATGCGTCGCTGCGGCCCATGGGCCGCTCCACCGAGGGCGTCAAGGGAATGTCGTTCCGCGGCGACGACAGCCTGTTGTCGGCGTCCGTCGCCTCCGTCGACGGCGACGTGTTCGTGGTGACCGAGGGCGGGTACGCCAAGCGTACGGATGTGGACCAGTACCGCGTCCAGAGCCGCGGCGGACTGGGCATCAAGGTGGCCAAATTGCACGAGGATCGGGGCGATCTGGCGGGCGCTCTGATCGTCGGAGACGACGACGAGGTCCTTGTGGTTCTTGCCAGTGGCAAGGTGGTACGCTCTGCCGTGGCCGAGGTCCCTGCGAAGGGTCGCGACACCATGGGCGTCGTTTTCGCCCGACCGGATGATGACGACCGGATCATCGCGATCGCCCGCAACAGCGAGCGGCGCCTTGCGGATGCAGCGGACGCCGATGCATCCCAGGAGACCGAGGCGGCCGCCACCGTTCCCGAGGAGAGTACTGACGCATGAGCACGGTAGCCGACAAGCTCGCCAAGAAGTCGAGCAGCAAGACGAGCGCCAAGCAGGTTCGTCTCCGCCTCGTCTACGTCGACTTCTGGTCGGCGGTGAAGCTGTCGTTCCTGGCGGCGGTCGCTCTGGCGATCGTCACCGTCGTGTCGTTCCTGCTGGTCTACCTGGTCGTGCAGACGACGGGGCTCATCGGCCAGGCCGATGAGTTCTTCAAGTCGTTCTCGGACGGCTCGCTCTCGCTCAGCCAGTTCGTGGGGCTCCCGCAGGTCATGGCGTTCGCGGCCGTCGTCGCCATCCTGAACCTCATCGTCGTGACGGTTCTGGGCGCGGTCATCGCGGGGATCTACAACCTCGCGGTCAAGGTCACCGGCGGTCTGCTGGTGGGCTTCACCTCCAACTGACCGCGATTGGTCAAACCGGTCCGCATCCGGTAAAGTCTTGGAGGTTGGCGCCGCGAGGCGCCGAACGGGGCTATAGCTCAGGCGGTTAGAGCGCTTCACTGATAATGAAGAGGTCCCAGGTTCAAGTCCTGGTAGCCCCACCACCCTTCTCACGGGGCCTTAGCTCAGTTGGTAGAGCGCCTGCTTTGCAAGCAGGATGTCAGGAGTTCGAATCTCCTAGGCTCCACAGTTAATACCTCCCCCGAGCGACACCGAATGCGTCTCCGCAACCGTTCGTGCCGTCGATGTGTCCAAGTGTGCCTTGGTGCGCACGGGCAACGCCCCCGCACCTGCCGGCACGGGGGCGTTCGCGGAACGACTCAGTCGCGCTCTGCGGTAGCGAGCTCTTCCTCCGCCGCATCCGCCTCGATGACGATCTCGCGCACGACCTGACGGATGCCGAGCCCGCTGCGCGCTCCGCCATCCCGACTGGCGCCGCCCATCATCGCTCCCGGCGTCATCATGCGCGAGCCCGCAGCGGCGGCGTGCGAGCTTCCGACACTTGCCGCGGTCGCGGCGGATGCGGCCGCACCCGTACCGACGATCGACGATGCACTACCCGGACCGGAGGCCGAACCCGTACCCGCCCCGTAGGCACCGGCACCGGAGCCGTACACGCCGTGCGCTCCGCTTCCGGCGCCGTCAGCCGCCGAGACGGAACCTGCCAGCCCGCCACCGGCGAAGGAGGCGACGCCGGCACTGCCGGCCATCGGACCGTCGATGGTCAACGTTCCCTCGGCGCCGATACCCGTCGACACCACGGGCGTGCTCTCGAAGTGCCAGTTGTCGGCCTTGTGACCTGCGCTGATGAGATTCGCCTGCGCGGTGTTGCCGAGCCTCGTGGCTCCGGAAGCATCGACCACGGAACCCGCGGTCACGGTGGTCGACTTCGCGCCGCCGCCGAGGATCGACGAGCTCAGGCGCTCGGTGCTCTTGAACAGCGAGCCGAGCTGCTGCACCAGGCCCACGAGGGACTTCACCGAGCGAACGACCTGTGTGAGCGGGCGCACGACCTTGTTGACGAGCTGGTTCACCTTGGTGACCACGCGTGCGATCGCGTAGCCGATGCCGAGGCCGAAGGATGCGGCGACGACCGCCATCGCCTCGATCGCCGTCGCGACCACCTGCGAGATGGCGTTCTTCACGACGCCCTGCATCTTGGCGACGAGCGAGGAGGCGCTGCGCAGTCCGCCCGCCGCGGCATCGGCCCAGTCGCCCGTGGCGGCGATGTGCTTCGCGGTGTCCTGCGCGAAGCGCACGTAGGTGCGCACGGTGTCACCGCTGAGACCGTCGAGATCCGACAGGCGCGTCACGAGCGTGTTGCCCGTGTCGCGCAGCGCGCTGCCGGCGTTCGTCCACTGCTGGGCCACGGCCGCGACGTTCGCCTCGCTGCCGGCCAGCTGGTCGAGCCAGGTGCTCAGCGGCTTCAGGTACTTCATGACCCAGCCGAGCCCGATGCTCGCAAGCGTGCCGATGGGATCCGCGAGGGCGGCCGCGGCGTTGCCCAGGGTGTCGAGGAAGGCAAGTCCGCCCTCGAGCCAGTCGCCGTTGCGTACGGCCTGGGAAAGTGCGTGGCCCGAATCGAGCAGCTTGCTGCCGGAGTAGGGCGACGCGAAGGAGGAACCGGATGCGGCGAGAGCGGCGGGAGTGGTCATCACAGGCCCAGCGCATTCTCGAGGTCGCGGAGGGTGGTGACCGTGTCGTCCTCGAACTGCTCCCATTGCGCCGCGGTGTCGCGCAGCTCTCCCGCGGTGCGAAGCAGCAGGGACTGATCCGCGCCGAAGAGACCGGTCGCCGCCGCGGACATCGCCATCGAGGGCGGAACGAGGAAGGCGCACAGGATGCCGAAGGCGTTGGAGGCGAGATCGCCTCCCTTCAGCATCGAGATGGCGCCGGTGACGTCATCGGCAAGCGAGGTGACCAGCGCGGCATGCTGCCGGAGCCGATCGAAATCAAGGGCGATGTTCTCGGTCATTCGAGGCTCTTTCGGACGTATCAGGGGGTGTCGGTGGAGCGGAGCTGTTCGGTGATGGGGTCGTCGTCGCCCAGGAGCTCGGAGACGGCGTCGATCGTCGCCGCGTGAGCGTTCTTCTCCGCGGAGACGATCGTGGCGAGGATGTCGGAGGCAAGGCGTTGTGCGCCGCGGGCGAGAGCCGTCTCGCCCAAGCGGAGGGTCTGCACGCGTCCGGTGGAGTCGACCTGCACGTAGACGTCGCGCGCGGACGACCAGGCGGCGCCGCGGATGGCGGACACGGTGGCTTCGAATGCGGGCATCTTGGCGGCGCGGTCAGCGCTCTGCCGGACATCGCGCTCGATCTGCGCGAGTGATTCTTCGGGATCCAGAGGCACGCGGTCACGCTAGCGAAGCATCGTGAACCAGAGCGCGAGTTATCCACACCCGGCTAAAGTCACGTCATGGATATGCGTGTCGCCGCCTACGCGATCATCACCGACGATGCCGGACGCATCCTGTTGGCCCATTGGAACGAGGGCCGTCGCAGCGCGTGGACGCTGCCGGGCGGAGGTCTCGAGGAGGGCGAGGACCCCGAGCGGGCCGTACGGCGCGAAGTGCGCGAGGAGACCGGCTATCGCGTGGCCGTCGACGAGCTCCTCGGCATCGATTCCCGCGTGATCCCGGCCACGAAGCGACTGGCAGAGACCGCATCAGCGCTGCACACGCTGCGCATCCTCTACCGCGCGCACATCACCGGCGGACGATTGCGCAACGAGGTGGGCGGGTCCACCGACCAGGCCGCGTGGTTCACCCCGCAGGAGGCCGCCGGTCTTCGGCGCGTGAGGCTCGTCGACATCGGACGCCGCATGGCCGGGTGGGAGGGCCCGCATCCTCAGCTGTGAGCCGCGGCACGTATGATCGCCGGACGTGCAGTGAGGATGATCAGTGGTGCGATGGCGTGTTCTCTCCGCTGCGGCCGTGCTGGTCGCGGCCCTCGGGATGGGTGGGTGCGCGGCGGGTGGACAGCAGCCGCCTCATCCGACGATCGAGAACACGTCCCCCGCTGCTCCGACCAACACGCTCGCCGCGGGGGATGTGCAGACGATCATCGACCGCTGCGCCACGAAGCTGGCGATCGACCCCGCATCTCTCGGCGCCCAGATCTCGGCGGCCACCCAGCCGGCGGCGGAGGCGGCGCTCTTCTTCGCAACGTCGGAGCAGTGTGCGGACATCCCGTCGGCTTTGGGGCGCACGGATGTCTCCTCGTTCACCTCGCCGCTGAGTTTCATCGAACAGCCCTGCGCAGGCCGCACGGTCGTCTCCTTCTGGGCGCACTACGACGACGACCTGATCTTCGGCAATCCGGTCATCGACGATGAGCTCGCCGACGGGGGCTGCGTCCGCACGTTCTTCTTCACCTACTCCGATGCGGGAGAGGGCGAGTCCACCTACGCGAGTGAGCGCGAGAAGGGTATCCGCGCCGCCTACGACGCCATGCTCGGTCGCAGCGGGGAGTGGGTCGACCGATCGGTCACACTCGCGAGCGGCATGACGGTCACGATGACGAAGCCGAGTGACGACGAACGTGTGTCCCTCCTCTTCCTGCGGCTTCCGGATGGCGGACTCAGCGGCACGACGTTCATCTACACCGGTCAGCAGACGCTCGAGAAGCTGCTCAGCGGCGCGCTCCCGTCGCTGCGCACGATCGACGAGGGGCGATCCGTGTCCGTCGCAACGCTGGAGAAGTCGATCGCCGAGATCCTCGCCGGTTACGCGCCCGATCGTGTACTCACACACCTGCCGAAGGAGGCGCACGACTCGGCGGGCGACCACCCCGACCACTCGTCCGTCGGCACGCTCGTCTCGCGCGCCGTGGATGCGGGCGCCGCGCCCAGCGCGCAGGTCGAGTATGCGATCGGCTATCCGTCGGCCGAGCGACCCGCGAACATCACCGGAACGCAACTGGAGCGCAAGGCCTCGCTGTTCGCGGTGTACGCCGCGCACGATCCCGTGATCGGTTGCTCCTCGGCACCCAGCTGCCTCGCCCGCGCGCACTTCGGAGACTGGCTGCAGCGGGAATACCTCATCCCGCAGGCAGACCTCACGCTCGGCTGAACCGGCCGCGGGCGCTCAGAGCGGCTGGGAGATATCCGCCACGGTGGCGTCCAGCGCCTGCAGGAGGGCATCCGCGTCGACGAACAGACTGAAGCCGTGGGCGCCCGCGCCGAGCGCGATACGGCGTCCACGGATCGACTCATCGGCGAAGACGGGCCAGGCCGTCGTACTGCCGAGAGGAACGATCGTGCCGCGCTCGTAGCCGGTGGCTGCCAGAGCGACGTCGGCATCCGGGAGTTTGAGCTTGTTGACGCCCACGAGCTGGCGGAGCTTCGGCCAGGCGATGGCCCGGTCGCCCGGAATCAGGGCGAACAGGAACGTGTCGTCACTGCGCTTGACGACGAGCGTCTTGACGATGTCGACCGGCGAGATCCCCAGAAGCTCGGCGGCTTCGGGGAGGCTGCGCGCCTCGGGGCGCTCGCGCACCTCCACCGAAAGACCGAGGGCGGATGCGGCTTCCCGCACCCGCCTCGTCGGATCCTCGCTCACGCGTCAGGCGCGCTCAGCGGGTCGTCCGCGACCCACAGCTCGTCGTCGGCACGCAGCGTCTGCCAGGCGGCGTAGAGCACGCCCGCGGCCGCGGCCACACCGAAGATGAGCGCGATCACGCCGCCCGCGCCCAGCCCCCGCTTCTTCGGGGATTCGACGGAGAGGCGCTTGGCCAGCTTCTTCGATGCCTTGGCGCCGTACTTGGCCGCCTTCTTCTTGTACGTGGCGGGGTCGAGGTCGATGCCCCGCCCGGCAGCGATGCGCGCGCGGGTGTCGCCCGCCGCATCCCACACCGACAGGGCGCCGCCCACGAGCGCACCGGCGGCCGGAACGACCTTGTCGCTGAGCACGTGCTTCGAGATGTTGACGCCGCGGTCCACGTACGGAGCCGCGTAGCGGTCGTACCCTTCGCGCACCGCGGGCACCACGTGCTCGCGGTTGTAGTTGCCGAGCTGGCGGCCGGCTTCGCGGGCGATGTCCGCCGCTTCACCGACGAGCACCTGCTGCGATTCCCACACCTTGTTGGCGTGGCCCTGGAGCTTCCGGAGCTCCTTCTTACGCTTGCGGCTGAGGCTCATGCGAGATCCCCCTAATCCGTGGGTAGTCGTGAGCCCATCTTGCCAGAGGGATCGACCGCGAACGGCAGGGCTTGCAGCGAACTCTGAGACAATGACAACATGCCTCAGCACACCGCCGTCGCCACATTTCACACCAACCACGGCGACATCGTCGTCAACCTGTTCGGGGATCACGCGCCTCGCACCGTCCAGAACTTCGTCGGTCTCGCCGACGGCACCGGAGAGTGGACCGACCCGTCCACGGGTCAGCCCGGTTCCGGCCCCCTCTACAACGGGGTCATCTTCCACCGCATCATCCCCGGATTCATGATCCAGGGCGGCGACCCTCTCGGTCAGGGCGTCGGAGGTCCGGGCTACACCTTCAACGACGAGATCCACCCGGAGCTCACCTTCCAGAAGCCCTACCTGCTGGCCATGGCCAACGCCGGTCAGCGCCGCAACGCCATCACGGGCGCTGTGGAGGGCACGAACGGATCGCAGTTCTTCATCACGACCGACCCCACCCCGTGGCTGCAGGGCAAGCACTCGATCTTCGGCGAGGTCGCGGACGACGCGTCGCGTCAGGTCGTCGACGCCATCGCTCAGGTTCCGACCGGCGCGGGCGACCGGCCCGTCGAGCCCGTCGTGATCGAGTCGATCGACATCGCGCAGGTCTGACCACCCGCATCCCGTGACGAGCGAGAGCTTCGCGAGCAACCGCGAGAACTTCTGCTACCGGCACCCCGACCGTCAGAGCTTCGTGCTCTGCCAGCGGTGCCTGCGAACCATCTGTCCCGAGTGTCAGACGCAGGCACCGGTTGGGGTGATCTGTCCGGAGTGCATGGCCGAGCAGCGACGCTCTGCGACGCCGGCACAGAAGAAGGCGCAACGACGATGGGGTCGGTCGGCTCCCGTGGCCCTGGCTGCGGGCGGCGGCCGGCCGATCGTGACCTACACGATCATCGCCCTCTGCGCCGCAGTGTTCGTCCTCTCGCTCGGACTCCCCCTCACCCAGTGGCTCGGCTTCAGCGCCGGCTACCTCTATCCCCAGTTCACGGGCGAGTTCCAGCCGTGGCGACTGCTCACAGCCAGCCTCGTGCACTCCGGCTTCTGGCACGTCGGCCTGAACATGCTGACCCTGTGGATGATCGGACGCATCCTCGAGCCCGTGCTCGGTAGCGCCCGCTTCCTGACGCTGTACGTGATCAGCGCGCTCGGCGGGTCGGTGCTGGTCGATCTCATCGCGCCGAGCTCGTTCGTCGTGGGCGCGTCGGGTGCGATCTTCGGGCTGTTCGGAGCCCTCATGGTCATCGCGCGCCGACTGGGCAACGACATCACCGGCATCATCATCGTGCTGGCGATCAATCTCGTGATCGGTTTCGTGCCCGGCTTCAACATCTCGTGGCAGGCGCACGTCGGCGGCCTGGTCGCCGGCGCCGTCGTCGGGCTGATCTACGTCGTGACGCGCGAGCGCCGCCGGCGCGCGCTGCAGATCGCGCTGTTGAGCGGATGGACCGTCATCCTCATCGGGTTGCTCGCTCTCGCGCCGGCGATCTGGCGGTGAGCGGGAGAGTTATCCACAGGTTCATCCACACGTGGGGATGAATCACACGGGTGTAATTCTTCGGCGCTGAGCCGTCAGCGCCACCGAGTGGTCATGAGGAAGCCGACGAAGGCGATCCCGAAACCGATGACGAGGTTCCAGGCCTCGATGCCCGGAATCGGGAACTGCATCCCGCTGAGGTAGAACACGAGAACCCACACGAGTCCCACGAGCATGAGACCGATCATGATGGGCTTGAACCACACGGGGTTGGGTGCGGGCTCACCGGCGCCAGCGGGGGTGAGGTCCTCGTCGTTGTCGGAGCGTGCCATGTCCACATTCTAGGGGTCAGGCTTTCGCGTAACCTGCGACGGTTAGACTCCCGGTGTGACCGAGACCCCGCCCGCCGCCACACGGCGTTCGCGCCGGAGCGCCGCGACGCCTGCGCGTCGGCGGATCAGTGCACTCGGGGTCATCGGCGAGGTCTTCATCACGGTCGGCGTCCTAGCCTTTCTCTACGTCGGCTGGCAGCTCTGGATCGGCGATTGGATCCAGGGGCAGCAGAACAACGCCGCAGGTCAGGCGATCGCCGAGCAGTGGGCGCAGAACTACGGTTCCTCGTCGACGCCCTCTCCCTCGACGAGCGAGTCGAGCACCCCCGACGCTTCCGCGCCGCCGGTGAGCACCGCTGAGCCGATCGTCCTGCCGGATGCCGCCAGCGGCGAGGTCTTCGGCATCATGCGCATCCCGCGGTTCGGCCCCGACTACGCCGTGCAGATCGCGGGCGGCGTCGGACGTTCGGAGAGCCTGGACCTCGGCGCGATCGGCCACTACTCCAGCACGCAGATGCCGGGCGCCGTCGGAAACTTCGCCGTCGCCGCCCACCGCGGCAGCCACGGCGCCCCCTTCATGAACCTGCCCGGCCTCCACGTCGGCGACGCCGTCGTGATCCAGACGCAGGACGGCTGGTACACCTACCGCTATCGCAGCATGGAGTACGTCACCCCCGATTCCGTCGACGTTCTGCTGCCCGTCCCGCGTGAAGAGGGCGTCGAGGCGAACGGACGCTACCTGACCATGACGACCTGCAGCCCGCGGTACGGATTCTCGGAGCGACTCATCGCCTACGCGGTGTTCGAATCCTTCACGCCGGGAGCCGAGGGCGAACCGGCATCCCTGAGCGAGGCGGTGTCCTGATGTACGCGGCGTTCTGGCGCATCCTTCCCGGCCCCTGGTGGGTGCGGCTGCTCATCGTGCTCGTCGTCGCGGCGGCCGTTCTCTACGGGCTCTTCTGGTACGTCTTCCCGTGGATCTCGTCGATCGTCGACCCGCAGGAGTCGACCGTCCAGTGACCGCGGCACGCGTGCTGGTCGTCGACAATCACGACAGTTTCGTCCACACGCTCGTGGGGTACCTTCGCGAGCTCGGGGCCGACACGCTGATGCGCGAAGCGGACGAGATCGATCCGGATGCGGCGGCCGCCGCTCTCGCGGGGTTCGACGGGGTCCTCGTCTCTCCAGGCCCTGGCACGCCCGAGGGCGCAGGCTCCTCGCTCGCCGTCGTCGCGGCGGCGGCCGCGGCGGGCACGCCTCTTCTCGGGGTCTGCCTCGGTCACCAGGCTCTGGCGGTTGCTTTCGGCGCGCGCGTGGCGCAGGCTCCCGAACTCATGCACGGGATGACGTCGCCGATCGTTCACGACGGCACCGGCATCCTCCAGGGTCTGCCCTCTCCCTTCTCCGCCGCCCGGTACCACTCGTTGGCGGTGGAGGCGGAGACGATCCCCGATGTGCTGCGCGTCACGGCCCGCACCCCGGAGGGTACGGTGATGGCGCTCGAGCACCGTCACCTGCCGCTCAGCGGAGTGCAGTTCCATCCCGAGAGCGTCCTGACCGAGTACGGCTATCGGCTGCTCGCGACCTGGCTCGCCGGGATCGGCGCAGAAGATGCGCCGTTGCGTGCGCTGACCCTCACGCCCCATCGCGGAGCGAGCGCTCAGCCCGAGCAGTAGGTGAGGGTGATCTCCGAGCGGATCGGCACTTCGCCGGGAGCGAGCGACATCACGCGGACGGTCGGCGTCGTGCCCGTGGCCTTGCAGCCGGGATCGGCGCTCGCCACGACGGTCAGGCCCAATGCCTCGAACTTACGCGTGGCCGCCTCGATCGTGTAGCCGGTCACGTCCTCGATCACGACGCGCCCGCTCGCAACCCGCAGATTGACGGTCGTTCCCACCGGGATCTGGGCACCCGCCGTCACCTCGCCGGCCGCCGTGCTCGCACTGAGGACCTCGCCGGCGGGAGCTTTGGCGTCGTTGACCGGTGTGATGGTACCGACGGCGAGGCCCGCCGTGGTCAGCGCCTGGCGTGCGTCGGTCTCATTGAGGCCCACGATCGTCGGAGCGGCGACGCTCTCCTTGCCGGTCGAGACATAGAGCTTGACCGTCTGACCGACTTGCACCGAATCACCCGCGGCGGGTTCACTGCGCACGACGCTGCCTTCGGGGATCCGATCATCGGCCACGGGCACCCGGTCCGAGAGCAGGTCGTGCTCCTCGAGCACATCCACCGCCTGGTCGTAGGTCATGGTCGTCAGATCCGGCACGATGCGCGCACTGTCCGGCACGGCGTCGCCGGGACGGATGGTGACGACCCAGAAGAGCACCGAGACCAGCAGCACGGCGAGCACCGCGACACCGGACCAGATCCAGGCGACCGGCGGTCCGGCTTGCGTGCGCCGCATGGTCGTATCGGTCGACAGCTGTCGCAGCGATCGCGCTGTCTCTGCGGCCTGACGGGGATTCGCGCCGTACAGCTCGCTCGTGAGTGCGCCGAGCTGGCGCTTGGTGGGGGCCTTGCCGCCCACCGCGTCGGAGAGGGCGGCGCGGAACGAGGCCGCATCCTGGAACCGCTGGAAGGGGTCCTTCGCCAGGGCGCGCATCACGAGAGCATCGAGCCCGCGGGGGATGCTCTCGGTGTGCTCGCTCGGGGGGACCGGTGTCTCGCTGACGTGCTGGTACGCGACGGCGACGGGAGTCTCGCCCCGGAACGGCGGGCGTCCGGTGAGCAGCTCGTAGAGGACGACGCCCGTCGAATAGAGGTCGGCGCGCGCGTCGACCGGTTCGCCCTTGGCCTGCTCGGGAGAGAAATAGGCGGCTGTGCCGATGATGGCCGTCGTCTCGGCCACAGTGGAGGAGGAGTCGGACACGGCTCGCGCGATGCCGAAGTCCATGACCTTCACCTGGCCCGCGGCCGTGACCATCACGTTGCCCGGCTTGATGTCGCGGTGCACGACGCCGGCGCGGTGGGAGTACTCGAGTGCCTCGAGGATGCCGTCGACATAGCGCACCGCGTCCGTTACGGGCACGTCTCCGCCGGAGATGATGTCCTTCAGCAGGTCGCCGTTGACGAGCTCCATGACGATGAACGGCACGGGGTGCGCCACGCCGTCGGCGGTCGTCTCGCTGTCTTCGCCGGCATCGAACACCCGCACGATTGTCGGGTGGGACATGCGGGAGGCGGCCTGTGCCTCCAGTCGGAAACGAGTACGGAAGGCGGCGTCGTCCGCGAGCTCCCGGCGCAGGATCTTGAGTGCAACCTCGCGGTCGAGGGTCAGGTCGTAGCCTCGGAACACACTCGCCATGCCGCCGCGACCGATGAGCTCATCGATGCGGTAGCGACCGGCGAGTACGCGTGGATCATCTGACACGGCGACTCCCTGGGTGCAACAGATGAAAGCCTAACCGACCCGCCCTGGCAGAATCCGGGGCGAGTCGGCGGCTTGCGCTCAGTTCCCGCCCAGGAGGGGGCTGGTGGGTGTCGGTGACGGCGACGAGGACTGCACGTTGGCCTGGGCCTGCGGCGACGTCTCCGAGTTGCGCGTCGTGCCGTCGCCCGAGCCGGAGCAGGTCACGGTGTAGCTGACGATGAGCGCCTGTCCGGTGTTCGTCCCGACCTCGAGCGGGATCGGACGCTGGTTGGGTCCGGCGGCGGCCGTGGACTGACCCGTTGAGGTGAAGATGCCGTTGACCGCGGTGAAGTTGTAGCTCACGACCGACCCGGTACCGGACGGGCACGTGAAGCCTTCCCAGTTGATCTGCACGGTGGAGCCCGCCGTCACCGTCTCCGCCTTCGCGCCGTTGACCTCGATGCGCGGCATCGCGGGAGCTCCGATCGGCGTCTGGTCGGCGTAAACCGTCAGGGTGAGCTGCGAGCCCTCGGGCGCGTTCCCGGTCGGGCTCACGCTGTAGACCAGGCCGACCTGGTCGGGGCTCGGCGCGGAATTGCCGGGCGTGCAGGAGGCCAGCAGCCCTGCTCCCTGCGCGAGTCCCGTTGCCTCTTCACAGCTCTTGCCCACCAGGTCGAGCGCGGCGACATCCACGGTCGTCTTGCTCGGGGTGGGCGTCGACGACGGAGTGGTCGCCGTCGTGCGCGTGCTGGTTCCGGTCGGTCCGGGATCCGCGCTCTGGTTGCCGAAGATCGCCCACAGGGTTCCGCCCAGCACGATCAGGAGCAGCACGATGAGGGCGACGAGCGGCCAGGTCCAGGGGCTGCGCTTGCGCTTGGCGGGCTCGTCCACCGGGGACGCCGCGGTGGAGGCGCTCAGAAGCTGCGTCGCCGCCTGCGTCTCGCCGACCCCGAGCAGCTGGGTGGCATCGTCCGCGCCCACGGCGCCGCCGATGGCGGGCACCGCGACCGTGGCGGCCGTCACGTCGCCGCGGCGCAGCGCGCTGGCAGCGCGGGCGACGGCGGCGGCGGATGCGGGACGCTCCTCGGGCTTCTTGGCGATCATCGCCATGACGAGGTTCTGCACGGGAACCGCCACCGTGGGCGGCAGCGCCGGCGGCTGCTCGTTGATCTGCGCCATCGCGATCGCGACCTGCGACTCGCCCGTGAAGGGACGCTTGCCCGCGAGGCACTCGTACGCGACGATGCCGAGCGAGTAGATGTCGGTCGCGGGGGATGCGGGATGACCCGACGCCTGCTCGGGCGAGAGGTACTGCACCGTGCCCATGACCTGACCGGTCGCCGTCAACGGCACCTGGTCGGCGATGCGCGCGATTCCGAAGTCGGTGATCTTCACGCGCCCGTCGGGCGTGATGAGCAGGTTTCCCGGCTTGATGTCGCGGTGCACGAGGCCGGCGGCGTGTGCGGCCTGCAGCGCGGATGCGGTCTGCGCGACGATGTCGAGCGTCTTGTCCGTGGACAGTGAGCCCTCGCGCTCGAGGATGGTCGACAGCGCCTCGCCGGGAACGAGCTCCATGACCAGGAACGCGGATCCGTTCTCCTCGCCGTAATCGAAGACGCTGGCGATCCCCTCGTGGTTCACGAGTGCGGCATGGCGCGCCTCCGCGCGGAACCGCTCGAGGAACCCGGGGTCCCCCATGTACTCGTCCTTGAGGATCTTGATCGCCACCGTGCGCCCGATGACGTGGTCAGTGGCTTCCCAGACCTCGCCCATACCGCCGATGGCGATGCGCGAATCCAGCTCGTAACGCCCACCGAACGTCGCTCCCTGTGTCGGCCTCATCGTCCCAGCACCGCCTCCATGACCTTCTTTGCAATGGGCGCTGCGATGGAGTTACCGCTGCCCGACTGACCTTGCCCGCCGCCGTTCTCGACGACCACTGCGACCGCGACCTCGGGGTCTTCAGCGGGCGCGAAACCGGTGAACCAGAGCGTGTACGGGTTGGACCCGCCGTTCTCCGCCGTACCCGTCTTACCGCCCACTTCGACTCCGTCTATTCTTGCATTCGACGCCACGCCGTCACTGACATTGGCGACCATCGCGCTCGCCAGCTGGTTCGCGAGATCCTCGTTCAGCGCCCGCCCGAACTCGGTCGGCTCGAACTGCTGCTGCACCGAGAGATCCGGACCGATGACCTGGTCCACCATCTGGGGATTCATGACCATCCCGCCGTTCGCGATGCCGGCCGAGACCATGGCCATCTGCAGCGGCGTCGCGCGGACGTCGCCCTGACCGAACCCGGTGAGCGCGGTCTTGTCGTCACTGAGCGCGGCGGTGGGATACACCGAGGGCGTGGAGTCCACGGGCGTGGCGAACGACTTGTTGAAGCCGTACTTCTCCGCCTCGGCGCGGATCGCGTCGTCGCCGAGCTGGACGGCGAGCTCCGCCATCGGGATGTTGCAGCTCAGGCGCAGGGCGTCGGCGAGGGTCACGGTCTCGCCCGGCCCGCACGCTCCGCCGCCGGCGTTGCTGATGGCGGTGGAGGTTCCGGGAAGCGTGTAGCTGGCGACGTTCGGCAGCGTGGACTGGAGGGTCCAGTTGCCCGAGGCCAGAGCGGCGGAGGCGACGACGAGCTTGAAGGTCGATCCCGGCGGGTTCATCCTGCCCCCGATGGCGCGGTTGGACATCGGCTGCAGCGCGTTGTTGACGAGATCGTTGTACGAGGCCTGCACCGCACCCAGATCGTGCGAGGCGAGCAGGTTGGTGTCGTAGCCGGGCTTGGAGACCATCGCGAGGATGCGGCCGGTCTTCGGCTCGATCGCCACGACGGCGCCCTGCAGGTCGCCCAGCGCGTCGTACGCCGCCTTCTGCACGTTCGCGTCGACCGAGAGGACGACGTTGGATCCCTGCGGGGGCTGCCCGGTGAAGATCTGCTCGACGCGGGAGAAGAACTGGCCGCCGCCGGTGCCCGAGAGCTCCCGGTTCATGGCCTGTTCGATGCCCGTCGCCGATCCCAGCGCCGCATTGATGTATCCGGTCACCGGGGACCACATGTCGGCGTCCGTGTAGCTGCGCTGCCAGCTGTAGACGTCGTTGCTCGGGCTGGAGGACGCGATGGCCGCGCCGCTGGCGATGATCGAGCCGCGCTGGATCTCGTACGAGTCGTACAGCGCGCGCCGGTTCTCGCCGTTTTCGGCCAGAGTCGACGCCTGGAACACCTGGATGACGCTGGTCGAACCGAACAGCACGAGGAACATGGCCAGCATCACGAAGCTGAGCCGGCGGACTTCGCGGGTCATCCGATCACCACCCGGGGCTGATTGCGCACCGCATCCGAGATCCGCAGGATGAGCGCGACGATGATCCAGTTCGCCACGAGGGAGGAGCCGCCCGCGGCGAGGAACGGCGTCGTCAGACCCGTGAGCGGGATGACCCGGGTCACGCCGCCGACCATGATGAACACCTGCAGGGCGATGGTGAACGAGAGTCCCGTCGCGAGCAGCTTGCCGAAGTCGTCTTGGCCCGCGACACCGACGCGCAGTCCACGGCTGGTGAACACCATGTACAGGCAGAGGATCGCGAAGACGCCGATCAGACCGATCTCTTCGCCGAGACTCGGGAAGATGTAGTCGCTCTGCGCCAGCGGGGTGATCGAGGGTCGGCCCTGGCCGAGGCCCGTGCCCAGCAGACCGCCGTGAGCGAGGCCGAAGATCCCCTGCACGAGCTGGTAGCTGCCGCCGGTGCGGTCGATGATGTCGGGGTTGAACGCGTCGAGCCAGTTGGCGAAGCGCCATCCGACGTAGGTCAGGACCTGGGATGCCGCGACGGCGCCGGCGACGGCGAGCCCCACACCCAGCAGCACCCACCCCGTCTTGCCGGTCGCGACGTAGAGCATCGCGACGAACATGCCGAAGATCAGCAGGCCCGTGCCGAGGTCGCGCTGCAGCACGATGATGCCCAGCGAGACGAGCCACACGACGAGGATGGGGCCGAGGTCGCGCGCACGCGGCCAGGTGATGCCGAGGAACTTCTTGCCCACGGACGTCAGGCTCTCTCGCGTGCGCACGAGGTAGCCGGCGAAGAACACCGCCAGGGCGAGCTTCGCGAGCTCTCCCGGCTGGAACGAGAAGAATCCGAGGCTGACCCAGACATCGGCGTTCTGGTTGGTGCCGAGGCCCGGAACGAACGGCAGGAGCAGCAGCGCGACGCCGATGAAGCCGGAGACGTACGTGTAGCGGAAGAGCACGCGGTAGTTGCGCAGGAAGAGCACGACCGCGATGGCCGCGGCGATCGCGATCGCCGCCCACACGATCTGCCGCGTGGAGGCGGCCGACCAGCCCTGGCTGTCGATCTCGATGTCGATGCGATAGATCATCGCGAGGCCGAGTCCGGTCAGCACGGTCGCGATCGGGACCACGAACGGATCGGCGTCGTGCGCGACGAAGCGCAGCACGATGTGCAGGGCGAGAGCGAGCACGCCGAGCCCGCCCGAGTAGTAGAGGAAGCTCGGGTCGATCGCCCCCTTCGCGCCCAGCTGCACCAGCGCGACGGCGGCGCCGTTGATCGCCAGGGCGAACAGGAGCAGCCCGAGCTCGCGGTTGCGCTGCTTCTGCGGCATCCGGATGCGGCGCAGTGCCCGCAGTACGGAGGTGTCGGTCGTGGGGGCTTCGGCGGTCATCACTGCCCCTCTGCCTGTCGGAGTCGGTCGACGATCAATTGGGCGTCCGCGAGGGAGCGGGCCGAGATGGTGGACTCCACGCTCTGCCGGTCGAACGGACTGAGATCGGCCAGAGCGATGTCGGTGTCTTCGTAGACGCTGGACAGGGAGATCGGTCCGATGCCCTGTTGCACGCCCTGGTAGATCACGACGGAGTCGTCGTCCGCCCCGACGTAGTAGCGCGTCTGCGTCCAGCTGTAGCCCGCGAAGGCGGCACCGGCGAGGGCGGCGAGAACGAGCAGCAGCCCGACGAGCCAGCCGATGCGCCGGCGACGGGCGCGGCGGCGGTCCTCCTCGATGAGCTCCTCGAGGAACTCCGGAGCCGGCTCGAAGTGGGTGGGTTCGTTCGCCGCCTGTCGTCCCGGATGCAGCCACGAGGAGCGGCCCGGGCGGGCGGCGGGCACCACGACGCCGGTGGGGTTCGAGGCCGAGCCGACGATGGTGGGTGTTCCCGAGAAGACCGGATGGTGGCCCCCGATGTCGACGATGACGACCGTGACGTTGTCGGGAGCGCCCGCATCCAGCGCCTGCTTCAGCAGCAGATCCGCGGTGCGGGCGGGAGCCTGGCCCGCAGCGAGGGCCTTCTGCGTGTGGGTGTCGTCGACGACGCCCGACAGGCCGTCCGAGCACAGCAGCCACCGGTCACCCGGACGCGTCGGCATGATGAACGTGTCGATCTCGGGATCGGGATCCATGTCGCCGAGCACGCGCATGAGCACCGAGCGCCGGGGGTGGTACCGCGCCTCTTCCGGCGTGATGCGGCCGGAGTCGACGAGGCGCTGGACGAACGTGTGGTCCGTCGTGATCTGCGTCATCGCGCCGTCGCGGAACAGGTAGATGCGGGAGTCGCCGATGTGGGCGATGACCGCGTAGTCGTCGACCATCAGCAGCGCACTGACGGTGGTTCCCATACCAGCGAGGGCCGGACGCACGCGGACCGTGTCGATGATGTCGCCGGCGGTGTCGGTCACTGCCTGCTGCAGGGCGCGCTCGGCATCCACCGTCGATGCGAACGGGCGATCGAGTTGGGCGATGCGGGCGATCGCGAGGCTCGAGGCCACGTCACCGCCGGCGTGACCGCCCATGCCGTCCGCCACCACGAACAGGTTGGAACCGGCGTACCCGGAGTCCTGATTGTTCGAGCGCACCTTTCCGGTGTGCGAGAGTGCGGCGCTGGAGCCCTGGAAGACCATCTCGACGGATCAGCCCTGGAGCTCGAAGGTCGTCGCGCCGACCTTGATCGGGGCGCCGACCAGCACCGGGACGGGGCTCGCGACGCGCTCGCCGTCATGCCAGGTGCCGTTTGTGGAGTCGAGATCCTGGATCATCCACTGGTCGCCCCAGAGCATGAGACGCGCGTGGTGGCTGGAGGTGTAGTCGTCGCGGATGACGAGACCTGATTCGCTCGAGCGACCGATCGTGAGCGGCTCCGTGCCCAGCGGAAGCTCGAGGCCCGCCTTCGGCCCGCTCGTGATGACGATGCGCGAGACCGCATCCGTCGTCGCCTTCTGTCCCTTGGACGACTTGCGCGGCGACGCCTTCGGGGCGACCGGCGCGGTGGCTGCCGCGGCGGGTGCCGGAGCCGCAGCAGCAGCCTGTTCGGGCATCTTGCGCACGCGTACGCCGAAGAGGTCGGCGCGCAGCGAGTACACGACGGCGAAGACGAAGAACCACAGCAGCAGCAGGAAGCCGATCTGCAGCAGTAGAAGCGGAAGCTCGTTCATCAGGCCTTCCCCCAGCGGTCGATGTCGTCGAGCGAGAAGGCGCGTGTCGCGTCGTCGTCGACGGGCGCCGCACGACCCCCGGTCGCCTGGGCGACGATGCGGAAGACGATGTCGGTGCGTCCGATGGACACGGTCGCGTCGGGAGGCAACGGAGCCTCGTCGATCTTCCGACCGTTGAGCTTCGTGCCGTTGGTCGAGCCGAGGTCGCGCACCATCGCCCGCTCGCCGTCCCAGAGGATCTCGACGTGCTTGCGGCTCGTGCCCGAGTCGGCGATCGTGATGTCGGCGTCGCTGCCGCGGCCGATCACGGTGCGGGATGCGGTGAGAGGATGCCGCTTGCCCGCGATGTCGAGCACGGCGCTCCAGGCGACCCGGCCCGCGGCGGTCGAGGACTCGACGCGCACCTGACCGGTCGACAGATTCGCGCTGCTCGACAGCGAGATCGAGAGGGGTCCGGCGAACGTGTAGCCCTGTGCGCGGGCGTGCTTGTTCACGAGCGCGTCGAGCTCGTCGGTCAGCGAGGCGCCGAGCGCCCGCATCCGCTCGTAGTCCGCCGGAGCCAGCTGCACCGTGAGGGTGTTGGGCGCCAGGATGCGCTCGCGCGAGACGACGGCGGCCTTCGTGTCGAGCTCGCTGCGCAGGGCGGAGGCGATGTCGACCGGCTGGACGCCGCTGCGGAAGGTCTTGGCGAACGCGCCGTTCACGGCGCGCTCGAGACCTCTCTCGAAGCTGTCAAGTAGTCCCACGCGACTCCTCAGGCGGCTGGACGGGTGGCACCATCGTAGTTGTACGGGCTGAACAGGCCATGCAGGACTTCCGCAGGAGGGCTGCGTCGCCGACTTCTTGGGTGGTCATCGGGCGTGATACGATCGGCAGGTTGAGTTCGCGCATCTGTGATGGGCGACTCGCGCGAGTGGCGGAATAGGCAGACGCGCTGGCTTCAGGTGCCAGTGCCCGAAAGGGCGTGGGGGTTCAACTCCCCCCTCGCGCACAGATAGGGCCTGTTTGGAAAAACATGCCCAAAGTGTTCGGAAATACAACGACGGAGCCGGTTGGTGCTGAGAAGCACCAACCGGCTCCGTCGTCTGTGCCCTGAAACCGGCGGTGACGTCGTCGGCGATGCTCGTGGTGGCGCGTTGTCCCCTCAAACGGCAACACGAGTAGCCCGATTGCTCGGGCTACTCGTGTGCGTGTGTTCAGTTCTGGGGAGGTCGGCGCCTACAGGTCGCGGTGTGGGAGCCGGTTACCGAGTTCGTCGGTTCGGCGGCGGGCGCGCTGAAGGGTCCTGGCGTCCAGGACCTTCATCGCCTGTGCCTGGATGAAGCTGACGATGCGGCGCATGTTCGCGACGGCGAAGGCGATGGCGGCGTTGAAGGCCTGGAAGGCGTACCCGCGGGGACGGTGCTTGTCCGGGTTGCCGAGGTCGGTCTCTGCGTCGGCCTTGACGTACTGGTTGTTGGACTCGACGTGACTCCGCATGCCGTACCACTCGCGCCACTCGGGGGTCTTGTACGCGAAACGGTTGAGGTGGCGGATGATGCGCATCGACACAGCGTCGTCCGGGGACAGTAGGAAGGTGGTCGGTGTCTTCGGGGTGCGGGTGAGACGGTTGCCGGTGGCGGGGTCGAAGCACATCACCTTCCGCAGGTCGGGGTAGAAGAAGTACTGTCGGCCGTCGGCGTCTGGGCGTCCCTTGTCTTTCAGTTCGTATTGGGCTCGGCTGGCGAGACGCTTGTCGTGCACCTCCCGAGTGATCAGTCCGGCCTTGAAGTCGGCGCGGACGGTCTGCAGGTGCTCGGGCATCCACTTTACGTACAGGCGGCCGTCGACGAGGATGACGTCGTCGACGCCGCCCTGGCGACCGGTCTGCTTCAGTTTGTAGTCGTACACGTGGCGGAAGCCCATCTGGCGGGTCGGCTTCTGGAAGCGGTGTGCCTTGGAGCCGTTGTAGAGGCGGTCGACGAGTATGAGGCCCCGCTCGTCGAACTTGTTGGCGTGGAACTCCATCGCGATGCGCGGCCCGTGCTTGGTTCGTCCGGGGTGGTGGAGCGCGAGCGCCGTGGTGAGGATGGGGAAGCTCTGCGGCTGCTTGGGGGAGTTGGGGACGGTGACCACGGTCTCCATCTCCCAGCCGGCCTTGTCGGTCTTCGCCCCTTGGCCGTCGTGGTTCCCGCCGCGGCGGTAGGCGCCGGCCATGGCGTCGAGATTGCGGCGGGGTAGGTCCACGCTGGAGGCGTTGGGGTTGGTGCGCCCGGCGATTTCGATGAGGGTGGCGTCGAGAGCGACGTTGCCGGCGTACGTGTCGCGGATCTCCTGTGGGAGCCGTCCGAGGGGTGCCTGGACGAGCAGGTTCATCAGGTAGTCGCTGCGGTCGCGTTTCTTCTGTGAGTAGCTGTCGAGCGCCACCTGGTACGCCTCGGCGGTGGCGTGCGACTTGCGGTTGACTTCCCACGGATAGGTGAGCTCAAAGATGCGGTTGACTGCCCGCCAGTACCGTCCGTACCAGGTACGGGAATTGCCGGTGAGGCCGGCGATGCCGAGGTACTCGCGGGTCTCGGGGGTGAGCTGGGCGTAGAGGGTCCGGGCGATGGCCTTGTAGCGGCTGTCGGGGTGGCAGCCCCGATCATGCTCGCGGTTCTTCGCCTCGTGCAAGGACTCGCCGTCGGCGGGGAGTGGGGTGGCGCGGTCACCATCGCCGTGGAACACGCCCCCATCGAAAAGCGGGGCCGGTACGCCGCCCTCGTCCAGATCGGCTCACCGGTGGGGACGCTGCTGTCCTCGAGCGCGTTCGCGCTGGTGCTGATGCTCCCTCCCGAGACGTTCGACGCGTGGGGCTGGCGTATCCCGTTCCTCGCCGCGTTCCCGCTGCTCGCCGTGGCGCTCTACATCCGTATGAAGGTCGAGGAGTCTCCGGTCTTCACCCAGCTGGTTCAGCAGGACGAGCGAGTCAAAGTCCCGGCGCTGCAGGTGTTCACCAAGGCATGGGGGCGACTGCTCGTGGCCATCGCCGCCGCACTGCTCGGTGTCGGAGGGTTCTACATGATGACGACCTTCGTCGTCAGCTACGGCTCCAACACCTTGGGACTGGACCGCGGGCTCATGGTCAACGCGACCCTCATCGCCGCCGTCGCGCAGATCCCGATGACGATCTACGCCGGCCGCCTCGCCGAACGCTTCGGACCGGGACGCATGACCCTCGTCGGCTCCCTCCTCACCGCCATCGCAGCATTCCCGCTGTTCTGGCTCATCGACACCCACAACCCCATCGGCGTCATCGCGGCCGTCACGCTCGGCATCCTCCTGATCACCCTCGCCTACGCCGTCACCGGCGCACTCCTGACCGACCTGTTCCCCCCGCACCTGCGGTACAGCGGTGTCGCTCTCGGCTACAACCTCGCCGGCGCGATCAGCGGATTCCTCCCGCTCATCGCTACCGCCTTCCTCGCGGCCAGCGGCAACCAGTCATGGTCTGCAGCATTGCTGCTCATCGCCGTCGCGCTGATCACCGCCCTCGGCGGCCTTATCGGAGAGCGACTGCGCATCCGTGACGCCGTCGTCACCTCCGACCCCACCACCCCCGAAAGGTCAGTTGCATGACACTCGACACCACCCCTCGAAGCACTCTCGACGCAGCCACCCGGGACCGCATCCTGGGAGCCGTGAATGCAGGTTTCGACGCCCAGCTCGCCTTCACTCAGGAGCTCGTGCGTCATCCCTCCCTCCGCACTCAGGAAGCAAGCGCTCAAGACCTCATGTACTCCGCGATGCAGGATCGCGGCCTGGAGATGGACCGATGGGAGCTCAGCCCGGAGGAGATCGCCTCGCACCCGGGCGCCGGAATCATCGACGTGTCCTACGACGACGTCGACAACGTCGTGGGCACCTACCGACCGACCACCGAGACCGGACGCTCGCTGATCCTCAACGGACACATCGACGTGGTCCCGACCGGCCCCGACAGCGAATGGGCCACCTCGCCGTGGGACTCGCGAATCGAGGGTGACTGGCTCTACGGCCGCGGCAGCGGCGACATGAAGGCCGGGCTCGTCGCCAACCTCTTCGCCTTCGACGCGCTCCGTCGAGCCGGACTCAGCCCCGCCGGCCGGATCCACTTCCAATCCGTCGTCGAGGAGGAATGTACGGGGAACGGCTCTCTCGCTGCGCTGCAGCGGGGCTACACCGCGGACGCCGTGGTCATCCCCGAGCCGGAAGAGGACATGCTGGTCCGAGCGAACGTCGGGGTCATCTGGTTCAAGGTGCGCGTCTCCGGCAACCCCACCCACCCGCGGGAGATGTCCGCCGGGTTCAACGCCATCGACGCCGCACACCACGTCGTCACCCGCCTGCGCGAACTCGAGGAGCGGTGGAACGCAGACAAGGCATCCCACCGCTACTTCGAGGACCTCGAACATCCGATCAACTTGAACCTCGGCATGATCTCCGGTGGCGACTGGGCATCCAGCGTCCCCGCCTGGTGCGAGGTCGACCTCCGCATCGCCTTGTACCCCAGGATCACAGCCGAGGATGCCTGGGCGGAGATCACCGAACACCTCGCCACTGTGACCAACGACGAGCACGGCCATTCCATCGAAGCCACGGCCACCCGCAACGGGTTCTTCGCTCAGGGGTACGTCCTCCCCGAAGGCACGGAGGCTGAGCAGGTGCTCCGAGACGCGCATCAGCGCGTCTTCGGCGAAGAGCTCCGCACATTCACGACCCCGGGATACCTGGACGGACGTGTGTTCACCCAGTACGCCGGGACGCCGTCCCTCGTGTACGGGCCTATCTCAGACGCGATCCACGGCTACGACGAACGAGTCAGCATCGAATCGGTCCGCAGGATCACCGGTTCGATTGCGCTGTTCATAGCTGAGTGGTGTGGCGTGATCGAAAACGGGTCGGCCGCGAAGCACTGACCGCCATCACCCGCGGTGGACGGTGCACCACAAGTTCACCGTTCACCGCGGGGGGCCCTCGGGTCCTTCGCCCGCGCAGTGCGCGTCTGTGCCGCGCTAGCGCTCGCCCAACGCACCCGGTGTCAGCTGTAGCAGCGGCTCGACGGATCGCGCCATCAGCGCTCGACGGTCACGCGGAGTGTGCCACCTGATGAGCGAGTGCGCGTTCAAGCCGTCGATCATCCCGACCATCTGCGCCGCCACGGCGCGGGTGTTGTCCGACGTGAACTCTCCCGCCTTAACGCCGTCCTCGATCAGTTCGGCGACGAAACCCTCCCACGCATCCATCTGCGTGCGGACCGAACCTGCGAGGGCCTCGTTCCGTCCCCCTATCCCCCACGACTGCACCCACACCAAGGCCATGGCGTCCCGCCCACCGGCCAGGAGCGTGGACAAGAGGACGCGAACCCGGTCGGTGGGGCACGCCTCCTTTGCGACAAGGGCCCGCACCTCGTCCAGCTCGCGCGTGACGATCATGTCGAACGTCCGAGCCACCAGCTCCTCCATGTTGCGTTCGTAGTGCACCACGAGACTCGCTGTGACGCCCATCTCGGCCGCGACTGAGCGAGCGGTCACCGCGAGGAGGCCGTCCGTCAGGGCGATTCGTTGAGCGGCGTCCTGGATCTCCAACATGCGGTCCGCAGACGAGCGGTGAACTCGGGTTGACGAGGAATTGGGCATTCAGTACCTTCTCGTTTTGAACAGCTGTTCAAAACGACTCTAAGGGGCTCTTGTGTTCGATGTTGTGGAAGCGTCCATTGCCGATCTTCGTGCCGGACTCAGCTCTGGGCAAGCCACCGCGGTTGGCCTCGTCGACGCGTACCTTGCGCGCCTGGACGCATACGACGCGGCAGGAACTGAGACCGCGCTGGCCTCCGTCGTGGTCCGCAACCCCGCCGCTCGTGATGAGGCGCAGGAATCCGACGACCGGCGGGCACGCGGGGAGTCCCGCGGCCCCCTCGACGGCATCCCCTACACCGCGAAGGACAGCTACCTCGTCCGGGGACTGACAGCCGCGGCCGGTAGCCCAGCCTTCGCCAAACTCGTCGCGCAGCACGACGCCTTCATCATCGAGCGGCTGCGCGGTGCGGGCGCCATCTGCATCGGGCTGACCAACATGCCCCCTATGGCGAACGGTGGCATGCAGCGCGGCCTTTACGGGCGCGCCGAAAGCCCCTACAACGCAGACTTCCTCACCGCACCGTTCGCATCAGGGTCGTCGAATGGCTCCGGGACCTCAACAGCAGCCAGCTTCGCCGCGTTCGGGCTGGGCTCGGAAACCTGGTCGAGCGGGCGCGGTCCCGCTTCCAACAACGGCCTCTGTGCGTACACCCCCACCCGCGGACTGATCTCCTGCCGAGGTTTGTGGCCGTTGGTGCCAACCCAGGACGTTCCCGTGCCGCACACTCGCACGATGGAGGACCTTCTCGAAGTCCTCGACGTGATCGTCGCAGACGACGAGGTTGTGGACGCCGACTTCTGGCGGGCGCAGCCTTGGGTGGAGCTTCCTCGGACATCCGCCATCCGCCCCACGTCCTACCCGGCGTTGTCCGCTGCCGCGAACCCGCGCGAGGTCCTCGCCGGTCGCCGGTTCGGCATCCCCCGCATGTTCATCAACGCAGACCCCGCCGCGGGCACCGGCCCCACCCCCGGCATCGGTGGACCCACCGGACAACCGATCCGGACACGCCCGTCGATCATCGCTCTGTGGGAACAGACGCGCCGCGCTCTCGAGGAGGCCGGAGCAACTGTCGTCGAAGTCGACTTCCCGGCTGTGTCGAACTACGAAGGGGATCGCGTCGGGGCGTCAACCATCGCCATCCGTGGCCTCGTATCACCGGAGTACCTGCGCCAGGAGATCCTCGACCTTTGCGCATGGGCGTGGGAGCAGTTTCTCCGCGACAACGCAGACCCGTGGTTGGACTCGCTGGCAGCCATCGACGGGGCCACCATCTTCCCCCAGCCGGAAGGCGCTCTCCCAGACCGCTACACGGGCTTCGATGACGACATCGCTGAATACCCCGCCTGGGTCCGAGACAATCCGAATGCGCGCTTGGAGAACCTCACCGCCATGCCTGCGGGACTGAACGGTTTGGACGAGACCCGTCGTCTCGATCTCGACGAATGGATGGCTCACCATGACCTGGACGCCGTCGTCATGCCGACCGTTGCAGACGTAGCCCCCGCTGACATGGATGTGAACCCGCAATCGGCCGACGCGGGGTGGCGCAATGGGGTGTGGGTAGCCAACGGCAACCTCGCCATTCGCCACCTTGGCATCCCGACGGTGACCGTTCCGATGGGCATCGCGGAGGACATCGGAATGCCCGTGGGGCTGACCATCGCGGGGAGGGCCTATGACGACGTCGCCCTCCTCACCTTCGGATCAGCGTTTGAGGCGCTCGGCCCGCGCCGCATCGAACCCTCACGCACGCCTCGACTCTGATGGGGTGGCCGGGCGGAACATCGCCACGCGGTCGAGGAGGATGCGGTGGAGGAGATCGACCGCCGGCGGTGGTGTCTCCGTACCGTGAATGAATGACGTGCGCCTCCGACCGAAGTCTGCCACCGTCGGACGGAGGCGCACGTCAAAGCGCGAGTCAAACGCTGTTGCCGTCGTGAGCGTCACCCCGAGACCTTCGGCAACGAGCCCATGGATCATGTTCAGATCGTCGGTGCGCATCAGCAGGCGCGGATCGAAACCGGCCGCGTGACACACGCGCCTAAGGATTCGATTCGATGCCTCGCCATCGTTTCGCGCGCAGATCCAATCCGCGTCCGCCAGTTCCCCCACCTCAAGCGGCGCAGCGTCAGCGAAGGAGCTGCCTCCTCCGACAAGCACCTGGTAGGGCTCCTCGAAGAGGAGCGTCGCCGTGATGTCGCTGGAGACGAAAGCCGGGTCTTCGGCGACGTCATAGATGATCCCCGCGTGCAGTTCGCCCGCGCTCAGCATCCCGACTACGTCCGTGGGCTCAGCCTCGACGACTTCGACTCGCACTGCAGCACTATCGCGAAGCTCGCGGATGGCGGAAGGAAGCAGACGCGATCCGATGGACGCGAAAGCGCCAATCCTCAGCGTCGCCAGCCCGGCATCTCGCTCGGCGACGATCATCCGCTCCGCCTGTTCAATCCTCCGGAGAATCTGCTCCGCTTCGGACACAAGCGAAAGCCCCAGGGGTGTCAGTCGAGCCCCACGCCGGTTTCTCTCCACCAGGGGTGCACGTACCTGGTTTTCGAGTGCCGAGAGATGGTGAGCGATGGTCGGCACTCCATAGCCCATCGACTGAGCTGCCGCACTGAGAGAACCCCCGTCTCTGATGGCGACCAAAACCCGGAGCTGCTGTGGGTAGAGCACGTCATACAGGGTATGACGCTGATGCAGTGGATGTGGTATTCCATCGTCATCTCAAGCTCAATACCTTCAACCCATGCCCCAGCCGCTTGAAGACGCTTTCGATCACGCTCGGGCGCCATACGTGGATGCGCTCCGGACACTCGTGGCAAACGACTGGCAGCGGTTCCATGTCCCCGCGCACCAGGGTCACGAGCCAAACGCTCCCGGTGTCGCCGCGCTTGTCGGTGCGCAGGCGCTGACTCTGGACTTTCCCATGAGTATCGTCGGGATAGACCAACGGACGTGGCGCTCGGCCGCTACGGGCAGCCCCACCCCTCTAAGCGCCGCTCAGGTGCTTGCCGCAGATGCCTGGGGGGCGACGCGAACGTGGTTCCTCACCAACGGCGCGTCGGGCGGCAATCATGTCGCCACGATGGTTGCCCGTGCCCTCGGTCGACAGGCCATCGTGCAACGAAGCGTTCACTCGAGTGTGATCGACGGCATCGCTCACGTCGGTCTGACGCCCCACTTCCTACAACCCGCGGTTGACGACGGTCTCAACGCGGCCCTCGGCGTCACGCCCGCCCAGGTCGCACAGGCGCTTGCCGAGCACCCGGACGCCGCGTCCGTGTTCATCGTGAGCCCGAGCTACTTCGGTACGGCGGCTGACATCCGCGGGATTGCGGATGTCGCGCACCGTCACGGCGTGCCCCTGATCGTGGATGAAGCATGGGGAGCGCACTTCGGGGTGCACGTGGACCTCCCTGTCAATGCTGCTCGGCTGGGTGCAGACCTCGTTGTCTCCAGCACGCACAAGGGAGCTGGAGCACTCACGCAAGCGGCCATGCTGCACCTCGGACACGGCGAACAGTCCCGCAGCCTCGAAGATCTTGTCGACCGCGTGGTGCGGTCGTTCCAATCGACTAGCTCGAGCGCGCTACTGCTGGCGTCCCTGGATGAGACTCGGCGACACCTCATGACCGCCGGTCAGAGCTCGATCTCGGCGGCCATCGCCTCGGCCAACACGATACGTGCGGGAATCGGCGAGTCCGGTCGATACACCGACGCCACCCCGCAGCTTTCGAAGCACGATGCCAGCGCCGCGACCGATCCGTTGAAAGTGGTCATCGACATGCGCGCGGCCGGAATCACCGGCAACGAGGCCCAGCACGTCCTCATTCGCGACCACCGGATCTATGCGGAGCTCGCCACACCGACCTCCTTGTTACTTCTTATCGGAGCGACCTCGCCGGCCGACCCGGAGCGCCTCCTCACGGCGCTCGAAGCACTGCCCACCCTGCACTCGAAAGCCGTGCGCGGATTGCGACTACCCGCCCCCGCTCCCCGCGCACTCGGCGTCCAGGAAGCGTTCCTCAGTCGTACCGAGATTGTCTCAGCCGACGATGCCATTGGTCGCGTCTCCGCCGACTCTCTTGCGGCTTACCCACCTGGCGTACCGAACTCCCTACCCGGCGAAATCCTCACGAAGGACGTAGTCGAGTACCTGCGAGCGATGGCTGCAGCGCCCAGCGGTTTCGTCCGCGGCGCCGTCGACCCCCGCCTCGACACCTTCCGCGTCGTCGCCTGACGACGCCATCGCACACATCCGCAAAGGAGCACAGATTGTGTCGACTGAAGAACGTTCTGTAACGACTCAAAGTCCCGAGCTCACGAGAGGGCTCAAGAACCGCCATCTCCAGCTCATCGCCATCGGCGGAGCTATCGGAACGGGACTTTTCATGGGATCCGGGAAGATGATCAGCGTCACTGGCCCAGCCGTCATCTTCGTGTACATGGTGATCGGCTTGATGGTGTTCCTCATCATGCGAGCGTTGGGCGAACTCCTACTTTCCAACCTGCACTACAAGACCTTCGGGGACATCGCGAAAGACCTCATCGGCCCGTGGGCCGGTTTCTTCGTCTCCTGGACCTACTGGCTCGGGTGGGTGGTGGCGTGCGTCGCGGACATCATCGCCATCACCAGCTACGTGTCCTTCTTCAACGCCTCAATCCCTCCGTGGATCCCTGCGCTCATCGCCGCGGTGGCCCTGACCCTACTAAATCTGCAACCGGTGAAGTTCTTCGGAGAAACGGAGTTCTGGTTCGCCCTCATCAAGGTCGTCGCCATCCTCGCCCTGATCGGCGCCCGGGTGGTTCTGATCGCAACAGGTTTCACCAACCCCGACAGTGGGACTCGGGCGACTTTCGCCAATCTGTGGGACCACGGTGGCATGTTCCCGTTCGGCGCCAGCGGCTTCATCCTCGGATTCCAGATGGGCATTTTCGCTTTCATCGGTGTCGAACTCGTGGGCACAGTCGCCGCCGAGACGGAGAATCCACGAAAGACCCTGCCGAAGGCCATCAACTCCATCGTTGCCCGCATCCTGGTGTTCTACGTCGGCTCCCTCGTCATCATCATGTCCATCACCCCTTGGGACCAGCTCGCACCTGACAAGAGCCCGTTTGTCACCACGCTCGCCTACGCCGGTTTCGGAATTGCCGCCGCCGCCATCAACCTGGTCGTACTGACCTCCGCGGCTTCCAGTGCGAACTCCGGGATCTACTCAGGATCCCGGATGCTCTACAACCTCGCGCTGGACGGTCACGCTCACAGGAAACTCACGTTCCTCACTCCCCAGGGCGTCCCCCGCAAGTCGGTGTTTCTCACCTGCGTCTTCCTGTTCACCGCTATACCTCTTCTGTACGCGGGGGACGGGGTCGTCACGGCCTTCACCTTCGTTTCCTCCGTGTGCGCCACCCTGATCTTGTTCACATGGGGCACCATCGTCGTCAGCTACATCCGTTACCGACGTCGCTATCCGGAGCGTCATGCCCAGTCCGGCTTCAAGCTCCCCTTGGGACGCGTCGCACCGTGGGTCGTGCTGGCGTTCTTCGCCTTCATCATCGGCGCGCTGCTCTATGGTGAGGACACCCGCGCAGCAGTCATTGCGGCGCCGGTATGGTTTGGCCTTCTTGCCGTCGCGTGGGTTGCGAGGAAGCGCCGCCTCGCACGGGAAGGACGCCCGATCACCCGAAGCATCCCGGTGACCGTCCACCCCCTGGACGATGAGCGATCACCGGCGCGCTCTGTGCCGCCGAGCGACATCAGATAAAAGCTGTCCTCGCTATGCAGGGCGGGCACGCCTGAGTCTGACGATGCGGCGTCCACAATCAGTGGCCGCCGCATCGTGGCTCGCGCGCAGGACGCGCGGATCAGTCGTTGGCGACGTGGCGCACGGGCAGGCGGTGAACGGGTGCGATGGGGCGTGTCGGCTGCTGACGGCTCGACGGTCGTGGGGTGAGGACGCTCACCGTGGCTTCGGTCGTCGAAGCCGCGGCCGGCGACCAATCGAGCCAGCGATGAAAGTACGCTGCGCTGAGTCCGATGGAGGTACTGACGGCCGATACGTTCCGCTCGAACGTCGGCTGCGTTCCTTGCGTCAGGGTCTTCTGCAGCCAGACGGCAGACTCGTTGCCCACCTCGATAGGCTCCTGCTTGTTCCATCGCCGCGCGGAGATCTGCTTGAACAAGCTGCGAGCATGATCGTCGTCGATGACGCCGAGCTGACGGAAGCGGGTAACGAATGCCTTGATGGAGAACCCCCACTTCTCCTTCAACCTCGTCAACGCGGTGAGGGAAACGCGTGCCCCTCCAAGGTCGTTGATGACGGCATCCCCGGGTGCAAGGAGAGCGGAGGCGAAACGGTGCGCCTCGTTCTCGCGTCTTGTTGCGTCGGCCGCAGACACAGGTTGAGACCGCCCGGCGTGCAGGACGAGGTGCCCGAGCTCGTGCGCGACGGTGAACCGCTGGCGGTCGCCGGGGACAGCATGTTCGGGTGAGGTGGAAGATCGGCTGACCCGTATGACGGGGACGTCGTTGATGCGAAGCGACATCCCGAGATGGCGGCCGAGTTCGCTGTCCATGGGAAGGACGACGACTCCGAGGCGTTCGGCTGCGCGCACAGCGTTGCCCACGCGGTCGCCCTCCTTGATGCCTGCGAGGGTTCGGACGTCGGCCGCTGCGCGTTCGATCTCGTCCGCGTCGTTGGGGTCACCGTCGAAGATGGGCAACGTATCCGCCACCCGCCGCAGGTCGAGTGTGGCGAAGGCGTCGAGGGCGGTACGGCTGTCGTGGAGGACGCGGTCGACGGTGCGCTGGGATGCGTCTGCGTAGGCGCGCAGCTGCGGTGTGGTGAAGGTGGGCTCCGCACCGGGGCGGTGGAAGTACGCCGGGGTGACGTCCAAGACGGCGGCGACGGCGTCGAGAGCGCGCGGGTCCAACCAGCTGAGGTTGCGCTCAGCCATGGAAATCGAGCCGGCCGCGATACCCGCGCGTTCGGCAAGCTCTTGCTGGCCGAGACCGTTCCCAAGCCGCAGGCGGAGTAGACGGTCGCCGACCCGAGTGTCCTCACTCATGTGCGGATCCTTTCCGATCAGCGGCTACGCGTCGAGGGCCCGACCTTCCTCCCCGAAGTCGTCCTCGTCGCCCAACTCCCCACCGGATACAACTGGCCTTTGGCGATGAGGGTGTCGAAGTCCGCTACGACGAGGACGAGATAGTAGTCGTCATTCTCCGCGAGTGGCCGTACCGAGCTTACGAAATGCTCTCGCGCGAGCTGCCAACCGGATTCGGCAGCCTCCCTAGCGGCGCGACGCTCGAAGTTCCGCTGCCACCACCACAACAGCAAGGACACCATGAGACCGGTTGCTAGGGCGAGGATCGCGTCGGGCAGGAACTGACTCCAGTCCGGAGGCCATAGCGAGCTGGCGGCGAGGTGCATGGCTGAAGGCTATCGGCGCCGATGCTCCATCGCGTTGCAGGCGAGCAGGTCATGCAGAAGCGACGCGGCGCCCACTGCGCAAGCGCGCATAGACGCCCACATGCAACGCTTCATCGACAGTCCGACCCATCAACCCGCCGGTGAAGAGAGTTCGAGCCGCGGTTGTGGAGAGACCAAACGGCGCTCGCAGGAAAGGGCTTCTGACCAGGGCAGGACGGATAGTCACGGAAAGTATTCCCGCCTAGCGCGGAATCGGTCTGGAATGGGGTCTGGCGAGCCCTTACGGGGCAAGGGGTCGCGGATTTCCATACAGGCCCACAGATAGAACCGGTCGGGATCCATCCCGGCCGGTTCTTGCGTTCATCGGCGCGTTCGGATGCGAGGCTCGCCGCTCGATCACGCAGACGGCCGAGGTTCGCACTCCTTCTGGGCGATGCTCAGGACGCGCCCTGACGGCAGCGGAGCGGAACCTCGAGCTCGACGACGTCGCCGGTCAGCGGCGGCAGATCCCCCGCCATCTCGATCTCATCGCCGACCAGTGCGGCGATCGCGGCGTGGAGTGCGGCGGGCACGTCCTCTGCGCGGGAAGCTCCAAGCTCGACCTCGCGTCGGGCGACGGCATCGCCGTCGCCGTTGACGAAGCGGAGCGTGGCCTGCCACGCGGCACCCGCGCGAGATGGTGCGCTCAGGCGCGCACGGATGTAGCCGGTGTCCTCCACGATGTCCCCCTGATGTCGTGAGAGTGCGTTGCCCTTCCTTCCTACACTGCCCGTGTTTCGCGCGGCAGCGACGGTACCTGGCAGTGCGCTGGGTTTCCGGCGATGCGTTTCGTCTCGCTTCGCTCGCGGGGCGACACAGGGGTCGGCTCGCGTGGCGCCCGGAGGGGCGGCCCGGATCCGACTGCGGGACGAGGCCATTTCATCCCTACGGATGATGACGGTGAGCATCGGATCGGGTTGTCTGGAGGAGTTGCCGCGGATGCGGCGGTGTCCCTCTGGGGGGAGAACTCGTCATCATGCCGCGTCGGGCGGCCTCGACGGGATCGTCGGCACCGTCGCGTCGCAGCCTCGGTGGGCGCCGCTTTTGGGTGGCGGCGCCCACCACACCTCGCGTACCGCGTCCGATACTGGAGACAGCGACACGGAGGATGGGCACATGCAGGAGTCAGCGCACACGGCGGAACTCGGCTTCGGTCTCGCGGCCGTGGGGCGCCCCGCCTACATCACGAGCGATCGCGAGCACGACCTGGGATCCCCCGCCGCCCGCTCCGTCGCCGCGATGGAGACCCGGGTCCACGCGCTTCTCGACACGGCGTGGGCGCTCGGCATCCGCTATCTGGATGCGGCGCGGTCCTATGGAAGAGCCGAGGAGTTCCTCGGCTCGTGGCTGTCCGCACACCCCGATCGTCGCGCGTCGCTCACGATCGGCTCGAAGTGGGGCTATGAGTACGTCGGCGACTGGAACCCCGCCGCCGAACTCCACGAGCGCAAGGAGCACTCGCTCGCGATGCTCGACCGGCAGTGGCGCCAGACGCTGGCAGCGCTGGGCGGGCCGCCGGACTTCTATCTCATCCACTCGGTCACACCCGACTCTCCCGCGCTCGCCGACGGTGCGCTGCTCGAGCGGATCGGGGAGATCCGCGAGACGGGGGTGCGGGTGGGGATCTCGACCAGCGGCCCCCTGCAGGCGGAGGTCATCGACCGGGCGACGAGCGAGCACGGCGACCTCTTCTCCGTCGTGCAGTCCACCTGGAACGTCTTCGAGCCATCGGCGGGCCCCGCTCTTGCGCGGGCGCACGATGCGGGCTGGACCGTCGTGCTGAAGGAGGTGCTGGCCAACGGCTGGCTCAGCGACGCCCATGCGCCGACGGTGGTCCGGGATGAGGCGCGCGCCGCATCCCTCACGGTGGACGAGTACGCGTTCGCCGTCGCGCGTCGCCAGGAGTGGGCGGACATCGTGTTGAGCGGCGCGGCCACCGACGATCAGCTGCGTCGCGGCGCCGAGCGCAGTGCGTCCGGCGACGCCCTACCGATGCCGTCGTTCGCCGTCGACCCGCAGAGCTACTGGAAGAGGCGTTCGTCGCTCGACTGGGCGTGAATGCACTCGCATGGAAACCTGAGTGTTGCTTATGCGATGAGGGCGATTTGTCCCCCATATGGGGGACAGGGGTACTCTAGTTCCACGAGCCCTTCACCTCCCCCAATCGAGGGGCTCCACGGCCCCCTCCGCTCCCCCCAGCAGGAGGGGGCCTTTCTCATTCCTGGCGTTCGCGCTGGTAGGCGCGCAGGACAGCGTCGGCCCGCGCGGCATTGCGGGTGAGAAGGGCCCGGCGCAGGGCTTGTCCTGCTCGGTGCCCCGTGTCGGATGCGACATCGATGAACGCCCAGCCCTGCAGGTTCCGCTCCAGCGTGAGCGATGTCTCCCGGATGAAGCGGCCGAGCACGATGTTGCCGGTCGCGATCGAGAGCGTCCGGAAGAAGGCGGTCGACGCCTCCGTGTGCGTGCCGGTACCCACGGGCGTTGCGAGCATGCGGTCGTAGGCGGCGACGAGAAGGGTCAGCGTCTCGTCCGAGCAGGCCGGCAGTGCGGCGCGCAGCGCCTCCGCCGTGAAGCCGACGATGAAGGCGCGGGTGTCCGCGACGAGACGCTCGGTGGGAACGGTGACGCGGGTGAACCTGTTCGCCGAGATCTCCACCAGGCCGATGCGCTCCAGCCGTTGCAGCGCCTCACGCACCGGTGTGCGCGAGATGCCGAAGCGCTCGGCCAGCTCCACGTCGCGCAACGACTGGCCGGGGGCGAGCTTGCCGTCGCGGATGGCGCGACCGAGCAGCTCGAAGACCTCGTCTCCGAGCATCCGGCGACGGCGGGGCGGCCGCGATGTCGGGTGGTCGGCCATGGAGTGACCAGTGTACGACGCGGTCCCCCAGCGACCGCGGAGTTTTGCCCTGTCGCCGGGGAATCCCTGTGGCGATCCCGCGGTGACGCAGTAGAGTGATCGCTGTCGCGCTCCGCGCGACGTATCCGGGGGGATCCGTCGACGCCCGGGCCTATGAGCTTCGCTCGGCCCGGGCGTCGAATGGTTAACGGCCCGCGTCGCTCGTGCAACGATTTCGTCACCATCTGCAACTCTTCCCCACTGACCACCTCGCGCCGCTACGGTGGGAGGTCACTGGCGCAGAGGGTGCCGGACGCACAAGAAGGCAAGGCATGAGCACGACGGGTACGGTCAAGTGGTTCAACTCCGAGAAGGGCTTCGGGTTCATCGCTCCCGATGAGGGGGGCGCAGACGTCTTCGCCCACTTCAGCGCGATCGACGGCAACGGCTACCGCTCGCTCGAGGAGAACCAGCGGGTCGAGTTCGAGGTCGAGCAGGGCCCCAAGGGTCTGCAGGCAGCGAAGATCCGCGCTCTCTGAGGCGCGAATCGACAAGAGGGACGGGATGCACCGCATCCCGTCCCTCTTGCGTTCGCGTCAGGAGGTGCCGCGGACGAGCTCCAGTCCCGCACCCGCGAACTGTCGCAGCGTCGCGGTGGGCAGGAACGCTCGCGTGAGCGCGAGAGAGATGCGGGTGAGGTCGCTCTCGTCGCGGTAGAGCAGGTACATGGTCTCGTATCGCGGGTGGAACTTCTCCTTGAAGCGGTGCAGCGACTGGAAGCCGTAGACGGGCTCCAGCGCATCGGCGAGTTTGCCGCTCAACTCGGCCATGAGCCCGGCATCCGGTGGGTAGTCGTGCGCGAGCGGCGCTCCCGACAGCGACATGATCTGCGCCCCCTCCTCGGAGAAGGCCTTGGCGGACGACCCGATGAGGAACTCCATCACGGGCCCGAAGCCGCCCTCGCGCCGGCGCATGAGATCCAGCGTCCACCCGTGGATGCCGCCACCCGGTGCGTAGACCGGCAGCCACGACAGGAACCCGTCCACATCCCCTGCGGGCGAGATCGCCAGCGCAAGGCGTACCTCCGGGTCGGCGGCCTCGGCCAGGGTGCCGAGGGTGAAGCTCATCTCCGGCAGGCCCTTGTCGCCCACCCAGCTCTCGGAGATCGCCCGCAGTTGAGCGCGGATCCCCCAGGGTTCGTCGGCGAGCCGCGTGAGTCGGAACGTCATCTCCTCGCGCCCGGCACGGTTGAACGAGGTGCGGACCGCGTTCCACGCCTTGCCGGTGAACTCCAAACCCGGAAGGTCGACGATCGTGTCGTCCGCCACGACGAGGTTGCGCCAGCCGTCGGGTACCGCGGCACGGGTTCGTTCTCCTGCGCTGAAGAAGCAGGGGATGAGGCCGGCACGCTCCGCCGAGTCGATGAACGCCGACACGGCGGAATCGGCATCGGCCTCCGGACCGATGGGGTCCGCCAGCACGAGCGCGACGGAAGCGCGGCTCTGGAACGCGACGATGCTCTCCGACACCCGCGCGTAGTGGTTGCCCTCCCAGGTCGTCATCCACGACAGCGTCCCACCACCGAAGCGGTGCAACTGCTCGCGCAGCGCCGTCCGATCCGGAGCGGGCGGCTGGCCGATGCGGGTGCGCCGGCGCGCGCGGAAGGCGCCGCGCACCCAGACGAGGTAGATGAGCACCAGTGCCCAGAGCACGCCGTTGGCCAGTGACAGCGACGGGTCCCCCGAGATCGCGCTCTCCGCCTCTGCCCACCCCGCCAGAGCGATCAGCGCGACGAGGGCGACGAACTGCAGCAGGTTGATCGCCGTGATGATCAGGCCGAGAATCCAGGCCCAGTGGCGGCCGCGGCGCAGCCCGTTGGCGATGAGAGCGACGACGGCGACGTCGATCGCCACGTCCCAGATCGACCCCGATCCGGGCGTCGTGGATCCGAAGGGCCCGTCGGTCGGGACCACGAAGACGATGATTTCAAGGACCGCGAGGATGGCCAGCGCGAGAAAGGCGACGAGCCGCTGCTCGCGCACGGTCGTACGCTGCGGGCGCAGCGAGCGGTCCACGAAGAGCACCAGCACCACCGCCAGCAGGTGCTCGATGTCGTCGAGATTGCCCCAGAACAGCATCGTGACGAAGACGAAGCCGAGCAGGAGCAGCCAGACCCGCATCCGCCACGGCGCACGAAGCAGCCCCACGGCGGCAGCGAGGGCGGCGAAGGCACCACCGGAAGGACCGACATCCAGTGCGCCCGCCTGCGTGAGCGCCCAGGGCCAGCCGGTGAGCGAGAGCGCCCAGACGAGAAGGGCCGCCGTGAGAACGGAGAACAGCTGGCCGATCGTGAAGTAGGCGAGCGCCACGCGGGTGCCGCGGCGGAACTCGAGGTGGGCCATCCCCGCGAAGCTCGCGACCGTGAACAGGTAGAGGCCGGGGTAGCCGACGATGAAGGTGCCGGTGAGCGGCGTCCACCAGCGGCCTGCCTCGAGGGCGGGCCAACCGTAGGCCCACATTTCCATGCCGGGATTGCGGTGGAACGGATGCCAGAGGGCGCCGGTGACGACCCCGATCACCAGCAACGCGGCGACGAGGACGAGGGTGGCGGGAAGACGACGCGCGACGCGCATCGCCGCGCGGGGTCTGGGTGGGCTGGCGGCGTCGTCCGTCGTCATGCGCTCACGATAGCGACGCGCAGGGCTCAGGCGTCGGAATCGACGAGCAGCAGTGCGTGGAGCTCGTCGGCGTTGTCGACGACGGCCTGGGCGCCCTCGGCCTCGTGCGGCCAGCTGAAGCCCCACCGCACGAAGATCACCGGTACGCCGTTGGCCGTCGCGCCGTCCACGTCATGGTGTCGATCGCCGATCAGCACGGGGCGCGAGGTGTCGACCCCGGCGGCCCGCATCCGTCGGAGGGCCTCGGCGACGATGTCGGCCTTCGTGGCAAGCGTCTTCTCGTCGGGGGTCGCACCCGTGATGGCCGTCATGTGCTCCGCGAGGTCGAAGTGCAGCATGAGCGCCTGCACCTGGTTCTCGGGCTTGGAGCTGGCCGTGCCCTGGGGAACGCCCGCGGCGGCGAGATCGTCGACGATCTGCTTGACGCCGGGGTACAGCTTGACGTCGGTCGTGTAGCCGTCGGCCTTGCCCAGCGCGCGGTAGAAGGTGACCGCATCCGTGGCACCCTCCGGCGTCATCCCGGCGTGGTGCTGGAAGGACTCGTAGAGCGGAGGTCCGATCCAGTGCACCAGCTCGGCGCGCGTCGGCGCCGGAAGTCCGAAGTGCTCGAGCGTGATCGTCAGGCGACGCAGAATCCCGTCGGATGCGTCGACGAGCGTGCCGTCGACGTCCCAGAGGACGCAGGAGAACGGGGATCCGACGGACATGACTCCCACGCTATCGTGCGCCGGTGAGGGGTCAGCGCGGGCGAGGTGAGCCCATCGCTCAGAAGAGGGTGGGCAGGCCGCTGTCGATGCCCTTCATGGCCTCGTAGTCGAGCACGACGCAGTCGATGCCGCGGTCGGTCGCGAGGGTGCGCGCCTGCGGTGCGAACGCCTGGGCGGCCAGCACGCCGCGCACCGGGCGCAGGTGCGAGTCGCGGTTGAGCAGGTCGAGATAGCGCGTGAGCTGCTCGACCGCGTCGATGCCCGCTCGCCGCTTGACCTCGACGGCCACGTGCAGCGCGCGCGGGGTCTCGTCCTCCAGGGCGACGACGGTGGCCGCATCCGGATCGCGCAGCATGAGATCGACCGGGCCGATGGCGGTGGGGAACTCCCGGCGCACGAGCGTGAGGTTCTCGCCGATGACCCCGACCTGCTCGGCGAGCAGCCGCTGCAGGTCGGCCTCTACACCGTCCTTCTGCAGGCCCGGATCGACGCCGAGCTCGTGGCTGGAGTCGTGGATCACCTCGTAGAGACGCACGAGCAGCGCGTCGCCGGTCTTGGCGTGCGTGACGCGCCACTGCTCGATCACCCCGGCGCTCGCCGCATCCTCGTCGGGCTCTTCGACGGCCAGTGAGCACGGCGGGCTCATCCAGTTCAGCGGCTTGTACGAGCCGCCGTCAGAGTGCACGAGCAGGCTGCCGTCGCCTTTGTGGACGAGGAGGCGAGTCGCGAGGGGCAGGTGGGCATTGAGGCGGCCGGTGTAGTCCACGGAGCAGCGGGCGATGACGAGGCGCACCCGAAGAGCCTAGTTGCCGACGGGCTCCTCTCCGACGTTCACAGCAGATCGAACAGGCCGAGTTGGGTCGCCGCCGCGCGCGCCAGCAGGAAGCCGATGATGCCGAGGATCCACGATGTGGTCTCGCCGGCGGTGCGCGAGAGCCACGCCGCGAGTCGCTCGAGGGGGCGCTCGATCAGGCGCGCAGCGACCACCCGCAGACCAAGCAGCACGAGCGCCGGCAGGACCATCACGAGGCAGTATGCGGCGAGGGCCCCCACCTGAACGGGCAGCGCCAGCTGTGACTCGGCGAGCAGCGTCATGCCGATCAGGTACGGGAGCATGGTCGCCAGCTCCACGACACCCGCAGCGATCGCCACGGCGACGACCGTGCGTGCGGGAACGCCGTCCGACACCAGGCGATCACGCCATCGGACGATGCGCCCGGGACCGGCGTCGGGACGCTCCTGCATCCGCTTCTCGTGGGCGGGGATCGCGAACGCGGCGATCAACAGCGCGGCGCCGACGACCAGGCGCACGATCGCTCCGGCGGTCGAGGAGAAGAAGTCGCCGACGACGTCGATGACGTTCATGAGTCCGAGCAGGAACAGCACGCCGACCGCGAGATAGAAGAGCGAGATCGTCAGGAGGTAGAGCAGGTGCCGCCCGATGCGTACCCTGCCCGGGACGATCATGAGCAGCAGGGGGATGACGAGGGTGCCGACGCTCAACCCGTCGACGAGTGCGAGCACGAACAGGGTGAGCGGTAAGGGGGCGCCGGGTATGAGATCCACTCTCCGAGTCTTCGGCGAGGGCCGCTTTCGCACATCGGGCGAAGGGCGCACCCCCTCCCCCGCTCCTCCGTCTTCCGACGGATGCCGCCGGCGCATGCCTGTGCTTGCATGAACGCATGGGCGAAGCAGAGGGCTCCCGACTGCGGGACTGGGTACGCCGGCACCGGGCATCGGCCGACGCGCTCATCTACCTGCTGATCGCGCTCGCCGCCGGCGCACTGGGACTCACGGTGTCGGGCGCCATCGTGCCGAGTGCGTTCGCCGCCGCATCCCCGTGGTGGACGTTGATCCCCGCTCTCGCCGCCGTGGTCGTCGTGCTCGCGCGCGACCGGTGGCCGATCCCCGCACTGATCGCCGCGGTCGTGATCATGGCCGTCGACGTCTTCGTGTTCGGCGGACTCGTGCCGCTGATCGTCGCCGTGGACGTCCTCTATGTCGCGACACGCGAGACGGAGCGCCGCCGCCGCATCCTGGTCGGGATGATCGCCGTCGTCGCGGTCATGGCGGTCGCAGCGGGGTGGATCACCGCGGACGCGCGAGCGAGCTTCCTGGTGGCTCTGCAGCTGGGCGCCCTGGGCGGACTGGGGTACTGGTACGGCACCGCTGTCGCGCAGTCGCGAGAACTCGTCGCTCTGCATCGGCAACAGGCGGAGGATGCGCGTCGCGAGGGAGAGCGCGACCGGGATGCGGCGGTGCAGGGCGAGCGCGATGCCATGGCCCGCGAGCTCCACGACGTCGTCGCCGGGCATGTCGCGGCGATGGCGATTCGTTCCGAGGCGGCGCTGTCGATGCCGCCGGAGCCGGATGCCGACCGCGCGGCGCTGCGAGCCGTGCGCGATTCGTCGCGGGAGGCGCACGACACGCTGCGCACGATGATCGCCGTGCTCCGCGACGGCGGCGCGCAGATCGCGGCGCCGGCAGGAGTCGCCTCGATCGACGAGCTCGCCGAGGCGGCGCGCCGCGCGGGGCTGGAGGTGTCGCTGGAGAACGAACTCGACACAGCTCTCAGCACTCCCGCGGACCAGGCCGTCGCGCGCATCGTGCAGGAGTCGTTGGCGAACTGCGTTCGTCACGCCCCCGGGGCCGAGGTACGCATCCGTCTCGTCAAGGAGTCCGGGGAGGTGACGGTGCGGGTGGACTCGCGCGGAGCATCCGCGCCGCCCGCGCGGCTCGCGGGCAACGGCTGGGGCCTCGAGCTGCTGCGCGAACGCGCGAGGGCCTTGGGCGGCACGCTGGATGCCGGCCCCCGCGCCGATGATGGATGGCGCGTCGAAGCCCGCATCCCCGCGGTGGTGCAGGGATGAGCGCGCCACGGGTTCTCCTCGCGGATGATCACGCCGCCATCCGCGAGGGGCTGCGGATCCTGCTGGTCGCCCACGGCGTCGAGGTGGTCGGGGAGGCTGCCGACGGCGCGGTGGCGGTGCGCAACGCTCGAGCCCTCCGACCGGATGTCGTGCTGATGGATCTGCGGATGCCGGGGATGGACGGCGTGGAGGCGACTCGCCGCATCCGGGAGGACGACTCAAGCGAGGTGCTCGTGCTGACGAGCTTCGACGAGGACGAACTGGTGGATGCGGCGCTCGACGCCGGCGCCGTCGGTTTCCTCCTGAAGACGGTCTCGGCGCCGGCTCTCGTGGATGCGGTCCACAGCGTCGCCCGCGGCGACGGGGTGCTCGATGCGCGGGTCACCCGGCGGGTGCTCGCGCAACGGACTCGGCACGCGGAGGTCTCCCCCGCTGCCGCGGCGCTCGACGCGCTCACGCCGCGCGAGCGCGAGGTGCTGGCTGCACTCTCCGAAGGGCGCTCCAACGGTGAGATCGCGGCGCTGCTGAAGATCTCCGTGCCGACGGTCAAGACGCACGTCTCGAGCGTGCTCACCAAACTGGCGGCGCGCAGCCGCTCCCATGCCGTCGCGATCGCACGGGACCGCGCCGGACGGTGACCGCGCATCCCCGGCGGGTCAGTGACCGCGCGGCGCCTTCTGATCCTCCGCGGCGGCCAGCGGACGCGCGGCGCCCGAGAAGAATCCCGACGCGACGATCAGTCCGACGATGATGAGCAGCGTGTTCAGCAGGCCGATGTGCTCGCTGATGAAGCCGAGGATCGGCGGCCCGCACAGGAATGCGACGTAACCGATCGTCGCCGCCGCACTCACTCGCGCCGCCGCGTGCTGCGGGTCGTCGGCGGCGGCCGACATGCCCAGCGGGAAGCCGAGGGATGCGCCCATTCCCCACAGCGCCGCACCGATGAACACGAGCGGCATGTTGGGAGCGAAGATGAAGAGCACGAGTCCCACGGCCGCCGTCACCGCGAGCGAGCGCAGCACCGCGACGCGGCCGAAGCGATCGACCAGCGGTCCGCCGAAGACGCGCACGACGGTCATGGCGACGGAGAAGACCGTCAGCGCCGCAGGTCCGAGCGCCGGGTCGGCTCCGTGATCGTCGACGACGGCGAGGGAAAGCCAGTCGTTCGCACCGCCCTCGGCGAAGGCCATGCCGAGGATGATGACGCCCAGCGTGTACGTGCGCGGCTCCTTCCACGCACTCAGCGCGAGTCGGATGCGCTCGCCCCATCCCCTCGGCGCATCCTCCGCGTCGACGTCCATCGCGACGTCTCGCACAGGGACGTTGGAGGCCGTCACGACGGCCAGGACGGCGATGACGACGGCGACGATCGCCGTGTGCGCCACGACGCTGAACGCGATGGCGGCGGCGGCCGTTCCGAGCCCCGCCCCGATGACCGTGCCGAAGCTGAAGAACGCGTGGAAGAGCGGCAGGATCGTCTTGCCCGTCTGCTTCTCGATGGCGGCACCCTCGACGTTCATCATCACGTCGAGCGAGCCGTTGCCGAAGCCGAAGAGCGCGAGTCCCGCGAGGACGACCCCGTACGTGTGCAGATAGTCGGTGCCGACGCCGATCAGGACGAGTCCGAGCACGACGAAGAACAGCGCCCCGAGCATTCCCTTGCGCGCACCGAAGCGCGCCAGGATCGCGGAGCTCGCTGTCAGGCCGAGGATGGAGGCGACGCCCATTCCCAGCAGCAACATGCCGACCTGGATGTTGTCGATGCCCAGCGCGGCCTTGATCGCGGGCACGCGAGACGCCCACGTGGCGATGCTCAGACCGCTCGCGAGGAAGATGGCGAAGACGGCGGTGCGCCACCGAGCGACCTGGGAACGGGACAGCACTGTTTCCATGAGCACACCCTACCGAATCGATTCGATCCGTGTCGCGACGTGGGGGGTTAGCATCGAGGGACCATGAACGCACGCCGTGCCACCATCGCCGACGTCGCCCGTCAGGCGGGAGTCGCCGCCTCGACCGCGTCGGTGGTGTTCAGCGGCAAGACAGCGGTCTCCGAGGCGACCCGCTCGCGTGTGCTCGCGGCGGCCGCCGAACTGGGCTACGCCGGACCGGACCCGAGGGCGGCGTCGCTGCGTCTCGGACGTTCGGGCGTCGTCGGCGTCGTCATCGGCGATCGCTTGCGCGCCGCCTTCCGCGATCCGGTCACGACGATCATGCTCGACGGGCTCGCCGAGGGCGTCGCGGAGCGCGGCAGCGGCCTCCTCCTCCTGCGCGACGACGAGTCGGGCGGCGCCGCCCTCCCTGCCGCGCCCGCCGACGCGTTCGTGCTGATCGGCTGCAGCACGCGCCTACGCTCCGACCTCGAGGTACTGCAGCGGCGCGGTGTTCCGGTCGTCGTCGTGGAGGGGGATGCCGGCGAGGGGATCCCCCGCATCCGTCTGGACAACCACGACGCGCAGGCGGTCATCGCCCGCCACGTGCGAGAGCTCGGCCACCGACGCGTCGTCGTGGTCGCCCTTCCCGTCGGAGGCGGACACGGCACGGGGTGGTTCGACCCGCAGGCCGTCTCGCAGATCACCGTCGACGTGACGCGCGAACGTCTGGAGGGCGCCCTCGACGTGTTCGACGCCGCCCGCGTGTACGCCGCGGGGGCGAGCCTGATCGACGAGGGCTACTCGGCGGGCCGCGCCATCCTCATGGCGCCGGGCGAGCGACCGACGGCGATCCTCGCCCAGAGCGATGTGCTGGCCGCCGGCATCATCCGCGCCGTGCACGATGCCGGGCTCCGCGTGCCCGAAGACGTCAGCGTGACCGGGTTCGACGGGGTCTCGATCGACGGCGTCGCTCCCCTCACACTGACCACGATGGTGCAGCCGGCGGCGGAGAAGGGACGAGCGGCAGGCATCGCCGTGTCGGCGATGCTCGAGGGCGTCGTGCCCCCCGACATCCTGCTGACCTCTGTGTTCCGCCCGGGTAATACGACAGGGCCGGTTTCTTCGGCCGTGGCGCCGGGCGCGTAATCCGCCCCTTAGAATAGAGAGCGACACCCCGATCGCCTGGGTGGTTCCGTCTGCCACGGAGCCCCGACGACCACGAGGAGGCCGCGTTTGCTGGTACTCCTCGCTGCGTTCGCCCTCGTTCCGCTGTTGCTCCCGTGGCTCGTCTCCCGCCTCGGGGCTCGCGCGTTCGCCGTGGCGGCGCTGCTGCCGATCATCGCCTTCGGCCACACATTGTGGCTTGCGCCGCAGGTGCTGTCGGGAGGCATTCCCTTCGAGACATACGAGTGGATGCCCTCGCTCGGCATCGAGCTCTCGATGCGGATGGACATGCTCAGCTGGGTGCTGACGCTCATCGTCACCGGCGTCGGAGCGCTCGTCATGCTCTACTGCCGCTGGTACTTCGCGGGAAAGCGCGAGGGCCTCGGCCAGTTCTCCGCCGTGCTCCTCGCCTTCGCGGGAGCCATGTACGGTCTCGTGCTCACCGACGACATCGTCGTGCTGGTCATGCTGTGGGAGATCACGAGCGTGCTGTCGTATCTGCTCATCGGGTACTACCACGCACGTGGTGTCAGTCGCCGTGCGGCACTGCAGGCTCTGCTGGTCACGACCCTCGGCGGACTCGTCATGCTGATCGGCGTCGTGCTGATCGTCGTCGAGGCTGGCACGACCAGCATCTCGACGATCCTCGCCGAGGCTCCCACCGGTCCCGTCGTCAACGCCGCTCTCGTGCTGCTGCTCGTCGGAGCGCTGAGCAAGTCCGCGATCTTCCCCTTCCACTTCTGGCTCCCCGGAGCCATGGCTGCGCCCACGCCCGTCAGCGCCTACCTGCACGCGGCGGCGATGGTCAAGGCCGGCATCTACCTGATCGCCCGCTTCGCCCCCGTCTACGCGGACGCCGATCCGTGGCGTCCGATCATCGTGTGCCTCGGTGTGTTCACGATGCTGCTCGGCGGCGTGCAGGCCCTGCGCGAGTCGGACCTCAAGCGCATCCTGGCCTTCGGCACGGTGAGCCAGCTCGGCTTCCTGACGGTCGTGCTCGGCTTCGGGACGCGCGAGGCGGCGCTCGCCGGGCTCGCGCTCCTGCTGAGCCACGCCCTCTTCAAGTCATCGCTGTTCCTCGTCGTCGGCGTCATCGACCGCCAGCTGTCCACGCGCGACATCAACGAGCTCTCCGGAGTGGGCCGGCAAGCACCGACGCTCGCGACCTTCTCGATCATCGCCGTCGCCTCCATGGCCGGGTTCATCCCCACGATCGGCTTCGTCGCGAAGGAGTCCGCCCTGGCGGCGTTCCTCGACGACGGATCGGTGTGGGCGACGGTCGCCCTCATCGGCATCCTGATCGGATCTGCCTTGACGGCGGCGTACGGCATCCGTTTCGTCTGGGGTGCGTTCTGGACCAAGAAGGATGCGTCCGGCGCGGCGCGCGAGCGCACCGACTGGCCCGATCCGCCCGTCGGCTTCCTCGCAGCGCCGGTCATCCTCTCGGGCCTCACCCTCGTGTCGGGGCTCGCCGCGCCCTGGGTCGACACCGCGTTCGCGCGATACGCCGAGCTCGCCCCGGCCGCCGGCGAGAAGGCCACGCACCTGGCGCTGTGGCACGGGTTCGAGCCCGCACTGTTCCTCTCGCTCGGCACGCTGGCGGTGGGCGCCTTCCTGTTCTGGTTCGCTCTGAAGGTGCGCTGGGCCGAGCGTCGCCGGGTGCTCCCGTTCACCGCCGCCGATGCCTACAACGCGGTCCTGCGTGTCATCGCCCGCATCTCGGTGTGGACGACGACTCTCACGCAGCGCGGTTCGCTGCCGGTCTACGTGGGCACGATCTTCGTCGTGTTCGTCGTCTCGCAGGGCGTCACCCTGTTCGCCGCTCCCGAGTGGCGCGCGCAGCTGGATGCGTGGCAGTCGCCCACCCAGGTATTCGTCGCCCCGATCATGATCGTCGCGGGCATCATCGCGGTGCGAGCACGCAAGCGCTACACGGGCGTCGTGCTGGTCTCGGTGACGGGTCTCGGCATGGTCGTGCTGTTCGCCACGAGCGGCGCCCCGGATCTCGCGCTGACGCAGATCCTCATCGAGACCGTCACGCTGATCGCATTCGCCCTCGTGCTGCGCCGCATCCCGGCGCGGATGGGCGATCACAACGCCTCGGTCGCGCCGGTCGCCCGCGCGGTGCTCGCCGGCGCCGTCGGTCTCACGATGGCCTTCGTCGCGGTCGTCGCGACCTCCGCGCGCGTCGAGGCGCCGATCTCGCTCGCCTTCCCGGAACTCGCCTACGACAAGGGCCACGGGCGCAACGTCGTGAACGTCGCCCTCGTGGACCTGCGCGGCTGGGACACGATGGGCGAGCTGTCGGTGCTCATCCTCGCGGCCACCGGCGTCGCCTCACTCGTGTTCGTCACCCACCGCTCCGACACGCTCTCCGACTTCACGAAGCCGCTTCCCCGCCTCCCCCGCCGCCGTCCGCTGCTCGAGACGTCGGAGGGGCTGCGCCCCCAGGGCGCCGGCGAGAGCGGTCGCCGTGCGTGGCTCGTGGGAGGCGCGAAGGTCAAGCCGGAGAACCGCTCGATCCTGCTCGAGGTCGTGGTGCGGATCCTGTTCCACTCGATCATCATCGTCTCGCTGTACGTGCTCTTCGCCGGCCACAACCTTCCCGGCGGCGGGTTCGCGGGTGGCCTGATCGCAGGAATGGCGCTCGTCATGCGCTACGTCGCCGGCGGCCGCTACGAGCTCGGCGCCGCGGCGCCGACGGATGCGGGGCGTCTGCTCGGGGTGGGCATGCTGCTCGCCGTCGGAACCGCCGTCGTGCCGCTGTTCTTCGGCGTGGACCCCCTGACCAGCACCTGGTTCGACGCCACGATCCCCGTGCTCGGCCATGTGGAGTTCGTGACCTCGACGATCTTCGACATCGGCGTGTACCTCGTCGTCATCGGACTCGTGCTCGACGTGCTCCGCAGCCTCGGCGCCGAGGTCGACCGCCAGAAGCTCCAGCTGGAGCAGCAGGGGGCGGGTGCCCGATGAGCGTCTCCGTCGTCCTGATCGCCGTCATGGCCGTGCTCTTCGCGTGCGGCGTGTACGCGATGCTCGAGCGGAGCCTCACGCGGGTGCTTATCGGCTTCCTGCTGCTCGGCAACGCCGCGAACCTGCTGCTTCTCATCGTGATGGGCTTCCCCGGAACCGCCCCCTTCTTCGCGAAGGGCGCCGACTCGGCGGAGTTCTCCGACCCCCTCCCCCAGGCGCTGACGCTCACGGCGATCGTGATCACCTTCGCGGTCTCGGCGTTCCTGCTCGCGCTCATCTACCGTTCCTGGCAGCTGGGCCAGGCCGACACCGTCGAGGACGACGTCGAGGACATCGCGCTGCGCGGACGTGCGGTGGAAGACGAAGAGGCCATGGAGGACGAGATCACCGCCGACGACGCGACGACGGACTTCGTGGATGCGGCGAGCGTTCCCATCACGGTGCTCGGCAGCCTCGACGTGCCCGGCATCCGCGACGACGCGCCGACCGATCGACCCACCGCGAGGCGCACCGATGACGAGGAGGGCGAGCGATGAACGCACTGGTTCCCCTTCTCGTCACCCTGCCGCTCATCGGCGCGGCTATCGCGCTCGTGTTCGGCCGACGTCGGCGCGTGCAGGTCGCCGTCTCGATCACGACCCTCACCGCGGTGCTCGCCATCGCGGCGGTGCTGCTCGTGGTCGTCGACTCGGGCCAGCCGATCGCGGTCGCCGTCGGCGGATGGCCGATCCCCTTCGGCATCGTGCTGTACGTCGACCGGCTGGCGGCGCTGCTGGTGGTGGTCTCGAGCGTCGTGCTGCTGGCGGTCCTCCTCTTCTCGGTCGGCCAGGGTGCGGCCGACGGCGACGAGGAGACGCCGGTCTCGATCTTCCACCCGTCGTACCTCATCCTCGCGGCGGGCATCTTCAACGCGTTCATCGCGGGCGACCTCTTCAACCTCTACGTGGGCTTCGAGATCCTGCTCGTCGCGTCCTACGTGCTGATCACCCTCGGCGGCACCGAGTCCCGCATCCGCGCCGGCATCGTCTACATCGTCGTCTCGCTCGTCTCCTCGATCCTCTTCCTCGCTTCGATCGCCATGATCTACGGCGCCCTCGGCACCGTGAACATGGCACAGATCGCCGAGCGGATGGGGGAGCTGCCGTCGCACGTCCAGCTCACTCTGCACCTCATGCTGCTGCTGGCTTTCAGCATCAAGGCGGCCGTGTTCCCGCTGTCGTTCTGGCTGCCCGACTCCTACCCGACCGCTCCCGCACCGGTCACGGCCGTCTTCGCGGGCCTGCTGACCAAGGTCGGCGTCTACGCGCTCATCCGCACGGAGACGCAGCTGTTCCCCGACAGCAACGTGAACGTCCTGCTGCTGATCGTCGCCCTCGCCACGATGATCGTCGGCGTGCTCGGCGCGGTCGCGCAGGCCGAGCTCAAACGAATCCTGTCGTTCACCCTCGTGAGCCACGTGGGTTACATGGTGTTCGGGCTCGCGATCGCCACCCCCGCGGCGATCGGCGCGACGATCTACTACATGGTCCACCACATCGTGGTGCAGACGACCCTGTTCCTCGCCGTCGGGCTCATCGAGCGCCGGGCGGGCAGCACCTCGATCCTCAAGCTCAAGGGGCTCATGCGTGCGGCTCCCGTGATCGCGGTGCTCTACTTCATCCCCGCGGTGAACCTCGGCGGCCTGCCCCCGTTCTCGGGCTTCATCGGCAAGTACGGACTCTTCGACGCGGCAGCCCAGGTCGGCACCCCGCTCATGATCGTCCTCATCGTGGCGGGTATCGTCACCTCGTTGCTCACGCTCTACGCGCTCATGCGCGCGTGGAACCTCGGCTTCTGGCGCGAGGACGACACGGAGGAGCCCGAGGTCGAGGCCCGCGTCGAATACCTCGGCAACGCTCCGGCCGCCGGCATCCAGACCGAGCGCCGTGTGATCCCCCGGGTCATGACGGCGGCGACCGCCGGTATGGTGGCCGTCACGGTGGCCCTGACCGTGTTCGCCGGGCCCCTGTACGACATGTGCACCCGCATCGGGGACGCGCTGCTGCAGCCCGTTCAGCTCGTGCAGCTGGAGACGCAGTCCGGGGAGGTCGATCGGTGATCCGACACCTCCGCGGCCCGAAAGGACTCATCGCCCAGACGTGGCGGCAGCTGCCGTTCTTCCTGTGGCTCGTCGCACTCTGGATGCTGCTGTGGGGGCAGTTCACGGTCATCGCGTTCCTCACCGGGCTCGTCGCGGCGATCCTGGTCACCCGCGTCTTCCGGCTGCCACCGGTGGAGCTGTCCGGGCGTGTCAACCTCTGGTACGGCCTCGTCTTCGTCTTGGCCTTCCTCGGCGCGCTCATCAAGGGCTCGCTGCTCGTCGCGTGGCAGGTCGTGAACCCCCGGCGCTACCCCGGCGTGGCGGTCATCGCCGTACCGATGGCGACGAACGACGAGCTGATCCTCGCGCACACCGCCGTCACCGCATCCCTCATCCCGGGATCCCTCGTGATCGACATCGACCGCGACGAGAGCATCCTGTACCTGCACGTCATCGGCGTGAACTCGGATGCGGACGTCGAGGCGCAGCGCCGTCAGGTGCAGCGGTGGGAGCGACGCATCGTGCAGGCCGTCGGCTCGAGAGCGCAGCTTGCGCAGGTCGGCGCCGCGCGCGGGCGAAACCCACAGGTGAGGGAGGCCGGTCGATGAACCCGCTGCTCGTGGCGATCTACATCGTCTTCGCCGTGGCCGCCCTGCTCACCCTCTGGCGCGTGATCAAAGGCCCGTCGATCCTCGACCGGGCGGTTGCCAGTGACGTGCTGCTGACCGAAGTCATGTGCGTGCTGGGCGCGGAGATGGCGATCAACCACCACACCCGCACGCTGCCGGTGCTGCTCGTGATCGCCGCGATCGGCGTGTTCGGATCCATCTCGATCGCGCGGTTCGTCGCGAGGAAGGATGCGAACCAGCGATGATCGCGCACTTCCAGGCGGATGCAGGATTCCCCCTCGACGCCGCCCTCGACACCACGGCTCTCGTGCTGATCCTCATCGGCGCGCTCCTGTGTCTGACGGCGGCGATCGGCCTGCTGCGCTTCCACGACGTTCCCACACGCCTCCACGCCGCGACCAAGCCCCAGGTTTTCGGCTTCCTGCTGATCTGCCTGGCGATCGCCCTGTCGGTGCGGAGCTGGGCCGCGGTGGCCTTCCTCGTCCCGATCGCCCTCATCCAGCTCGCGACGGCGCCGCTCTCGGCGCACATGGTGGGCAGGCAGGCGTACCGCAACCGCACGCTGGACGAGGACGCGATGTACGTCGACGAGCTGCGCGACAAGGACACCGACCCGCGCTGACCGGCTTCAGGCTATGCCGTAGCCGGCTCTGGCTCCCCCGACACGATCTCGTCGGCGTTGGTGGCGATCCACTCCAGCAGCGGCAGCATGCGTGCCATGAGGTCCCGGCCCCGATCGGTCAGCCGGTATTCGACGTGGGGCGGCACCGTGGGAAATGACTCCCGCTCGACGAAGCCGTCCGCGGTGAGCTGGCGCAGCGTTGAGGCGAGCATCTTCTCGCTGATGCCGTCGACGGCCCGGCGCAGCTCGCCCCACCGAAGGGTGCCGCGCACGAGAGCCGAGAGCACGAGCACGCCCCATCGGCTCATGACGTGATCCAGCACCGTCCTCGTGGGGCACGCGTGGGTGAACAATCCCTCGGGGAGGGCCTGTAATTTCGCATAACTCACCATGACGTGGGTACCTTACTCCAAAGTGGGTACCTGACAAAGGGAATGTCGCAGGCGGAAGGTGGGCTTACCCCCACGTACCGGATCGAAAGGACACCCCCATGACCATTCTCGTCACCGCCGCCAGCGGACACCTCGGCCGTCTTATCGTCGAAAGCCTGCTCGAGCGCGGCGTCGCCGCATCCGATGTCGTCGCAGGCTCCCGCAGCCTCGACAAGGTGGCGGAGCTCGCCGACCGCGGCGTGCGCACGGCCGTCGTCGACTACGACGCACCCGAGACGCTCGACGCCGCGTTCGCCGGGGTCGACCGCGTCGTGCTCGTGTCGGGCTCCGAGGTCGGCAAGCGTCTCGCCCAGCACCAGGCGGTCATCGACGCCGCCGTGGCCGCGAAGGTCGGGGGGCTGGTCTACACGAGCCTCTACCACGCCACCACGAGCCCGCTGCCTCTGGCGGCCGAGCACGTCGCGACCGAGGAGGCGCTCGCCGCATCCGGCCTTCGCCACACGATCCTTCGCAACAACTGGTACATCGAGAACTACGCACAGGATGTGGCACGCGCCGCCGAGTCCGGCGTGATCGCCGCCGCCGTCGCCGACGGGAAGGTGGCCGCTGCCGCCCGCGCGGACTACGCCGAGGCCGCGGCCGTCGTCGCAACCGACGACGCGTACCTCGGCCGCGTGCTCGAGCTCGCCGGCGACGTGGCTTTCGGCTACGCCGATCTCGCCGCCGCCGCGGCCGAGATCCACGGACGCGACGTGACCTATGTGGCGCTGTCCGAGGAGCACCTGCTCGAGACGCTCCGCGGTGTGGGTCTCGACGAGGGCACGGCCGGTTTCGTCGCCGCGCTGGACGCGGGCATCGCCGCCGGCGCCCTGGACTCCGAGGACCGTACGCTCTCGCAGCTCATCGGTCGCCCGACCACGCCGCTGGTCGACGGGCTTCGCGCCGCGCTCTGACGCCGCATATCGACAAGGGGCACCCGCGCGATGCGGGTGCCCCTTTCTGCAAAACGGAGCCCACTCGGATATTTCACTTGAACGCTCAGCTCGACGATTGCTGAGGGCACGGTGGCGCCGTCGAGAGCGGAGGAGGCGCAGCACGCTGCGCGCGCGGTTAGTCGTGCAGCTGAGGAGCGAGCGGCCGCGGGCTGGTCCTACGGGGACGGCGGCGCCGATCTGACGATCGTCCCCCTCTCCCCCGCCGACGAAGCCGAAGCGCGCGTCGGAGATCTCATGCTGTTGGATCTTCGCCAGTGGATGACGACGAGGCTGCGCGGCCGCGACAAATCACCCGGCGTGGTGTTCGTCGACGAGTTCGCTCAGCTGGTCACCGCCGACAGCGACCCCGGCGACACCGCGGGAAGTATGTTCGAAACCGCCAGGTCAGCGGGGCTCGGCCTGTGGCTGGCCGTCCAGTCGGTCGCGGGAATCTCCAACGACGAGACACGACGCGAGCGCGCGCTGTCCAGCGGCGCCGCGCTCATCTTCGGCCGGTCGAAGGCGCCCGAGTCTGTCGTCAGCTATGCGGGCACGGTGATGCGGCTCGAGTCCTCCGGCGCTGCCACCGGAGACGAGCTGCGTTCTGCTCGAGCACAGCACACCTACGTCGTGCCGCCCCAGGACGTGCGCCAGGCGACCGTCGGGCCGTTTTGGCTCGTCCAGAGCGGCGGGCTCATCAGCGGCCGCGCACTGCCACCCAGAAGTCCGGCCACTCCCCCACAGTGACAAGCGCCGACCAAGACTTGGCGCGACTGGTTGAACGTCCTATGGAGCGAACGCGCCGTAGCCGGCGATGCTGGCGATTACTCCAGCGAGCAACGTGACGATGATGCCAGTGATTGCTCCCCAGCGTCCGCGCTTTCCCATGACCCACGAAACGAAAACAAACGCAGCTGAGAGCAGAAAGGCGACGGCCACGGTGATCCGGAGAGCGTCATTGATCCGGTTGAACAGATCGTAGTTGCAGGTTGGGCTGCAGCCCGGTGAAACGAACCCCACGAAGTACGAGAAGAACACGACGACCACCGCGACCAGCGCTTGCACCCCGAGGAGTAGCAACTCCGGGAGGCCGGCGCGGTTACGGTGGCCGTCAGTCACATCAGGAATCATGGTCCTGCGATTGTCTCATTCCGTGTTGGTGAGCATGTAGTCCATCCACGATGTGATCTGCGATGTGAGAGCGGTATAGGCGTTGTGAATCTGCCAGCCTGAGTCTGTCAGGTTGCCAGTGCACGCGGCATCTCCCGTGAAGCAGTAGTCACGCACTTTCGAGACCCAGCCGATGTTCTCGCTGTACTGCGCCCATCCCCAGAAGCGGAAGTTCTCGTAGATCGTGTTGTACTCCCCCGCTGTCATCGCAAGGGTTCCGTAGTTGGAGTTGTTGAGCATCGAGTACGGCATGTTTGCCGAGTGATAGGGGTCGCCAAGGAGCGCAACGGCTCTGATCGCTTGTTTCGCTCGCTGGTTGAGCAAACCAGGGTTCTTCAAGACCCCAGAGATCACCGCGGCGCCTTGCGAATGCCCCGCCAGGATGATGTTCGGAGTGAACACCCCACACAACGATCCGATGTAATTCAACTCGGCGCGGAGCGTCTGGACGCCGGCCGCAATGCTGCCGATCAGGTCGGTCGACGCTGGGTAGTTGAGCGATTCCACGTACGTCGGCCAGGCGCTGCTGTAAGGCGCATCGTACTTGAAGTGGTTCGCGAGACCCTGCACCTGGTCGCCCATACCGCCCGACTGCCATGCGTTGCCAGTCGTACTCGGGTTTGAGCCGCCAGGAGCATTCGTCCCGCGGACTCCGATGAAGACGTTAGCGCCGGCGCACACGCCTGATGGTTGCGCAGCGCTGGCAGCGCTCGCACTCCCGAGTGTGCCTCCGACGATGAGGGCCGCGATGAGAGGGGCTGCGAGCAGCGCGCGCAGGCCGCGCCTCGGGGGAGTGTTCTTCTTGGGCATAGATTCGGATCTCCTGATCGGTGTCGAGGTCGGTGATCCACATCAAAGAACTTTGAGGAAGTGGTGAACAGGACAGATCTGTGGTTGTGTTTGCCAGCCGGGAGCGCTATACGACCGAGTTTCTACGGAGGAAAACGTTGTAGCGCGTCGCGTTGTCGATCCGCTAGCTTCCGAGGCAGGGGCAGCCTCGGAAGCTGTCTGGGGGGGTGGGGATAGGTGAGACGACTTCGTCAGGTATCGAATGAAGTCGCACAGCAACTACTGGGGGCTAGGCGCCAGCTTGGGTTCTCACAGGAGCGCGTTGCGTACGAAGCTGAGATCGCGGTGCACACATTTCGTCGACTAGAAACCGGACATGGTGGATCCTCACTGGACACACTTCTTCGTGCCATGCTCGTTCTGGACCTTGATGAGCTCCGCCTCACGCGATGTCTTGACCGAAGTGGCGGCGTTCCGCCCCGGCCGTTAACGATGCGGGACCCTGTCTAGCCCGACGACAACGCGGCGAGTTCCTAGATGCGCTCATGCTGACGGATCTCCCGCCCGTTCCAAGTGAAGCAATGGGCCTCCCATCAGCGGAGCCCACCTGGACACGGCAATCACACACCCGTGGGTGAGGCACTACGGATCGCGGCGCGGCTGGCTGTGGGACGGCACAACCTGGCACGACGTTGAAGAAGCTGGCGGCTCCCGTGCGATGAGTTGACGGGGATCGAGAGAGGGCCGGGAGGTGGGTTACCCTCTCTCCCCCAGCATCCAGACGGTTACTGCCAAGCAGGGAAGCCGCTCGATAACGCTGCCCAGAACTGGTACACGGGCAACGCGGCCTATCTCGGTGGGTACAAGCTTGGTTCGAGGGTGGTCGACTACAGTCGAGTTGTGCCAGGTGACGGGTCCGAGGCTCAAGTTCCGGAGTACACGCTTCCTGCCGCCGGCTCGGGAGAGTTGCCCAGCCTCGCGTTCATCACCCCCCCGCAACGCTGACAAGTACGCCGCTGAGATCGAGCAGATGACAGAACTTCTTGAAGGACAGCTGCACTAGGTGATCAAGCCTCTGTACGACTCTCGTCAGCGCTTCGGGTACGCACTCGGAGCGCTGCCGGGAGTCGTTCTTCATCTGCTCCTCTCGGCAGCGGCATGGACTGTCGTTCAGCTCAATGGATTGATGGTGGCGGGGTGCTCCGCATCACGCCCTTGCAATGACACCCTCATCTACATCTCGTTGAATGGGATACAGCCCGCTCTGATAGGTATATGGCTGGTAACTGCCGTGCTCGCCACTCTCCGACCGCTCGTGTGGGGCAGAAACCCCTGGCCCGTGCTGGGCGTAGGAGGTGCTGTCTCGATCCTGGTTGCAGGGCTGGACTATCTGGCGCTCGCTATCGGCGCAGGGCTCCTCTGACCAGCCGAAAGGCGGCGACGGTCCAGGCGACGAAGGCCTGGCCTTGTGAGTCCTGCGGCCTCACCTAAGCGCCGCCAGCGCTGCAACATTCAGAAGGGAGCGGAGGATGTCCGACCGAGCGGCCGGGGTATCGATCCGGCCAGAGACGCCCGCACTCCTCGATTTCCTGGTTGAGAAGCCGCTGGAACAGCGGCCCGCTCGCAATGATCGCGAACGAGAGCGCTGGGCCGTCCGAGATCTCCGCACAACGGTTCGTTACGCCGTTCGCCACATGAAGGGTCCCCGCCTCACGCGGGGGCACCCGCGCGATGCGGGTGCCCCTTCGTCGTGAGGGCTCTCAGTACCAGCTGGTCGCCTGCGAGTGACCCCACGCCGCGCACGGGGTGCCGTAGGCGCGGTCGATGTAGTCCAGGCCCCAGCGGATCTGCGTGATCGCGTTGGTCTGCCAGTCGTCGCCGGCCGAGGCCATCTTCGATCCGGGCAGCGCCTGGGGGATGCCGGTGGCGCCGCTGCCGTCGTTGTACGCCTGGTAGTTCCAGCTGGACTCGCGCTGCCAGAGCGACTCGAGGCACGAGAACTGATCGTCGCCCCAGCCGTAGGTCTCAGCCGCCATGCTGCGCGCCGCCGCGCGGGCGCCGTCCGGGGTGTTCGCCTGAGCGATCGCGGCTGCGGCCGCCGCGGCGGCGGCCTGCTGCTCGGCGGCCACCTGGGCGTCGTACGCGTCGCGCTCCGCGGTGACGCGAGCGGTCGCGTCGCGCAACACCGTGATGGAGGCTTCGGCCACCGCATCCGAGAGATCCGTCGATGAGCTCAACCGGGCGATCTCCTTGTCGAGCGTCGCGGTGTCCGCCTTACCGGCCGCCGATGCCGACACCGACCGCGCGAGCGTCAGGTACAGCGATGCATCGAGGTCGATCGCGCGGGGCTCGGGGTCGGCCGGGGGCGTGGAGGCCGACGGTGTCGGCGTGGGCGCCGCGTCGTCGGAGGCTGCGAACGCCGCAGTGGGAACGAGAAGGGGGACGGCCACCACGAGGGCGGCGGCGCTCAACAGGGCGCGACGAAAGCGGGGCATAGGGCTCCAGGGTCAAGCGGCCTGCCTGACGCGGGGGCACGGAGAACGCGCGGGCGCGAGTGACGTCGGGACGATCACGCGCTGCGCCAGCAGGGTGGACAGGCCCCGTCGTCGGGGCAGCCGCCGTGCGAGTTCGGGCTCGCCGGCGACCTGGACACCGTAGGGGGCCTTTCTGGACGAACCGTGGCAGGACCCTGGGCGTGCGGTGTATGCGCCCGCATCCGTCCCCGGCGTGGACCCCACCCCACGAGACTGCATCTCCGTCACGAGATCACGGGTATTAACAGTGATCTCGTGCTCGAAATGCAGTCTCGCGGTGGAAGGGGAGCGCGAAGGGATGCGGGCGAGTTATCCGATGAGGGAGGGGGCGAGGTCGCGGAGGGTGCGCTTGTGCGTCATCCGCGTGACGCCCAGTGCTGCGAGCACCAGGGCGCCCAGCATCCACGTGAGGAGCACGGTGATGTCGCTGCCGATCCTGGCGATGTCACCGCCGTACATGAGTTGCCTCATGGCATCGACGACGAAGCCCATCGGCAGCACGTGATGCAGGCCCGTCAGCGGTGCCGGCAGGGTCTGCCACGGGAACGTGCCGCCCGCCGTGACGAGCTGCAGCACCATGAGCACGAGCCCCAAGAACTGGCCGACCGATCCGAACCACACGTTCAGCGCGAGGATGATCGCGGCGTAGGTCAGCGAGGCGAGCACCATGATGCCGAGAGTTGCGAGCGGGTTCGCGAACGTGAAGCCCAGCGCCAGCGACAGGACGCCGAACAGAGCGATCATCTGGATGCCGCCGAGCAGACCCGGCGTCAGCCATCCCGCAAGGGTGATGCGGACGGGGGAGTGCAGCGCCGTGATCGCACGACGCGAGATGGGCTTCACGATCAGGAAGAGCGCGTAGATGCCGATCCAGCCGGCGAGCGAGGCGAAGAAGGGGGCGAGACCCGCGCCGTAATCCGCGGCGGACGCGACCTTGCTCGATTCCACATCCACGGGGTCGGCGATCGTGTCGGCCTGCTGCTCCCGCAGCGTCGCGTCGGAGTCGGGGATCTTCGCGACGCCGTCGGCGAGTCCGCTGGAGAGCTGGTCGGCGCCGTCGTCCAGCTGGGACAGACCGGAGGTGAGCGTGCCGGTGCCGTCGCGGAGCGCGGCCGCACCGTTCGCCGCGGATGCTGCGCCGTCGGCCAACTGTGCGGAACCGCTCGCGAGACTCGCCGCCCCCTGAGACACCTGCGCGGCGCCGGCGTTGAGCCGGTCGATCTGACTCACGGCGGACTGGACCCGGTCGTTCGCGGACGACACGTCGCCGCCGAGGGTGTCGAGTCGCGCGAGCACGGTGTTGATCTCGTCCGGCGTGAGCCCGCGCGCGGCGAGCTCGTCGGCGATCGCGGAACGGATGGCGGGCAGATCGTTCACCAGGCCTTGCGACGCCGTGGCCGCGCGGTCGGCGTATCCGTCGAGCGTGGCCGTGCCCGCCGCTACCTGGCTCGCGCCGTCGGCGAGCTGGGATGCGCCGCCGGCGAGCTGGGAGGCGCCGGAGGAGAGCTGGGCCGTCCCGTCGGCGAGCTGGGAGGCGCCGTCGCCGAGCTTCTGGGAGCCTGCCAGAGCGGATGCCGCGCCGTCGGCGAGCTGGGATGCGCCGTCGGCCGCCGTCACGAGATTGCCGCGGATGTCGCTGATCGCGGTCAGAAGCCGGTTCGCGGCCTGGGTGCCCACCAGCTTCGCCACCGAAGCGCGGATCTTCTCGATCGCCTGGGACCCGATGGTGGAGGCGAGGTAGTTGTTCGCGTCGTTGGTCGCCAGCTCGAGCCCCGCCTGCCGCGGCGAGGTTCCGGCGGCCGACTGCAGCGCGTCGGAGAAGTCGGCGGGGATCGTGACGGTGAAGTCGACCGCGCCGTGCTTCAGCGCGTCCTGGGCGCCGTCGGCACTCATCCGCTGCCAGTCGAACGTGCCGTCCTTCACGAGGTTGTCGGCGACCTGGTCGCCGTAGTTCGTGGTCTCGCCGTTCTCGGTCACGCCCGAATCGAGCACCACGAGGCCCACCGGCACCTGGTCGAGGCGGCCGTACGGATCCTGGTTGGCCCACAGGTACAGGCCGCCGTAGAGCACGGGCACGCACATGAGGGCGATCAGGGCGATCACCGACATCTTCGTGGACGTCAGTCGGCGCAGTTCCGCCGTGATCATCGCGGGAACCTTCATCGCGCCACCTCCGTCTCATCCATCTCGGCCCGTGCGGCACGGCCCGCGAGAACCGCACCGGCCGCTTGTCCTGCGATCACCAGCACCGCGAGCCCGCGGCCGGCGAACTCCTCCGCCAGCTCCCACCACACGTGGGGATCGCCGCCGTGTCTGTCGGGGGAGACGAGCACGAGGGCCTCCACATCCGGGCGCAGCACGCTGAGCTCCAGCAGGATCCGCAGCCGATCCGCGGGAGCGACGTCGGCGATGGGGGTGCGGGAGATGTCCAGCAGCCCCGCCTCGGTCAACCATCCCTTCGTCGCGAGCGGGTTCGACGGGCGCCCCGCGAACATGAGCTCCTCGGAGACGACCGTGAACACCGTGACGTTGGGAGCGGGATCCGACACGTCGGGCGCGTCGACGAGGGCGACCTTGCGACGTACCGCGGAGTTGTCTTCCGCGCCGCCGATCAGCACCACGCCGGTGTCGGGCCGCATCCGTCCGCTCGCGATGAGTCCCAGAACCGTGGGGCGCTGCTCGGTCTCCGCGGTGGCGAGCCGTGCCTGCCCGCTCTCGTACGCGAGGGACACGGGCGACAGCGCCTGGCCGCCGCGCCCCTTGCTGACCGTGATCGCCTCGACGCGCATCAGTCCTCCTCCGCCAGCTCGGGATGGGCCTCGAGCAGAGCATCCGTCTCGCGCCAGGAGAGCCCGGCGATACTGAGCACGGTACGCACCGCGAGGCCGCGGGCGTGGGAGCTCGACGCGTCGATGCGGGTGATCACCATGCGCGCCGCTTCCTCGATGAGGCGGGCGAGTGTCGCCGCGGTGACGTCGGTGCGCAGGGTTCCCGCATCCTGGCCCTCGCGAACGATCGCCATCAGACGGCGCCGCACGGGAGCGAGGATGTAGGCGGTCTGCTCGATGTGCGCGTCATCGAGCGCGAGGGATGCGGCGACCTGCACCTGTGCGGCTTCCTCCCACAGGCGCGCGGTCAGTCGTGCGAGGGCGAGAGGCGCCGGCTCGTCGGGGGCGGATTCGGCGGCGAGGGCGTTGAAGCGCTCGGCGCCGGAACGGACGAGCTCGGCGACGAGCGCTCCCCGATCGGGGAAATGGCCGTATACGGCGCGGCGGCTGATACCCGCCGCCTCGGCGATCGAGGCGATGGATGCGTGCGGGTCGCGCGCGATGAGAGAGGTGGCGGCCTTGACGAGCGCCGCGCGGTTGCGCAGGGCGTCAGGGCGCGACGAAACAGCGGTGGGCATGACGAGGAGTCTACGCCCGAAATTGCACAGGTATGTGCAATTTCTCCGATCAGTCGGTTCCGGAGTCGAAAGCCGCGGCCTCGTTGACCGCATCCGTCGCCTCGGCGAGACCCTCGCGGTCGGCGTCGTAGGGCTCGGCGTGCTCGACGATCTCGTCGGCCGCGCCGCGGCGCAGCTCGCCCATCAGTGCGCCGGTCGCGCCGCCGATGAGCCCCAGGCCCGCGTACTGCTCGAGGCGCGCGCGCGAGTCCTGGATGTCGAGGTTGCGCATCGTGAGCTGACCGATGCGGTCGGTGGGACCGAACGCCGCATCGCCCACGCGCTCCATCGACAGCTTCTCCGGTCCGTAGGACATGTGGGGAGCGGTCGTGTCGAGCACCGAGTAGTCCTCGCCGCGGCGCAGACGCAGGGTCACTTCGCCCGTGATGGAGGACCCGACCCACTTCTGGATCGACTCGCGCAGCATGAGCGACTGCGGCTCCAGCCAGCGTCCCTCGTACATGAGGCGACCGAGGCGCCGGCCCTGCTCGTGGTAGGTGGCGAGGGTGTCCTCGTTGAGGATGGCGTTGACGAGGCGCTCGTAGGCGATGAACAGCAGTGCCATGCCGGGGGCCTCGTAGATACCGCGGGACTTGGCTTCGATGATGCGGTTCTCGATCTGGTCGCTCATGCCCAGCCCGTGGCGCCCGCCGATGCGGTTCGCCTCGAACACGAGCTCCACCGGATCGGTGTACTCGACGCCGTTGAGGGCGACCGGGCGGCCGCGCTCGAAGGTGACGGTCACGTCCTCCGTGGCGATCTCGACGGCCGGGTCCCAGAACCGCACGCCCATGATGGGCTCCACGGTCTCCAGCGACACGTCGAGGTGCTCGAGCGTCTTGGCCTCGTGGGTCGCGCCCCAGATGTTCGCGTCGGTGGAGTACGCCTTCTCGGCGCTGTCGCGGTACGGGAAGTCATGCGCGACGAGCCACTCGCTCATCTCCTTGCGACCGCCGAGCTCGGTGACGAAGTCCGCATCCAGCCAGGGCTTGTAGATGCGCAGCGCGGGGTTGGCCAGCAGGCCGTAGCGGTAGAACCGCTCGATGTCGTTGCCCTTGTAGGTGGAGCCGTCGCCCCAGATGTCGACGCCGTCCTCCTTCATGGCGCGCACGAGAAGGGTTCCCGTCACCGCGCGGCCGAGAGGCGTCGTGTTGAAGTAGGTGCGTCCGGCGCTGCGGATGTGGAAGGCGCCGCAGGCGAGGGCGACGAAGCCCTCCTCGACCAGCGCGGTCTTGCAGTCGACCAAGCGCGAGACCTCGGCGCCGTACTGCAGCGCACGGCCGGGGATCGAGGCGATGTCGTCCTCGTCGGGCTGGCCGAGATCTCCCGTGTAGGTGCAGGGCACGGCGCCCTTGTCGCGCATCCACGCGACGGCGACGGAGGTGTCGAGGCCCCCGGAGAACGCGATGCCGACGCGCTCGCCGACGGGCAGGGACTGCAGGACCTTGGACATGCTCTCGATTCTACTGAGCCGACGGATGCGGCCCGTGCCGTTCGGTGCTGTGGACAACTCGTCTGCCGCGGCGGCGAGGGGAAGACTGGGTGGCGACGATGAGGGGGAGCACATGTCGTTCGACATCGCCGTGTTCGATCCCGCGGGTGCGCCGCGGGATGTGCACCGGTTGCAGGAGTGGTTCGACGCGCAGATCGGGACCGCGCCGGCCGCATCCATCGCCGCCTGGGAACGCGAGATGCGTCAGAGCTTCCGCGGCTACGAGGACGCACCGGAGGAGTTGCCTCCCGGCGGTCGCTACGCCGACTACGGACCGGCCGGTCAGACGGCGATCCTGCACTGCGCGTGGGATGCGGCCGATGAGCTCGAACCGCTCGTCTGGGCGACCGCCGCGCGCCACTCGCTGGCCGTCTGGGCGTACAGCACCGCAGCCGACCGCGTGTGGTGGCCGCCGACCGAGAGCTTCGAGGACGCGCCGCATCCGGGACTCGTCCTGCGCACCGAGACGCTCGGCACGCACGAGGCCCCGTCGGACGCGCTCATCGCCGCCGCCGTGAGCTGGATCGACGACGTCCACGGGCCGGGCTACGTCATCCTCGAGTCGTCGTCCGGGGATTACGCGCAGACGGCCGGCGGCCGCGCGGGCCTGACCGTCGAGTGGCGCCGACAGCGCCGCGGCCTCGCCCGCATCCGCGGCTTCTGGCACGGGGTCGCGGCGACGGATGCCGATACGTCCGGCCCCGACATGCGACTGGCGCGATTCCGGGCGAGTCAGTCGATTCTCGCCAACGAGCTGCTCGGCGTCGACGACGCCCGTCGCATCATGATCGACTTCGCGCACGGCGAGCAGCCCACCGCGGTGTACGCCTGGCACGACATCACCGACACGTTCACGAAGCGCTGATCGCGCCGCCGGAGACTACTCCCCGAATGAGCACACATTCGTCGAGTGCGCATTCGATCGGATGCTCGGTCGATGAAAGGATGCTCGCTCGACACAGGCTCCGCACGCCGCCGGCGGCGGATGCTGTCGCGATCAGCCGACGGTCACGCCGGTGATGGTGACGGGGGTCTTGGGCTTGCCGTCGGCGCCGCCGCTGTCGGTGCCGGCCGCGGCGATCTGCTGCACGACGGCGATGCCGGCCGCATCCATGTGTCCGAACACCGTGTAGTCCGGGTTCAGCTGGGTGTCCTGGTAGACGAGGAAGAACTGCGAGCCGTTCGTGCCAGGGCCGGCGTTGGCCATGGCGACGGTCCCCGCCGGGTAGGTCTCGGATCCGTCGAGCTCATCGGCGTAGCGGTAGCCGGGGCCGCCCATGCCGGTCGCGGTGGGGTCCCCGCACTGCAGCACGAAGATGCCGGAGGTCGTGAGCCGGTGGCAGTTCGTGTCGGTGTAGTAGCCCTGCGTGGCGAGGGAGACGAAGCTGTTCACCGTGCAGGGGGTGCGGTCCGCATCCATGCTGATCGGGATGTCGCCGGCCGAGGTCTGCAGGGTCACGGCGACGGTGCCGGTGACGGCGGGCTCGCTCGGCGGGGCGGTCACGTCGCGGGCCGCTGCGCCCCCGGCGGAGTAGGTGCAGGTGCCGGCCGCCTGGGCATCGGCGCTCGAGGCCGTGCTCTGCGCGGTGGTGGCGGGGGCGGGGGCCGTGCTCGCGCATCCCGCCAGCAGGGCGAGGGCGGCGACGGCGAGGGGGAGAGCGAGGAGTCGGGCACGCATGCAGTCAGCGTATCCGTGCGCATGGGATGCGTGCGGTGCCGCCCGCATCCCGAGCCGGCTACGGGGCGTGCCCGTGGGTGGGGGTGGGCGCTGGAGCACGCTGCCGCCACACTTCTACGCAACCGCGACAGTCGTTTTCAGGCGCACTTGCGTAAAGGTGTGGCGGTTGCGCAACTGCGACGCAACTCGGGCACACACCCGGGCCGGAGCGCGGCGGCCAGCGGGGGCGGGACGGGTCAGCGGGGGAGGCGGGGGACGGCGGCGACCAGCTCGCGGGCGTAGGGGGTTTCGGCGGCGGTGAGGATGCGGGCGGTCGGCGCCTCCTCCACGACGCGGCCGTGCTGCAGCACCACGGTCCGCTCGCACAGGGCGGCGACCGCGCCGAGATCGTGCGACACCATGACGAGCGCGAGGCCCGTGTCGTCACGCAGGCGTGCGAGCAGCTCGATGACCTGAACGCGCGTCGTCACATCGAGCGCGCTCACCGGCTCGTCGGCGAGGAGCACGCGCGGGCGCGACACGATCGCTCGGGCGATCGCGATGCGCTGACGCTGACCGCCGGAGAACTCGTGCGGGTAGCGCTGGAGGGTGTCCGGGGAGAGCCCCACGGCGGCGACCGCCTCGGCGACGCGGGCCGCCGCATCCGCTCCCGAGGCGAGGCCGAGAGAGCGCAGCGGCTCGCCGACGATCCGATCGATGCGCTGGCGGGGATCGAGCGACGAGTACGGATCCTGGAAGACGGGCTGCACGCTCGCGCGGAACCGGCGCATGAGCGCCCGATCGCGCAGCGCCAGGGGCGCGCCGTCGAATCGCACCTCCCCGTCGCGGGGCCGCGCGAGCCCCAGCAGCAGCCGGAGGATCGTGGACTTGCCCGCACCCGACTCGCCGACGAGGCCCACGGACTCGCCGGCGCCGACCGCGAGCGACACATCTTCGAGCACGGTCTGCGACCCGTAGGCGAACCCCGCCGCGCGAAGCTCCAGCACACTCATCGCGTACTCCCGTCGTCCCGCGCACCCGCATCGAGCGCAGCGTCGAGGATGCGTGCGCTGCCGATCAGCTGCGCGGTGTACGGGTGCGCGGGCTCCGTGAGCACCGAGGCGACCGTTCCCTGCTCGATCATCGCGCCCTGGCGCAGCACGATCACGCGCTCGGCCATACGGGAGATCACCGCGAGGTCGTGACTGATGAACAGCAGCGCCATGCCTCGTTCGTCGACGAGCCGCTCGAGCAGCGCGAGCACGCCGTCCTGCACGGTGACGTCCAGCGCCGTGGTCGGCTCGTCCGCGATCAGCAGCCGCGGGTGCGCCGCCAGCGCGATGGCGATCGCGACGCGCTGGCGCTGTCCGCCCGACAGCTCGTGCGGATAGGCGCGGGAGATGCGGGTGTCGGGCAGGGCCACCTCCGCCAGCGCCGCGGCGACCGCGTCGCGCAGCTGTGCGCCGCGGAGCCCTTGCCAGCGCCGGAGAGGCTCGGCGATCTGATTGCCCACCCGCATCAGCGGATCGAGGGCGGTCAGCGGCTCCTGGAACACGATCTGTGCGACAGGTCCCCGAAGCGGCCGCAGGTCCGCATCCCGCGCGCCGATGACCTCTCGGTCGTCGAGCCGGATCGACCCGGATGCGGCCAGTGCCGGCGGCAGCAGGCCCAGCACCGCGAGCGCGGTGAGCGACTTGCCGGATCCGGACTCGCCGATCACGCCGACGCGCTCGCCGGGTGCGACCTCGAACGAGATGTCTCGCACGGGCATGGCGCCTCCGGCGCGCACCGAGAGTCCGTTCACCGAGAGAAGGCTCATCGCGACCTCCTCCGGGTCGGATCGGTCCACTCACGCAGGCCGTCGGCGAGGAAGTTGATGCCCAGCACCAGTGCCACGATGGCGATGCCGGGGGCGATGGCGCCGACGGGCGCTGTCAGCACGGTTCCCTGCGCCTCCTGCAGCATGCGTCCCCAGGAGGCGTTGGGCGGCGGGGCGCCGAGGCCGAGGTACGACAGGCTCGCCTCCGCGAGCACCGCGATGCCGAACTGCAGCGCGAGGCTCACCACGAGCGTGGGCGCGATGTTGGGCAGCACGTGCTGCCGGATGATGCCGCCCAGGCGCGTGCCGCTCGTGCGGGCGGCGATCACGTACTGCTCGCCGAGTACGCGTCGCGCCAGGATGCGGGTCAATCGGGCGACCACGGCCGACATCGCCAGCCCGATCGCGAGGATCGCCGAGAACAGCGACGGACCCTGCACGGCGACCACGAGCATCGCGAGCAGCAGCACGGGGAACGCGATCACCACGTCGAGAGCGGCCGAGAGCGTGTCGTCGAGCCATGGCCGGGCGAACGCGGCCACAAGCCCCACCGAGATCCCGATGACGGCGGCGATCAGCACCGCGCCCGCCCCGACCGTCAGGGCGATGCGGGAGCCCACCATGAGCTGGCTCAGCAGGTCGCGCCCGAGGCGGTCGGTGCCGAGCAGATGCGCGGCACTGGGCGGTTCGAGTCGGTCGCCGCTGATGTCGCTGAGCGGGTAGGGCAGCCAGACGAGGGAGACGACCGCGGTGAGCACGACGAGTCCCACCAGCACGATCCCGATGATCAGCGTCGCGTGGGGGCGGCGCCGCCGGACGGATGCGGTGGCGACCGCATCCGTCTGCGCCTTCAGAGCCGCCCCGCTCATCGGTTTCCCGAGACGCTCGTGCGCAGGCGCGGGTCGATCAGACGCTGCACCACGTCGGCGGCGAAGCCGACGAGCAGCACGAACAGTGTGCTGACCACGAGGACTCCCTGGATGTTGGCGAAGTCGTGCTGCTCGATGCCGGTGAGCAGCATGCTGCCGAGCCCGGGCAGCGTGAACACGCTCTCGACCACCACCGCGCCCAGCAGCGTCGTCGACAGCTCGATACCGAGCACGGCGACCACCGGCACGGCGCCGTTTCGCACCCCGTGACGCACAAGCGCCTCGGCGCGCGAGGCGCCGCCCGCCCGGGCGGTGCGCAGGTAGTCGCTGCCGAGCACGTCGAGGGTCGCGGCGCGCACATAGCGGCTGAGTGACGCGCTCATCACGATCGCGATCGTGATGACGGGCAGGGTCAGTGAGCGCAGCGCGTCGGCCGGATCCTCCCAGTCGTGGCGGGGGAACCCGCCCGAGGGGAGCAGACCCAGTTGGAGCGCGAAGATCCACACCAGGATGACGCCGACCCAGAAGACGGGAACCGCGACACCGAGCTGTGCGAAGCCCGACAGGAGGATGCCGTACCACCGGTCGGCCTTCACCGCGGCGGTGATGCCCACGATGAGCGAGACGACGAGGGCGAGGCCGAAGGCGAGCAGGGTGAGCGGGAGCGTGATCGCGAGGCGCGCCGCGACCTCGTCGCCGACGGACCGCGAGGAGATGTACGACTCGCCGAGGTCGAAGCGCAGCAGCTGCGCGGCCCAGGTCGCGAACTGCTGGATGAGCGGTTGATCGGAGCCGACCTGCGCGCGCGCCGCCGCGATCTGCTCCGGGGTCGCATCCACCGAGAGCAGGGCGTTCGCGGGGTCGCCCGGCAGCAGTCGCAGCAGGATGAAGATGACGACCATGGCGACGACGAGGGAGACCGCGAGGAACGCGGCCCGACGCAGCAGATAGACGACCATGGGGTTCACCGGGAATGGATGATGCCGCCGACCCGGTCGGTCGGCGGCATCATCCGTGGATCAGGACTTGACGATGTCGTAGGCGAAGAACTGAGAGTTCAAGCCGTTGACCGGGTACCCGCTGACGTCGCTGGAGGCGACGACGATCTGCGGGTAGAGGTACAGCCACACGCTAGCCGCATCCGCCGCGATCTGCTCATTGACCTGCTTGAGCAGCGAGGTCTGCTCGTCGACCGTGGTGGCCTGCTCGGCCTCGGACACCCACTGGGTCACCTGCGGGTTGTTGTAGCCCCAGTAGAAGTCGGGGTTGCCGTACCAGACCACGTCGCGGTCGTTCACGTGCTCCTGCAGGGTGGCAGTGAAGTCGCGGTCCTTGAAGACCTTCGTATACCACTCGTCGGCGCTGATCGTGTTGATCTCCACCGTGATCCCGACCTCGGCCAGCTGCGACTGGAGGAACTCCGCCACGGCGGGGTGCGGGTCGTAGCTCGGGGTGTCGAGGGTGAACGTGAACCCGTCGGCGTAGCCGGCCTGCGCCAGCAGGCTCTTCGACAGTGCCGGGTCGTAGGGTTTCACGCCCGTGAGGTCCTCGTACCAGGGGTCGGTGGGCGGAACCATCGAGCCGATGAGGGTGCCGTAGTCGCCCCAGATCGAGCTCAGCAGCTTCTTCGTGTCGATGGCCGAGTAGACGGCCTTGCGCACGTCGACGTTGTCGAACGGCGCCACGCGATCGTTGAAGGCGAGCAGCTCCTTCGTGGTCGAGGTGCCCTCGCTCACGACGTAGTCGCTGTTGCCGTCGAACTGTGCCAGCTGGTCGGGGCCCTGGATGCTGGTGATGAGGTCGATCTCGCCGGTCAGCAGCGCGTTGTTCTCGGCCGTCGCGTCGGTGAAGTACGTGAACACGACCTCTGCGTTCTTCGCGGGGTCGCCCCAGTAGTCGTCGAAGCGCTTCAGGGTCAGCGTGCTGCCCTGCTTCCACTCGTCGAGCGTGTACGGGCCGGTGCCGTCCTCGGTCTTGGTCAGATCGCCCGCCTCGGTGTTGACGATCCACACGTAGCTCAGGTTGTAGAGGAACGAGATCGAACGCTGCGAGAGGGTGAACACGACCGTGTTGTCGTCGGGGGTGGCGATCTCCGCGATAGGGCCGAAGCTCGACTTGCGGGCCGACTTCGAGTCGTCGGCGAGGACCGCCTCGACGCTGGCCTTGACATCGGCGGAGGTGAGCTTCTTGCCGGAGTGGAACTCGACGCCGTCGCGCAGTGTGATCGTGTAGGTCAGGCCGTCGTCGCTGACCTCTTCGCCCTCGGCGAGCAGCGGCTCGACCTCGCCGTCGTCGGTCAGCTTGTAGAGCCCCTCGTAGACGTTGCCGTTGAAGGCCTCGGTTACGCCCTGGCCGCCGCCCTGGGTGTTGCTGAGGTTCTGCGGCTCGTACAGCGAGCCGATCACGATCGTGGCGTCGTCGGCGTTCTCGGCCGTGCTGGAACCGGCGGCGCAGCCGGCCAGCAGCAGGACTGCGGCAGCGGCCGCCGTCACGGCGAGCAGAGGTCTTCTCATGCGGGGATACTCCAGGGTGCTGTGGATGTGGTCGGGAGGCTGTGCGGCGCCGCGTCAGGCGGCGTAGATGTCGAAGCCGTCGCGGAAGACGACGGACTTCTCGCCCGCGCGCACCGGAACCTCGAAGCGGTTGGATGCGGGAGGAAGCGGGCAGTTGTACTGCGCTGAGAAGCCGCACGGCGGCACGAAGGCGCGGTTGAAGTCGAGCACGACGGCGTGCGGGTCACCCTCGACGTGCTGCACGAAAAGGAAGCGTCCGGGCCCGTAGGTCTCGACGCCGTTCGTGGTGTCGCCGAACACGAGCAGCAGCTTGCCACCGTCGTCGAAGGCGGCGAGCGTGCGCTCCACTCCGCCGATCGTCGCGGTGATGTCGCCGGGGACGATGAGATCGCGGGTGCCGCCGTTGTCGCGGATGTGCTCGAAGGGGACGGTGCGCGAGGCCTCCACCGGGCGGAACGTGCCGTCGATGACCCAGGCCGGGTCGTACTCGTAGGTGTCGATGCGCTCGAACGCGCCGATGGCGGGAGACGCCGCATCCCAGAACCGCAGACCGTGCTGCGGCTCGCCGGTGTCGATGTCGGTGCGCTCGATCTCGGTCACCTGCACCGTGGGCGCGGCCGAGGCCTGTGCGGCGCCGAGATCGGTGCGGGCGCCGGTCCAGCGCGTCTCGACGAGGGCGAGGTTGCCGGTGGGGCCGGCGACGGCGCGCTCGCGCGCGGCGTGCCAGCGGGCGTGGTCTTCACGGGCGGACATGATGCGTCCATTCTCGGAACTCGGGGGCGTAGCGCCCAATCGGGCGTCACGGAAGGCAATGCGCCGGGCGATCGGGATATTCCCCGCGCACTCGCGCGAGACCGGCTCGATAGACTGCCCGAAGACCTCCCGTTCGACGGGTACGCGTCTTCCGGTGCCGTCAGGCGCCGCCATCAGCCACCCGATTCGAGGGAGCCACCCATGCCAGGCATCGTGATCGTCGGCGTCCAGTGGGGCGACGAGGGCAAGGGCAAGGCCACCGATCTGCTCGGCTCTCGCACCGACTGGGTCGTCAAGTTCAACGGCGGCAACAACGCCGGGCACACGGTGGTGATCGGCGACGAGAAGTACGCCCTGCACCTGCTGCCCTCCGGCATCCTCTCGCCCGGTGTGAACGCCGTCATCGGCAACGGTGTCGTCGTCGACCTCGAGGTGCTCTTCTACGAGCTCGAGGCTCTCCAGGCGCGCGGCGTCGACACGTCGCGTCTGCGGGTCAGTGCCAACGCTCACGTGATCACGCAGTACCACCGCACGCTCGACAAGGTCACCGAGCGCTTCCTCGGCAAGCGTCAGATCGGCACCACCGGGCGCGGGATCGGTCCCGCCTACGCCGACAAGATCAACCGCGTCGGCATCCGCATCCAGGATCTGTTCGACGAGAACATCCTGCGTCAGAAGGTCGAGGGCGCCCTCGACCAGAAGAACCACCTGCTCGTGAAGGTCTTCAACCGCCGTGCCATCACGGTCGACGAGATCGTGGAGGACCTGCTCTCGTATGCGGAGCGGCTGCGCCCCATGGTCTGCGACACCGGACTGCTGCTGAACGACGCGCTGGATGCGGGAGACGTCGTCGTCTTCGAGGGCGGCCAGGCCACGATGCTCGACGTCGACCACGGCACGTACCCCTTCGTCACCTCCTCGTCGGCGACCGCCGGCGGCGCCGCGACCGGTTCGGGTGTCGGCCCCAACCGGCTCGACCGGATCGTCGGCATCGTCAAGGCGTACACGACGCGCGTCGGGTCCGGGCCCTTCCCGACGGAGCTGTTCGACGAGCAGGGCGAGTGGCTGCGTTCGCGCGGGTTCGAGTTCGGCACCACGACGGGCCGTCCGCGCCGGGTCGGTTGGTACGACGCTCCCATCACCCGCTACGCCACGCGCATCAACGGCATCACCGACCTCGTGCTCACGAAGCTCGACATCCTGACCGGTCTCGAGCAGATCCCCGTGTGCGTCGCCTACGACGTCGACGGCGTGCGGTTCGACGAGGTCCCGGTGAACCAGACCGAGTTCCATCACGCCAAGCCGATTCTCGAGTACCTGCCGGGTTGGTCGGAGGACATCTCGACCGCGCGCACGTTCGAGGAGCTGCCCCAGACGGCGCAGGATTACGTGCTCGCTCTCGAGCGGCTCAGCGGCACCCGCATCTCGGTGATCGGTGTGGGCGCCGCCCGCGACGCCGTCATCGTGCGCCACGACCTCGTCGACTGACGTGCGGCTGCTCACCGGCGGCTACGGCGCCGAGATGGACGGAATCGGCGAGGGCATCGGCGAGCTGCATGCCGGTGCCGCCGATCAGTCGCTCGCGGGATCGGCTCTCGCCTTCGTCGGCGTGGTCGCCCCCGTCGAGGGCTCGCCCTCGTGGGTCGCGCGCCACCCCACCCTCGATGTCATCTATGCGGCTCTCGAGTCGGCGGGCGCGGTGCAGGCCTTCCGTCGCACCGGAGAGTCACGCTACGAGCGTCTGGGCTCGGCGGTCCCGGCGGGCGAGGCCGTCTGCCACATCGCGGTCGCACCTGACGGCGCCTGGCTTATGGCGACCTGCTGGGGAGACGGGCGTGTCGTGCGGATGACGCTCGACGCGACGGGCCGCCCCTCGGCACCCTCTCTCGCGCCGGCCCCCATCGACCCGTATGCAGGTTCGGGAATGTCGGTGTCCACTGCCGTCGCCGAGGCGGCCGACGTCAGCCTCGAAGCGGCCGCCCGCGCCCTGCGGGACGCGGCGGGGGAGGAGTACGCACACCTCATCCCGCATCTGGCTCAGGCGGGGGAACCGCTCGCACCTGAGCTCGAGACGCCGGTGCTCGAGCGCACGCCGCACGCACACCAGAGCATCCTCCTTCCCGGCGGCGTCGTGGCCACCACCGACATGGGTTTCGATCTCGTGCGGTTCTGGCGCCCGTCCGGTGATGGTCTGCGCGCTGCGGGCGAGGTCGTGCTGCCCCGCGGCAGCGGCCCGCGCCACGGCGTATGGCATCCGAGCGGCCATCTCTACGTCGTGGCGGAACTCTCGCGCGAGGTTTTCGTGCTGGCGCCGGATGCGTCGGGCGCCTGGCGCCTGGTCGGTGGCGTACAGCTCGCGGGGACCCTCGACGGCGACACCGCGGCGGAACTCGCGGCATCCTCCGACGGCTCGTTCCTCGTCGCCGGCGTGCGCGGCAGCAACACGCTGGCCACGGTGCGGGTGACCGGCGCGGGGGAGCGGTTGCAGTTCGTCGCGCTCGCCGACAGCGGCGTGGACTGGCCGCGTCACCACATCGTCTCGCGCGACACGGTGCTGGTCGCCGGCCAGCGCTCGGACGAGGTCGCCGCCATCTCGCTGGATCCTCGCACCGGCATCGCGGGACGGGTGCGCTCTCGCGTCGCGGTGCCGTCCCCGACCTGCCTGATGCCTATCCGCTGAGCAGTTCGCCGCCCCCGCCGGTCGTTGAGCGAGCGAAGCGAGTCGAAACGCGCTCAACGACCGAGTGCCTCCCCGCCGGTCGTTGAGCGAGCCGAAGGCGAGTCGAAACGCAGAGTCGAAACGCAGAGCTGCTCAGCTATCGGGATGCAGCTTCGCATCCTGCTTCGGGATGATGACCTGCTTCACGATGAGCAGCACCGACGCGGTCACGGGGATCGCGACCAGCGCTCCGAGCAGTCCGAGCAGCGTGCCGCCCACGAGTGCTCCGATCACCACGAGCGAGCCAGGGATCGAGATCGTGCGGTTCATGACGCGGGGTGTGAGCAGGTATGCCTCGAGCTGCATGTACACGAGATAGGCGATCGCGAACACGAGCGCGCCCGTCGGGCTCGCGAACAGGGCGAACACCGATCCGATCACCCAGAACAGCACCGTTCCGACGAGCGGAATGAGGGTGACGCAGAACGCTACGACGGCGAACAGCTGCGGGAACGGCAGCCCGAGCACGAGGAACATGATGAGCACGAACATGGCGTTGCACAGGGCGAGCACGACCATGCCGCGCAGGTAGCCGCCGATGGATTCAGCGATCTCCTCGGTCAGGGAGGCGACCTTGGTGCGCGAGTAGGCGGGAGCCAGCGAGAGGAGCGACTTCTTCATCATCGGCAGGGAGGCCGTGAAGTACAGGCTCAGCACCAGGACGATGATGCCGCCGGAGATCCCCGTCACGATCGAGACACCGACCTTGAGCACGCCGCCGCTGATCGAGGCGATGTTGGTCGGGTTGGTGAGGAAGTCCTGCACGTGCGTGAGGATGTCGGGAAGCGCCGTACCGAACGTGTCGTGCAGGGTGCGGTACAGGTCACTCCGCTGGAACGTTGCGAACAGCTGGGGCACGCTGTTGAAGAACTCGGCGATCTGCTGAACCACGGTGGGGATGATGAGCAGCAGCACCCCGACCAGCACGATCGCGAAGCCGACGAACACGATCACGATGCCCCAGACGCGTGCGACGCCGCGCTTCTCGAAGAAGCGCACGAGGGGATCGAGGCCGAGCGCGGCGAACAGGGCGAAGGCCACGTAGATGAGCACTGTGGACAGGTTGGAGACCGCGAGTCCGAGCACCAGCGCGAGCAGGCCCCCGAGTGTGACGAAGAACCCGAGCGCGAACGGGTGGTGCACGGCGCGCCAGCGCAGGCCGGTGGCGGTGGGCGGGGCGGATGCGGGATCGACGGACCCAGCCGATTCATCGGTCATGCCCACACTCTAGGGTGCGGCCCGCGCGGTAGTGTCGAGCGCGAGGAGGACGCCATGACCGAGCCCGTCGACCCGATCTCCACCCTCCAGGGGCTGCGCGCCAGCATCGACAACATCGATGCTGCGCTGACGTTCATGCTCGCGGAGCGTTTCCGCTGCACGAAGGCCGTCGGAGCCCTGAAGGCGGAGCATGGCCTTCCGCCCTCCGACCCGGCCCGCGAGGAGCGGCAGCTGGCACGCCTGCGGAGCCTCGCTCTCCAGGCGGACCTCGACCCGGCGTTCGCCGAGAAGTGGTTCAACTTCGTGGTCGCCGAAGTGATCCGCCACCACGAGGCGGCCGCGTCCGCCACCGACTGATCCTCGTCAGCGCGGACGGTCGACCCCGGCTTTCACGCCGCCGAACGCCCGTGTAGCGACGTGCCGAGCCGACGCACGACGTGCTCGAGCACCGGCTTCGGGGTCGCGAAGATGAGCCGCGCGAAGCCGGTGCCGGCCGTTCCGCACATGGTGCCCTCCGTGAGCTGCACGGACGCCTCCCGCTGGAAGAACTCGGCGGGTGCGTCACCGAGGCCGGCCTCTCGGAAGTCGATCCATCCGACGTAGGTTCCCTCGGGCGTCGGCATCCAGGCGCCCGGGATCTCTTCTGCGAGGAGGTGCTGGAGGGTGTCGCGATTGCGTTCGAGGTACGGCACGAGCTCGGCGAGCCAGTCGTCGCCGTCGCGGTAGGCCACCGCGTTGGCGATGGCGCCGAGGTTGCTGGTGCCGTGGCCGCCGAACGGGCCGATCTTCGCCCACTTCTCCCGGTCGACGTCGCTCGTGATCACGAGCTGCGCGCACTTCAGCCCGGGCAGGTTCCAGGCCTTGGACGCGCTCATCGCCGTGATCGTGTGCTGCGCGGCCGCCTCGGAGACCGACGCGTACGGGACATGGGTCGACCCGCTGAAGACGAGCGGGGCCCAGATCTCGTCGGAGAAGACGCGCCCGCCATTGCGTTCGACGACCTCGGAGATGGCGACGAGCTCTTCGCGGCTGAAGACGCGGCCGACCGGGTTGTACGGGTTGCACAGCAGCAGGAGGTTCCCGCCCTCGTCGAACGCGCGCTGGAGGGCATCGAGGTCGAACTCGTAGCGTCCGTCGCGGACGGCGAGCGGGACTTCGATGACCTCACGCCCCCGCATCGGCGGCACGAACAGGAAGGGCATGTACGAGGGCGTCGGGACGATGATCTTGGAGCCCGGAGCCGAGCAGTGCTCCATCGCGAGTTCGAGACCGACGATGACATCCGGAACGCCCCACACATCCGATGCCGGAACCTGCCAGCCGTAGCGGCGCCCGACGAACTCCGCGGTCGCCTCGGAGAGATCCGCCGCGATCCCCCGCGGCATGTAGCCGAACGACCCGGCGTCGACGGCTCGATGCAGCGCCTCGGTGATCTTGCGATCGATGCCGAAGTCCATCTCCGCGACGAACGCGCCCAATGTGCCGTCCTCCGCCGACCACTTGGTGGCTCCGGTTGATCGCAGCTGGTCGATGGTGATGGCATCGATGCGTCGTGCGAACTCGCTCATGCTGTGCTCCTTGTCGACGGCGGGATCCGGGTAGCGGGCCGAGCTCGCGCCCTCTCCATCATCCCGTCGTTCTCAGGGTGTGGCGCGCCGCAGCGTCGGGAAGGCGATCGCGGCCAGCACCGCGGCGATCCCCGCGATCAGAAGGGTGATCCCGCCGAGCCCGATCGATGCGACCCAGTCGATGACCGACGGCCACGCGTCCAAGCGTGTGACGACGAACAGGGCGAGCACGATGATCGCGGCGACCCCGACGAGGGTGACGACCAGCCACAACGTGCCGAAGCGCTTGAAGATCGTTGCGCCCCAGAAGCCCGAAACGAAGAACAGCATGGCGATCGCGAAGTAGAAGACTCCCGCCAGCACCGGTCCCGGCTCCCAGCCGACACCGACGGTGAAGAAGTAGCCGTTGAACCACCAACCCCCGGTCGCGGTCTCGATGAGCCCGCCGATGACGAAGATCACGGCGAGCATGGCGGCGGTGAGCACCGCCGTCAGCATCGTGCCGAGAAAGAACTCGCGCCGCGTCACGCTCATCGCCTGCGAGAACGGGAACGTCATGGTCAACGCCTGCGCGCCGATGACGGCGAAGTACCAGAGGGGAGCCTGGGCACCGCCGCCGTAGAACGTGCCGGTGGCACCCGCGCTGAAGAGGATGCCGTAGATCGCGAGGCTGATGGCGAATGCGCCGCCGAGGACGATCAGCGGAACCCAGACAAAGGTCTGCTTGTTGGTCAGTTGCATGCGGACGACCTTGAGGATGCGGTTCATCGCACGACTCCATTCTCGAGAGCGGGGGATTCGACGCGCTGCGTGAGGCGCACGACGAGCTGCTGCAGGGACACGGGCGCAAGCTCGAGGCCTGCATCCCGCATGCGTGCGCGCTCGTCCGGGGTGAGCGCGCCGAGCACCGTGACGGATGCGACGCGGCCGAGGCTCTCGCGGTGCAGCACCTCCCGGCCGGCGACGAAGGCGTCGACCGCCTCCGCGTCGCCGACGACACTCGTCGCGCGCTCGCGCAGCGCCTCGGTGTCCTCGTCCAGCAGCACGCGACCGCCCTCGACGACGATCACCTTCTCGAGAAGATTCGAGACCTCATCGATGAGGTGGCTCGACAGGATGATGGTGCGGGGGTGCTCCGCGTAGTCCTCGAGCAGGCGGTCGTAGAAGATCTGGCGGGCGACCGCATCCAGTCCGAGGTACGGTTCGTCGAAGAAGGTGATCTCAGCGCGCGAGGCGATGCCGATGATGACGCCGACGGCGGAGAGCTGTCCGCGCGAGAGCTTCTTGATGCGTGTCTTCATCGGCAGACGGAAGTCCGCGACGAGCCGCTCGGCGAGCTCCTGGTCCCAGTTCGGGAAGAAGAGCCTGGCGATGCGGAACGCGTGGATGGGAAGGGCGTCGTCGGGGTAGCGCTGACTCTCGCGGACGAAGCAGACGCGCGAGAGCACGTGGGCGTTCTCGTACGGGTTTTCACCGAAGACGCGCACCTCGCCGGAGGTGGCGAAGTTCTGCGCGGTCAGGATCGACATGATCGTCGTCTTGCCCGCTCCGTTGCGGCCGAGGAGACCATAGATGGCGTCCTTCTCGATCCGGAAGCTGACGTCGTCGACGGCGACGGTGTCGCGGTACCGCTTGGTCAGCCCGCTGACCTCGATCACGGCGGTCACTTGCTCTCTCCTTCGTTCGGGGTGCCGGCGGCGCGGTCGGCGATGAGGTGGGCTATGTCGTCCGGGCCGAGCCCGAGCCTGCGGGCTTCGGCGAGCAGCGGCTCGACGAAGCGGTCGGCGAAGGCCGTGCGGCGCTCGCTCTGCAGCGCCTCGCGGGCGCCGGGGGCGACGAACATGCCCACGCCGCGGCGCTTGTAGAGCACTCCCTTGTCGACGAGCATGTTCACTCCTTTGGCTGCGGTGGCCGGATTGATGCGGTGGAACGCGGCGAGTTCGTTCGTCGACGGCGCCTGGTCCTCCTCGCGGAGGCTGCCATCGACGATCGCGTCCTCGACGCTCTCCGCGATCTGGAGGAAGAGCGGTTTGCCCTCTTCGATCACTGGTTCCCCGTTCGGTGGTTCATTACTTGACTAACTAACCATGCAACGACGAGCGTGGCTGTGTCAAGCGAGACATTCCGGCTCGCATCACACCGCATGTGCGCGCAAGAGCAGCGTGTGATACCACGCGGGCGCGTTAGCGCGATCGATCGGATGCGGCAACCGCGTGAGCCGACTTGCGAACCCCGAAAACGCGTGACACGTTGGAAAAGGCCCGTCGCCGGGCCCCACGACCAGTCCGCGGTCGCCTGATGCCCCTTCGGGAGCGCGTCGGCGAGCGTACGGTCGACGACCGTGCCCGGGTCCTATGCCCGGAGCCCGTGCGTGACGCGCCTCCCGACGCGGCCGCCCGTGGTCGTCCACCCGGGCGTGACCGATGCAGTCTGTGCACCGGACTGCCGAGGTGCAATCCACGTGAGTGTCGAACATGCCATCGAGGCCCGAAACCTGTTCAAGGTCTTCGGCAAGAATCCCAAGTCCGTCATCGAGCAGCTGCGCGCGGGCAAGACCCGTGCCGAGGTGTCGGACCGCGGCACCGCCGCGGTGATCGACGCGAGCTTCACCGTCGACCCTGGCGAGATCTTCGTGATCATGGGCCTCTCCGGCTCCGGCAAGTCCACCATCATCCGCATGCTCAACGGCCTGCTGCCCCCGAGCGCCGGCGAAGTGCTGGTGCAGGGCCAGAACGTGACCACCGCCTCGGCCGCGCAGCTGCGCCGCATCCGTCGTTCGTCGATCTCGATGGTGTTCCAGCACTTCGCGCTCCTGCCGCACCGCACGGTGCTCGACAACGCCGCATACGCACTGGAGATCCAGGGCGTCGGCACGCAAGAGCGGCGCGAGCGCGCACGGGAGATCCTCGACAAGGTCGGCCTCGGCGATCGCGTCGACGCGATGCCGGGAGAGCTCTCCGGCGGCATGCGTCAGCGCGTCGGTCTCGCCCGCGCCCTCACCTCCGGCACCGACATCCTGCTCATGGACGAGGCCTTCTCGGCACTCGACCCCCTCATCCGCCGGGAGATGCAGGAGCAGCTGATCGAGCTGCAGCAGGAGCTCGGCCGCACGATCGTCTTCATCACGCACGATCTGAACGAGGCCATGTTCCTGGGCGACCGCATCGCCGTCATGCGCGACGGCCGCATCGTGCAGAACGGTACCCCCGAGGAGATCCTCACCGACCCGGCGAACGACTACGTCGCCCAGTTCGTGCAGGACGTCGACCGCGCGCGCGTGCTGACGGCGTCCTCCGTCATGGCGCCGCCGCAGGCGACGACGCCCGTGTCGGCCGGGATGCGCGGAGCCCTGCGCGTCATGCGCGATCTTCAGGCCGGGGCCGTGGCCGTCGTCGAGAACCGTCGCTACATCGGCGCCGTGACCGACCGCGCCGTGATCCGCGCGGTCAAGGCGGGAGAGACCGACCTCCGCCGCATCGTGCAGCGCGCGCAGCAGGTGGTCGCACCCGATGACCCGCTGACGGATGTGGTCGAGCACGCGGTCGAGTCGCCCTACCCCGTCGCCGTGGTCGACGAGCGTCAGCGCCTCGTCGGAGTGATCCCCCGCGTCACCCTCCTCGCCGCCCTCGGCAACGTTCCCGCCGTCACGCGGGAGAACCCGATCATCGACGTGCCCGCATCCGTGCCCGCCGCCGTGCTCACCGAGACGCTGGCGGTGGTCGGCGAACCGGCGCTCGCCGGCACGGAAGGAGCCGCCCGATGAACGACATGTTCCGTCTCCCCCTCGGCTCCGTCGTCGAGTCGATCGTGCGCGGTGCGATCGACATCTTCGGCTGGCTCTTCGACGGGATCTCCGCCGTCTTCGCCGCCGTCTACAGCTGGCTCGACGCCTCGCTGTCGACGCCGCCGTTCTGGGCCGTCGTGATCGTCGTCGCCGCGTTCGCCTACTGGTCGAAGGGCCTGTGGCTCGCCGTGGGCAGCGCGCTCGGTCTCGTGCTGATCGTGTCGATCGGGCAGTGGTCCAACGCGATGGACTCGCTCGCCCTCGTCATCCTCGCTGCCGTCCTCGCCGTCGCCATCAGCGTGCCGCTGGGTATCTGGGCCGCCCGCAACGACCGGGTCTCTGCGGTGCTTCGCCCCGTGCTCGACTTCCTTCAGACGATGCCCGCCTTCGTCTACCTCATCCCCGCCATGCTCATCTTCGGCGTCGGTCCCGTCCCCGGCATCGTCGCCACGATCATCTTCGCCATGGCACCGGGCGTGCGTCTGACCGAGCTCGGCATCCGCAGCGTCGATGCCGAGGTCGTCGAGGCGGGGCACGCCTTCGGATCGACGCCCGGCCGCATCCTGCGCCAGATCCAGCTCCCGCTGGCCCTGCCGAGCATCATGGCCGGCGTCAATCAGGTCATCATGCTGAGCCTGTCGATGGTCGTCATCGCCGGAATGGTCGGCGCGGGCGGACTCGGCGGCGCCGTGGTCCAGAGCCTCAGCCGCATCGACATCGGGCTCGGCGTCGAAGCGGGGCTCTCGGTGGTCGTGCTCGCGATGATCCTCGACCGCGTCACGGCGGGCTTCGCGGCGCCCGGACGCCGCCGCGAGCGCACCGCTCGCCCCCAGCGCCGTGCGGCGTCCGCGTCGGCTGAGTCGGCCGAGACGCAGACGGCGCCCGCACCCGAGCGCACCCCGGTGGGCGCCGGCGTCTGATCGCCGCATCCACCGCGCGGACACCGGTCCGCGACCATCGCATCGGCGGGCTTCGCCCGCAGAGAGAGGATTCACCATGAGCATCAGTCGACGTATCGCAGCCGGGGTCGCCCTCGCGGGCACCGCCGCGCTGCTGGTCACCGGAGCCGTGGATGCCACCGGCATCGGCGACGGGGGTGACGGCAAGGGAGAGATCCGCGTGGCCGTCTTCAACGGCTGGGACGAGGGCATCGCCGCATCCGAGCTGTGGAAGCACGTGCTGGAGGAGAAGGGCTACGACGTCGAGCTCGTCTACGCCGACCCTGCCGCCGCCTACACGGGTGTCGCGAACGGCGAGTACGACCTGACCCTCGACACCTGGCTGCCGCTGACGCACGCCGAGTACATGAAGACCTACGGCGACGACCTGGTCGACCTCGGCGCGTGGAACGACGAGGCCAAGCTCACCATCGCGGTCAACGAGGACGCCCCGATCGACTCGCTGACAGAGCTCGCTGCCAATGCCGACCTGTTCGGCAACCGGCTCGTCGGGATCGAGGCGGGATCCGGGCTCGTGACCGTCACCCAGAACGACGTCATCCCGGGCTACGGGCTCGAGGGCATGGACTTCGTCACCTCGTCGACGCCGGCCATGCTCACGGAGCTGAAGTCGGCGACGGATGCTGGCAAGGACATCGCCGTGACGCTGTGGCGCCCGCACTGGGCCTACAACGCATTCCCCATCAAGGACCTCGAAGACCCGGACGGGCTGCTCGGCGACGCCGAGGGCATCCACACCGTCACCTCGTCCACCTTCGCGGAGGACTTCCCCGAGGTGAACGAATGGCTCTCCTCGTTCCGGATGGACAACGACACCCTCTACTCGCTGGAGGATGCCATGTTCAACACGGGCGGCAGTGGCGACGACTACGGTCCCGCCGTGGCCGACTGGGTCACTCAGAACCAGGAGTGGGTCGACAAGCTGACGTCCTGACGACCCTTCGCCGAACGCGCCGCATCCTTCGGGGTGCGGCGCGTTCCGGTGTTCAGCGCGCGCTCTCGTCGGCGAGCAGGGCGAGCTTGCGGACCGAGTCGCGGAACGCCGCCTCGGTCGCTTCCACATCGCCCGTGCCCGTGGTGTCGGAGATGAGCGACTGGAACGCGGACACGGTCACCAGCACCGTCAACGACGCCTCGCGCACGATCGAGGTGTCATCGTCGGCGAGCCGCCGACGCTCGGGGTGCGCCGCGAGCCACGGCGCGAGGAAAGCGGTGAGCTCCGTGGTCAGCGACAGGAAGGGCGCGAGGATCGCGGCCTGCGTGTCGGGCTGCTCCAGCAGCATCCGGTTGCGTCCCGCCGCGACGACGGCGTTGATCTGCGCATGGCCGATCGAGGCGATGATCAGGCGGAAGACGGCCGTTGTGAGCGGGACGTCGGCCGACATCTCGATGATGACGGCAGCCTGGTCGGCCGGCAGCAGATGAAGCGAGCGTCCGAAGAGGGCGGTCTCGCGGGAGCTCATGTAGTTGAAGAACGTGCTGCGCGACACATCGGCGCGCTTGCAGATGTCGGCGACCGTCACTGCGGCGTGTCCCCGCTCCAGGGCGAGCTCGACGGCCGCGATCTCGATCGCGTTCTCGGTTTCGCGCTTCTTGCGTGCGCGCAGTGACTCGGGCATGGATCCTGAAGTGAAAAGTGGACGTGGTATATATTTGGACAGCGTCCACGTTAGGCGATGTGCCTGAGAAGACGTGGCCTGCGTTATGGATGTGAGTGTCGCTGGGGGGCGTCGCGGGGGCCTGGGGGCATCGGCGGTTCGCGTCGGTGCCCCTCTTCATCCGACTCGGGCACGGATGGCGGGAGACCGGCTTCCGAACCCGCCGACTCGTTCTGGGCGGCGGCCGCGGGCAGCTCGAGGGCGACGCGCCTCTCGAGTTCGTCGATCGCCGCATCCGAGAGCGAGATCAATCCGTCGAGTTCTTCTCGCACCCGGCGATACGCGAGCTGACGTTCGGCGGGCGTCGCCGCCTCGTCGACCGCGACCGCGAGCAGCTGCTGAGCAGTATCGAGGCGCTTGCGCTCGGAGGGTGTGAACCCGGCATCCCGCACGCGTCGCGCCTCACGCTCGGCGACGTCGAACGCCACCTCGTAGTCGGTGACGGCGTTCTGGTAGGCGGTCAGCTCCGCCGCGCTGATCTCGGCGTCCGCCGAGGCGGGCCGCATCCGATCCGCGACCCGTTTTGCGCGTAGGAACGCGGCGGTGAGCTCCTGCCGCCCGTCGCTCATGGTGGGATAGGCGATCATCTTCGCGACGTCGAGTTCGTACTCGAGCCAGCGCGCCGTGGTCGCGTCGTGTTCGGCGAGGGTGCGGTGAAGCGCCGATGCCGTCGGCTGCGGCTGCGGCTGTGACTGCGGCAACGCTTCGGCGGGCACCGGTGCGATCGCGCCGCTCTTCGCCCGGATCAGTTCGAGTCGCCTCTCGTGCCGCCGCTTCGCACCTCGCTCCCACGCGCGGGCGGCGCCGCCGGCGACGCCCATGAGAGGGAAGGCGAGCCACCAGTAGGACTGGAGGAACGCGAAGAGGTGCTCCACCTCTCCATGTTAGGAGCCGAGGTGCGCGGATCGTGGGTCACCAGGTCGGAGTTCACCGTGTCCGAGGTGAGGAACCGTCCGCATCCGAGCTCGTCGAGCGAGAGCCCGACGATGGAGGCCGGTCAGCGACGGTGGAGAATGGTGAGTGCCATGATCGAGATCTTCACTCCCGCCGAGGTCGACCGCGCACGCCGGACGGGGGCTCTCGTCGGCGAGATCCTCGATTCGATCCGCTCGCGCGTCGTGCCCGGCACCAACCTGCTCGAGATCGACGCCTGGGCGAAGGAGATGATCCTCGACGCCGGCGCGGTGTCGTGCTACGTCGACTACGCGCCCTCGTTCGGCCGCGGACCGTTCGGCCACTACATCTGCACCGCCGTCAACGACGCCGTCCTGCACGGCATGCCGCATGATGAGCGCGTCGCCGACGGCGACCTGCTGACCCTCGATCTGGCCGTCACGCTCGACGGCATCTCCGCGGATGCGGCCGTGAGTTTCATCGTGGGCGAGAGCCGGCCCGCCGAGAGCGTCGCGCTGATCGATGCGACCGAGCGCGCGCTCGCCGCGGGCATCGCCGCGGCGAAGCCCGGCGCCAAGGTCGGCGATCTGTCGCGTGCGATCGGCACGGTGCTCAAGCAGGCCGGCTATTCGGTCAATGTCGAGTTCGGCGGGCACGGCATCGGCACGACGATGCATCAGGATCCCCACGTTCCCAACGCGGGGCGTCCCGGCCGCGGCTTCGTGCTGCGTCCGGGCCTGCTGCTCGCGCTCGAGCCGTGGGTCATGGTCGACACGGATCAGCTCGTGACGGATGACGACGGCTGGACCCTGCGCAGCGCGACCGGATGCCGCACCGCCCACACCGAGCACACGATCGCCATCACCGAGACCGGTGCCGAGATCCTGACCCTTACCCGCTGACGGTGGCGGGCGCCGTGCCACCGGCGCGCCTCGGCTGCGACGTCTGCACGGCGGCTGGTGCTGCTGCGTGCTCCTGTGGCGGGTGTGGTGCCGGAGTCCCGATCGGTCGTGCACATGTCGCGGCACCGACGCCGCGGCAGGCGTGCGCTCGGCCTCAGGGCTGCGCGTCGCGGCCGGTGCCGCCGGAGCGACGCGGAACGGGCCAGACCGCGCGGCCGACGCGCTCGGTGCGCCCCGGCGACTCCTGTGCTCGCACCGCGGGCTTCGATGCCTCCGGCACCGGCCGCGCCGGCTCGGTGCGGATGACGCGAGGCGTGTCGGATGCGGCCGCGCGCTCGCGCGGCGGAACCTGCTCGCGCCGTCGTCCCCGCTCGGCGGAAGCACGCAGGGCGGCGGTCTCCGCGGCCGCGAACGCCTCGTTCAACTCCCGGACCGCAGCGGCATAGGCCACGAAATCGGCGGGATCCATCCGCGTCGCGCCGCTCGGCGGTCGGAGCCACTGAGCCCGCTGCATCGCCTGAAGGTAGGCGGCGGTCTCCGGATGGTGCGGGTCGCTCATCTGCGGTACGGCGATCGCGAGTTCCACGTCGGTCTCGTACTCGAGCCAGCGCGCGGCGATCGCGTCGTGCTCGCGCACGATGCGCGCCAGGGGCAGTTCGGCGTCGCGGGCCGCCAGCTGGGCGCGTTCCGCCTTCACCCGCGTACGGGCGGCACGCAGCAGCAGGGTCGCGGTGCGCTGCGCCTCGCGCGCCTGGTTCAGCGCGCGGCGCGCCTCGGAGTGGGAGGCGCTGCGGGTGGCCCGAGCCGCCTGCACCTCGGCCTGCGCGGCGCGCGTGCGGGCGCGGGCGCTGAGCAGCTCCCGGACCGCGCGCTGCTCCTGGTGACGGGCCGCATCCAGCGCCAGACGACGCGCTCGGCGCCGCCCGGTCGTCGCCGCCACGTATCCGACGGTGCCGGCGCCCGCTGCAGCGGGGGCGGTCCACCACCAGACCGCGAGGAACTCGAGCAGAGGTTCCACATCCCCATCGTACGGCGCGACCGGACGGACGGCCGAGGGATACGCGCGCCGGCTCTCAGCCGAAGAGCAGAGCGAGCACGGTCGAGCCGCCGCCCACGAGCACCAGCGCGATGATCGCCACCCAGGCGACCACTTTCATGCGCATCTGGCGCTTGTCGGCGAAGCCCTCGTACTCCTCGTCGTCGCGCATCAGGCGTCCTCGGTCACCGTGGGGCCGAAGGCGGCGGGCAGCGTGGCACGCGAGCGCTCGCGCAGCTCGGACACCGACAGCGTGAACACGTCCTGCACCTCGAGCACCGACTCGCCGTCGCCGCCATCCGTGACGCCGATGCGCAGCACGGGGTAGTCGCGTCCCGCGCACAGGCCCCGGAACTTCACGTCCTCCTCGCGGGGCACGCTGACGATCACGCGGCCGGTCGACTCGGAGAAGAGGGCGGATGCGGCATCCACCCCGTCACGCTCCATGAGCTCGGTGAGCCAGACGCGCGCGCCCACGCCGAAGCGCATCACGCCCTCGGCGAGGGCCTGTCCGAGGCCGCCCTCCGAGAGGTCGTGGGCGCTGGAGATGAGTCCCTGGTCGCCGGCCGCGCGCAGCAGCTGGGCGAGGCGCTTCTCGGCGGCGAGATCGACCGCCGGCGGGCGACCGCCGAGGTGGTCGTGCACGACCTGGGCCCATGCCGAGCCGCTCAGCTCGTTGGCGGTCACACCCAGCAGGTACAGGTTCTCGCCCGCATCCTGCCACCCGCTGGGGATGCGGCGGGCGACGTCGTCGATGATGCCCATGACGCCCACCACGGGGGTGGGGTGGATCGGGACGTCACCTGTCTGGTTGTAGAAGCTGACGTTGCCGCCGGTCACCGGGATGCCGAGTTCGAGGCACGCGTCGGAGAGGCCCTCGACGGCCTGCGAGAACTGCCACATGACTTCGGGGTTCTCCGGGCTGCCGAAGTTGAGGCAGTCGGTGACGGCGGTGGGGATCGCGCCGGTGACGGCGACGTTGCGGTACGCCTCGGCGAGGGCGAGCTTCGCCCCCTGGTACGGGTCGAGCTGGCAGAAGCGCCCGTTCGCATCCGTGGCGATCGCGAACCCGAGCCCGGACTCCTCGTCGACGCGGATCATGCCGGCGTCGTCGGGGAAGCTCAGCGCGGTGTTTCCGAGCACGTAGTAGTCGTACTGGTTCGTGATCCACGACGTGTCGGCGAGGTTGGGGCTGCCGAGCAGCTGCAGGAACTGCTCGCGCAGCGTGGCTGCGTCGGTCGGACGCGGCAGAGCGGATGCGGAATCCGCCTGCAGGGCGTCGATCCACGTCGGGTAGGCGACGGGGCGCTCGTAGACGGGGCCGTCCACGGCGACGGTCGAGGGGTCGACGTCGACGATCTGCTCGCCGTGCCAGAAGATCGAGAGGCGGCCGTCGCCGGTGACCTCGCCGAGCACGCTCGTCTCGACCTCCCACTTGTCGACGACGGCGAGGAAGGCGTCGAGCTTCTCGGGAGCGACGATCGCCATCATCCGCTCCTGCGACTCCGACATGAGGATCTCCTCGGGAGTCAGCGACGGGTCGCGCAGCAGGACCTTCTCGAGGTCGACCCGCATCCCGGAGCCGCCGTTCGCGGCCAGCTCGCTCGTGGCGCAGGAGATGCCGGCGGCGCCGAGGTCCTGGATGGCTTCGACGAGCTCGTCGCGGTAGAGCTCGAGGCAGCACTCGATGAGCACCTTCTCGGCGAACGGGTCGCCCACCTGCACCGCGGGACGCTTGGTGGGGCCGCCGTCGGCGAAGGTGTCGGAGGCGAGGATCGAGGCGCCGCCGATGCCGTCGCCGCCGGTGCGGGCGCCGAAGAGGACGACCTTGTTGCCGGGCCCCGTCGCGTCGGCGAGCTTGAGGTCTTCGTGGCGCAGGACGCCGACCGCGAGGGCATTCACGAGCGGGTTGCCCTGGTAGACGCTGTCGAAGACGGTCTCGCCGCCGATGTTGGGCAGGCCCAGGCAGTTGCCGTAGAAGGAGATGCCGCTCGTGACGCCGTGGACGACGCGGGCGGTGTCGGGGTTGTCGATCGCGCCGAAGCGGAGCTGGTCCATGACGGCGACCGGGCGCGCGCCCATCGAGATGATGTCGCGCACGATGCCGCCGACGCCGGTGGCAGCGCCCTGGAAGGGCTCGATGTAGCTCGGGTGGTTGTGGGACTCGACCTTGAAGGTGACCGCCCAGCCCTCGCCCACATCCACGACGCCCGCGTTCTGGCCCATGCCGACCATGAGGCGCTCGCGCATCTCGTCGGTGACCTTCTGGCCGAACTGGCGGAGGTAGATCTTGCTCGACTTGTAGGAGCAGTGCTCGCTCCACATGACGGAGTACATCGCGAGCTCGCCGCTGGTGGGGCGGCGGCCGAGGATCTCGCGGATGCGGTCGTACTCGTCGGGCTTCAGGCCGAGAGCCGCGTACGGCTGCTCACGTTCGGGAGTGGCGCGAGCGTTCTCGACGGTATCGGCGGCAGGACGCGAGGCGGTGGCGGGAGTGGTCACGCGGCTGAGCTCCAGGGATCGGGGTGCCGGACCCGCTCAGTCTAGTTGCGGGCGCGCCCGGGCGGGGTGCGGGTCGGTGGGGTGCGGGTCGTGGGGCAGGGGCCTGCGGGTCGGGTCGGTGGGGCAGGGGCCTGCGGGTCGGTGGGCCCGGGGCCTGCGGGTCGGTGGGGCAGTCCGGCGCTGGACGCGCGGTGTGGACCCGCACCCCCCCCGCGCTCGCCTGTCACAGATCGCGCGTTCCGCGTCGATCTGTGACAGGCGAGCGGGGGTGAGTCGGCGTGTCGCGGACCTCGACGCCGGCCATCGCTTCCCGCAGCTGGGGGATCATCTCGAGCGCAACTCCTGCAGAAGCAGGCGAGAGCCGCCTCGGTCCGAACGAGAAGCGGATTCTGCAGGAGTTCGGACGAGCGGCTCGGGATCGATGAAAGCCCGGGATCTCTGCGTCGCGCGGCCGGGCTGCCAGCGGTCCCTCGTCTCGCGCCGGAGAATGGATGCGTGGACATCGCCGAACTCCTGGAGCGCGCACGACTGCGCACCGACTGCGAGGTGCTGCCGCCGACGTCGCTCCCTCGCGTCCAGCGCGGTGACGAGCGTCTCCCCGACAGCGTGCGGGAGTTCTATGAAGGCTGCGGGGGAGCCGTGCTCTTCGTCGGCCAGGCGCGCGAGCTCACCCTCCTGCCGCCGGACGAGGTCGTTCCCGCGAATCCGATCATCGTCGGCGACCCGGGCGAAGCGGATGCGGTGAGCCGGGCGGCCTACCTGATCGCTCGCACACCCGGCGGCGACCACCTCTCGGTGGACCTGTCCGCGAGCCGCGGCGGGCGCGTGTACGACAGCTTCGACGAGTTTCACGGCGTCGTGGGCAGCTGGCCCGTCATCGCGGCCTCGTTCGAGGCCTTCCTGACCGCGGTGTGGGAGACCCCGGGGGCGCTGCCCTACTGGTTGGGGGAGTCCGGGCCAGAGGGGCGCGTCTTCTCCGATGCGTATGACGAGATGTGAGGGGATGCGCCGCCTCGCGCGACGACGGCACGCCCGTTAGCATCGCGTCATGCTGCGCTCTCTCCCGGAGAAGGCCGTACAGAGGCGCGTGCAGCGCTTCCTCGCCGACTACGACGCGGTCTGGCGCAGGGCGGCCCCGGCCTTCGAAAGGCGGGATCCCGCATCCGGCCATCGCGACGCCTTCGAGGTGTGGGGCGCCCTCGTCGCGCGCGTGCGCGAGGAGCACTTCACGCTCGACACGACGGAGGGGTTCCGGTCGTTCGGTCGACCGCCCTCATACGGCGTCGCGGTCGAGCGGATCGTACGCAGCGAGGTGGTGGGTGAGAAGGCATATGTTCTGACCGAGGTGTTCGCGCGTCCGCTGGACATGTTCCACGAGTTCACGCTGGTGCGGCAGGGCAGCGGGTGGAGGATCCGCTCGATCGCGCAGCACTTCGAGGATCCGACCCTTCCGTTCGTCTCAGAGGATGCGGTACGAGAGGCGCTCGCCGGCACCGACGCCGATGCCCCCTGGGATCCGATGCCCGCGGCACAGTCTCGGCTCGACGAGCAGCGCAACTTCACAGACCGCACGGTCGTGTCGGCCCGCGGCGAGACCGCCGAGGCGCGCGTGAGCCCGGTCAGCACGCTGGTCACCCGTTCCGGCGTGATCGCGGTGCTCGATTTCGGCTATGACAACGATGACGCCCGGCCTCTCGCCCGCACCGTGCCACCGGGCTCGTACCCCGTGGAACGGGTGACGGCGTTCGGGCGCAACGCCGCTCTGCGCGTGCGGTTCGGCGAACGGATGCCGGTCGCCTGGCATCCGGCGTCCACGGCCGGTTCGGGGCACGTGATCGGGGTGGATGCGGGCTGCGTCTGCATCGTGGACTACCCCGCGTACGCGCAGATGAGCCGTCGAGCGAAGGCCGAGGTTCTCGATGATGTCCTCCGCGCGCCGCATCCTGTCGCGATCGACGTGCCGCTCGGTCGCGGTGATGCCGGCATCGTCGCGGAGTCGGGCCACGGCGACGGCAGCTACCCGGTGTACTGGGGAGTCGACGCCGATGGTGTCATCGTGCAGCTGGTCGTCGATTTCCTGGTACTCGCCGCTCAGGCCGAGGACGGGTCGCTCGCCCACCTCTGACGCGGGCGGATGCGGCGGCGCGCTCCGCTAGGACGAAGAGTCTCTGCCCGTGAGAGTCCAGGAGCGCAGGTGCCACCAGCGCAGGTCCTTCCACCATTCGCGGGTCCAGTCGGCGCTGTGGAACCGGAACAGCGTGACGGTGTCGGCGACGAAGTCGGACGGTGCGGTGTGGGGAAGGGCGCGGAGGAACGCTTCCACCTCCGTTCGCAGGTGGGGCAGCTCCTCGAGGTCGTGGGAGGCCAGCGAGAGGTGCGCGCGAAAGCCGTCGGCGTCGAAGGGTTTCATCCGGAACCCCTCGCCGTGCTCGCGGAAGGGCTCGAGTGCATCGTTCACAGCGACGGCGAGCGATTTGATCGCGGCGTTCTTCTCGCCGCTGATGGTCTTGTCGACGTCGAAGGTCACCGCGATGTTGTGTCGCGCGATCCCCGAGTTGTGCACGGCGATGGGGGACGTCGCGCGCAGAACCGGGTCGAGAGCGGCGATCAGATCGGCTTCGTCGGCCTCGCTGGGAACCGCGCCGGCCAGGGTGGCGTGCGGCGGGAAGGCGGCTGCGGACACGATGCCGAACTGCTTCTTGAGCAGATCGGTCAACTCCGCGACAGCGCGGCATGTGAGCGGGTCGGGCCGCAGGTAGACACCGTACGTGAACCCGTCGACAGCCATGCTCATGCGGAACTCCTTCAGTGCAGGGAACGTTCCCTACTATACCGAGGGCGCCGGGAGTGTCCAGCGACCCCTCGCCGGCATCAGCGGCTCCACGCCAGCCTTCCGCGTTCACAACCTGCCGGGGAAGAACAGTTATGCCGGCGGAGCGGTCGTCGTCCCGATATGCAACCGTCCCGCGATGGCGAGGTGGTCCACGACGGCGTTGCGGTGGGTGACGAGGTGAAGAAGACGCTCGACGGCGGCAGCGCCGATGTCTGCGATCGGCTGACGCCAGGTGGTGAGGTCGATGAGCGCGCTGGCGAGTCCTCCGACGCCGTCGAATCCCGTGACCGAGAGCGGGCGAGCGCCCGTGCGCAGCTCGAGGAGAACGGCCGCGGCGTAGCGGTCGTTCGGGCACATCACGGCACTCACGCCCGATGGAAGACCGGACAGGAGCTCCCGCGCCTCGTCGGGGGATGCGGTCGCCACGACGAGCGCCTCGGCGCCACGCTCTTCCAGCCGGTATCGCATGACCTCGATGCGGCGATGCAGGATGGGCGAGACTGTCGTCGGGGGCTGGAAGACGGCGACCCTCTGGTGCCCCAGATCCACCAGATGGTCCGCGAGCTGGCGAGCCCCCTCATCCTCGTCTCCGAAGACGCTGTCGACGGCCGGGTCGATGTCGGGCCGCCCGGCGACGACGACGGGGAACTTCGTGGAGAACCGCTTGACCTCTTTGAGCGGAAGCCGCCCGCTGCACACGATGAGCCCGTCGACTCGGAGTGCGATCAGATCCTCCAGAGCGCGCCGTTCGTCGTTGTTGTCCAGCGCCCCGGAGGTGATGAAGACCCGCTGACCGAGTGTGGAGCCGCGCTTCTGGAGAGCTGACTGCATCTCGCCGTAGAAGGGGGCCGAGGCATCGCGCACGAGCACTCCGATGGTGTTCGTTCGGTACGCGCTGAGGTTCTGCGCGGCCGCGTTGGAGACGTATCCCAGTTCTTCCACCGCCGCGGCCACGCGGGCCTGGGCGTCGGGGCTCACGCCGTACTGGCCGCGCAGCGCGCGAGAGACGACGGACTTCGAGAGCCCGGTGTGTTCGGCGAGGTCGAGGATGGTGGCCTGTTTGCCGCGCCGGGTGCGATTGCCGCTGGCTCCGTCGTCGTCTCGAGCGCCGACCCAGCGGCGCAGACGGTCGACGGGGATGTTGAAGTGCTGTGCCGTGTCTTCGATCGACGCCCCGGCCGCCACCCGTGAAACCGCGGCCTGACGGGGACTCGGTGCGCTCTGCATAGCTGTCATGTTCTCACCCCTTCAGTGCGGCAGCCCGGCGGCATCGCTCCGCGCAGGCGCCGGTCAGGTGCGGTCGCTGTCGGACGCGGCCTCCACGCGTTGCACGCCCTTCACCTCGGTGAGAGCCTCGACCAGATTGTCGATGGAGGTACGTCCGCGGTTGAAACGCAGGCTCGCCGCGACGATCGGAGTCGTCCGTCCGACCTCCTCGCGGTGTGTGCCGGTGAGTGCGACCTCGAAGCCCATCTCCGACGCACGTTCGAGGACGGCCCGAAGCGCGCCGCGCCCGTCCTTGTAGTGCACGACGAGGTCGCGACCGCGACCTGCCAGGGGGACCTTCCGTGCCAGTCGCGACATCACGGTCACGGTCGTGAGGTGCAACGCGGTGCCCATGACTGCCAGGACGGGCATTCCGGCTCCGCACGCCATTCCGATCGCGGCGACGAGCCAGACCGAGGCTGCCGTGGTCAATCCGGAGACCATGTTCTGACGAACGAAGATCACACCCGCGCCGAGGAAGCCGATGCCCGACACGATCTGCGCGGCGATGCGTGACGGGTCGAGGGTGACGTCTGTGCCGATCACCATGCTGAAGCCGTACGCCGAGACCAGGGTGAACATCGCCGAGCCCACCCCGACGAGGGTGTGGGTGCGCAGGCCGGCGCTCTTGACCTGTCGGTGCCGTTCGATCCCGACGATCGCGGAGAGGAGGAATGCGACGAGGAGCAGGACGACCTCGGTGAGGGTAGACCTGCTGATCCACTCGATGTCGAGAAACATTTGTTCACCCAATCTTCCGTCCGTCGGTGTCCGGCGGACACGAGGAGGACCATGACGGTTGCAATAGTAGGGAACGTTCCCTACACTCTCAACTGCACCGACTCAGACGGAGACAGACATCGTGGTTGACACTTCCGCCCGCACAGCGACGCGCCCAGGCAGGAGGCGGCGCGGCCCTCACCTCTGGGCCGTCCTCTTCCTTCTTCCGAGCGTCATCGCGATCGTGTCATTCGATTACTGGCCGCTGCTGCGCACCGGTTTCCTGTCGATGCAGTCGACCAACCTGTTCGGGCAGCCCAACGGCTTCGTCGGAGGCGAGAACTTCGCCAAGATGTTCGGCGACCCGGACTTCTGGCGCACCCTCGGAGTCACCCTCCTGTTCATGCTCGGGTCGGTGGCGGGCAAGGTCGTCGTCGGACTGGCCATCGCGCTACCGGTCTCCCGGCGTGTACGCGGAACCGGGGTGTTCCGTGCATCCGTGCTCATCCCGATGGCGGTGTCCACCGCCGTCGCCGGCCTCGCCTTCCGTGCGCTGATGACGCCGTCCACCGGACTGCTCGACGTGCTGGCGAACGCCCTCGGCGCGAGCAACGTCGGGTGGCTGACCGCCACGGACGTCTCATTGCTCTCCGTGATCATCGTGGACGTCTGGACCGCCATCGGATTCACCGTCCTGCTGCTGCTCGCCGCGCTCGATTCGATCGACAAGCAGGTCTTCGAAGCCGCGGATGTCGACGGCGCCCGCTTCTGGCGACGGACGGTCAGCATCACGCTGCCGTTGATCACACCGACGTTGTTCTTCATCATCGTGACCCAGTCGATCCAGGCGCTTCGCGAGTTCACGATCATCAACGTCCTCACCGGGGGCGGCCCCGCGGACTCCACCCGAACGCTCGTGATCGACATCTATCAGGCGGCCTTCGGGGGAACGGCTGACTACGGTGCGTCCTCGGCGCGCTCCCTCATCCTTCTGGTGCTGATCCTCGCGCTCACCGCCATCCAATTCGGAGTTCTCGAGCGAAGGGTCAACTACCGATGAAAAGGCCTGTCGCGCACATCGCGCTCTTCGTCTATCTCTCCGTCGTCGCACTCGTCATCATCCTCCCGCTGGTGTACGTCCTGTTCGGGTCGATCCGCCCGACGCCGGCGATCACGGGCACGTTATGGGATCTTCTTCCCACCGGCTTCACGTGGGACCACTTCCGTTCGGCGTTCGATCGCGCACCACTGCTGCGTCAGATGCTCAACAGTGCGGTGGTGGTCGTCGCTCAGACCGGATTCCAGGTGCTCACGAGCGTTCTGGCTGCCTATGCCATCGTCTTCGGTCGCTTTCGCAGACCCGGGCTGATCCTCGGCATGTACCTGGTGACGATGATGATCCCGAATGAGGCGACGGTCGTGGCCAACTACCTCACCATCCGCCAGCTCGGACTCTTCGACACCCTCGTCGCGGTCTTCATCCCCTTCGTGGCATCGGCGTACTCGATCTTCCTGCTGCGGCAGACGTTCCTGAGCTTCCCGACGGAGATCAAGGAAGCGGCCACCGTCGACGGGGCAGGGCCCATGCGGTTCCTCTTCCGCTTCCTGCTGCCCCTCACCAAGCCGACCGTCATGACGGTCACCCTCGTCTCCGCCATCGCCGCGTGGAACGGATACCTCTGGCCGCTCCTGGTGACGGAGTCGCCGACGGCCCGCACCGTCCAGGTGGGGGTCAAGGCCCTCTTCGATGAGGCCGACACCGACTTCGGCGCGGGGCTGGCGGGCCTCATCGTCGTCAGCATCCCGACGATCATCCTCGTGGTCGTCGGACAGAAGTTCCTCGCCCGAGGACTAACCGAAGGAGCAGTCAAGTGATTCGCACACGCAAGGCGGTGGCAGCGGGCGTGACCCTGGCGGCCGCCGCATCCCTGATCCTGGCCGGATGCTCCGGACAGGCGCAGCCGCAGGGGACCGTTGCTGCCGACGGTCCCGTCACGGTCGATTTCTGGTACTCCGTGGGAGGGTCGTCGGCCGACGCTCTGCTGAAGCAGGTGACCGCCTTCAACGCCGAAAACGCCGTCGACATCACGATCAATCCCATCTACCAAGGCGACTACACCGAAACGGCGGCCAAGCTGACCAACGCCGTCCAGAGCGGTGACACCCCGGTGCTCCTGCAGGGCGGCGACACGTTCTCGGCCTACCTGCACGACAGCGGCCTCGCGACCGCTCCCGAGAGCATCACCACCTTCGACGGCCAGAACTACACAGCAGACGACGTGGTCGCCGCGGCGGCGAACTACTACACGTTCGACGGCGAGCTGTGGGCGGTGCCGCTCATGGTCTCGCAGCCGGCCGTCTTCTTCGACGCCACCAAGCTGCAGGCCGCGGGACTGAGCGGGGACAAGCCGCCGGCGAGCATCGACGAGCTGTTCGACTGGGCCGACAAGATCTACGCCGCCACCGGCACCCCCGGTCTGGTCTTCCAGCAGAACGAGTGGTGGAACGAACAGTTCAGCGCCCTGAACAATGTCGTCTACTGCACGCCCGACAACGGGCTCGGCGCGGATCCGGCGACGGCCTTCGACTTCGTCGACGACGATCTCGTCGACGTGTGGACGCACTACCAGAAGTCCCTTCAGGCCGGGGCCATCGTCAACGTCGGAAGCGACGGCGTCGCTGCCCAGAACGCCTTCAGCGTCGGGCAGGCCGCGATGCTGCTGGCTTCATCGGCCAGCCTCGGCGCCACCACGGCCGCCGCATCCTTCGAGATCAGTGCCTTCGCACTCCCGGTCGCGACGAAGGGCGGCGGAGCCGTTCCCGGCGGAAGCGCGCTCTGGATTCTCGGCGAAGGGCACAGCGACGCCGAGAAGGCGGCCGCCGTGGAGTTCGCCCGGTTCATGGGCTCCGCCGATGTGCAGCGACAGATCTTCGAGGACAGCGGGTACCTGCCCAGCAATCAGGGGGCGCTCGACGGCCTCCTCGCCTCGGAGACCAGCCAGCCCAAACTCGCCCTGTTGACCCAGCTCACCGACACGGCGAAGACCGCGGCGACCGGCGGCTGCCACAACGGTGCGTTCGGTCAGAGCCGCGCAGACGTGCGCAGCGCCATCCAGGCCATTGCGGGAGGTGCCGACGTCCGCTCCTCGCTCGAGAAGGCCCAGGCCAAGGGCACCGATCAGCTCACCACCTACAACGAGCGCGTGAGCAAGTAGTCGCACCGCCGCCATGAGGGAGCGGGTCGGAACGCGGCCCGCTCCCTCCGGAGAGGTTTCACCATGACCCGCTTCGCCACCGGACGCGCCCGCTGTGTCGGTGCGCGCCGCAACGCCCTCGAGACCGATGTGGAGCAGGACGCGTGATGGAGCAGGTTCTTCTGCAGGCCGGCGTCGTCAGACGCGCCACGCATCTCGCCGACGGACGCGAGCTGTTCTACTACGACGATCCCGATACCGCGCTGGCTGAACAGCGAGCGGTCGATCGGCGGACCCTGAGCGAGCGAGCTCCGACCGCGAGGATGCGCCAAGACGTGCTGACGGGGGACTGGATCACCTTCGCGACCGCTCGGCAGAGCCGCGCATTCATGCCGCCCGCGCACCAGGACCCGCTCGCGCCTCAGACCGCATCCAATCCGTCTGAGATCCCCGCGCTCTACGACGTCGCCGTCTTCGAGAACAAGTCGCCCGCCTTCGGTCCCGCGACCGAGAGGGGAACGGATCACGGCGTCGACACGGCCCCGGACTCGCTGCTTCGGGAGCGCGCCTCGGTCGGTCGGTGCGAAGTGGTGTGCTTCAGCCCGGAGCACGAGGGATCGTTCGCCACGCTGACCCCGACACGGGCGCGCACCGTCATCGAGGCGTGGGCCGACCGAACCGCCGCGCTCTGCGAGATCCCGGCCGTCGAACAGGTCTTCGTCTTCGAGAACCGCGGGGCTGAGATCGGCGTCACGCTGCCCCACCCGCACGGCCAGATCTACGCCTACCCCTACGTGACGCCTCGCACGCAGCGTCTTCTGCGCTCTCTGGAACGCGAAGGGGCAGACCTGTTCGACAGGGTGGTCGAGGTCGAATCGCGCGGGCCACGCGTTGTGCTCGACGCCGAGCACTGGATCGCGTTCATCCCGTATGCCGCGCGGTGGCCCCTCGAAGTGCACATGATTCCCAAGCGCCACGTGGCAGACTTCGCGGCGACCTCTCCTGTCGAACGCGACGGGCTCGCGCACAGCTACCTGCGCATTCTGAACGCCGTCGATCGCCTGTATGACAGCCCCACGCCCTACATCGCCGCCTGGCACCAGGCGCCGACAAGGCTCGCTCGCGACACCGCCCGGCTCCATCTGCAGCTCACCTCGCCGCGCCGAGCGGCGGACAAGCTGAAGTACCTCGCCGGCTCGGAGGCGGCTATGCAGGCCTGGGTCGCCGACGTCGCACCGGAGGAGGTTGCGGCCAGGCTCCGCGCCGTGCTGGAGTGAACGCCGCCGCTGCGTCCCGCCCTGTCTTCTGGGCCCCGCCGGGCCATTCTGCGTCCGCCGCATCCGGCCGCATCCCGCCGCCGCCGCGTCCTGCCGCGTGCCCAAACTCCTGCAAAATCGGCGTGACGGGCGTCAGGAGCGGCACGTCGGCGGGTTCTGCAGGAGTTCGGCGCACCTCAGCTCAGCAGAGCCCACCGGGCAGCGCGGTGAGTACTGCTCGAGGATCACGGGCAGCAAGGTGCGCAACGACCTGCCCGAGCTCGACCTGCAGGTCGTGGGATGCGGCAGACTGGGCCTCGGCACGGTGTAGCCACCAGCCGCCGCATCTCCACGACCGATACGTCAGCAGCGACCCCACACGCGTGACGCCGCCGGTTCAAGCCGCGGAGGCCGTCACTGCGTGCGTTACGCGTTCGCGCTCATGTCTGTGCCTGCGCCGCGCTTGCGGGCGACGGGCGGGAGGAGCGCTCTCGCGTTCGAGGGCTGGTCGTTGGTCCCTTCGGCGATGAAGCCGTTGTCGGTGATCAATGCGTGGTCAGCTGCTGCCGCTTGACCTTCGGCTGTGAGGTAGTCGCCGAGAAAGATCGAGTTCGCCAGGTGCAGAGCAAGGCCTTGGAGCGATCCGAGGTGGGTCTCTCGACCGCCGGCGAGGCGAATCTCAGCCGTCGGACACAGCAGTCTTGCGACGGCGACGATTCGGAGGCACCGGAGGGGTGTCAAGTCCCACTTGTCTGCCATGGGCGTCCCGTCGAAAGGAACGAGGAAGTTGATGGGGACCGAGTCTGAGCCGAGGGCGCGAAGTGCCGTGAGTGCTTCGATGACCTGTTCGTCAGATTCGCCGAGGCCGACGATGAGGCCGCTGCACGGCGACAGGCCGGCAGCCCTTGCGTTCTGCACCGTGCCGACGCGGTCATCGTAGGTGTGGGTTTGCACGATCTGGTCATGGAACGACTCGGCGGTGTTGATGTTGTGGTTGTACGCGTCGATGCCGGCTCCCGCCAGCCGTTCAGCTTGCCCCTCGCGCAGGAGCCCGAGGCAGGCGCACACCTCGATGCCCGGTGCGCGTTCTTTGACGTCGGAGGCGATGTCGATCACGCGGTCGACGTCCCGGTTCGAGGGGCCGCGACCGCTGGCGACCAGACATACGCGTGCCGCTCCGCCGTCGACACCGGTGAGGGCTTGAGCCACTGCTTCGTCTCGGTCGAGCCAGGAGTACTTCAGGATGGGCGCGGTGGACCCGAGGGCCTGCGAGCAGTAGTGGCAGTTCTCGGGGCACATGCCGGACTTGAGGTTGACCAGGTAGTTCAGCTTCACCCGGTTCCCGAAGAAGCGGCGCCGGATCTGCGACACCGCAGCGACGAGCTCAAGTACCTCATCGTCAGGTGTTGCGAGGACCTGCAGCGCTTCTTCGGGACTGACGGTGCGCCCGTTGAGGACCGCGTCGACGAGCACGCGGATCTCTGTCACCGGTTGCCTCCGGCATCCGCGAAGGGCGCCCCGACCGTCCGCCACGCGGTCGGGAGGAGAGCAGCGAGCACGACGATCTTCAGCGCGTCACCGACCAAGAACGGGACGACACCGAGGAGGATGGCCTGCCCGATGTCGACACCCACGCTGATCGCGAGCCACGGCACACCGAATACGTAGATCACGAGGGTACCGAGCGCGCCGAGCAACACCGTGGTGAGGACGTGGCGGTCGGCCCTCCGTCGTGCGAGCTGCCCGACGACGGCAGCGGCGACGACGAATCCGATGATGTAGCCGAACGTCGGCAGGGAGACCCCCGAGTGCCCGGAGGCGAAGACCGGTGCGCCGGCGGCGCCGGCGACCAGGTAAAGCGAAGCGCTGAGCGCGCCGCGGCCGGATCCAAGGGCCGCGCCGACGGCCATGACGGCGAAGGTGGACATCGTGATCGGGACGGGGGTGAAGGGGAGTGGGATCGTGACCAGTGCGGCGAGCGCGATCAACGCAGTGCCCAAGAGTACGAGGGCTGCGTCGACCAGCTTGGAGTGTGGTCGAACATCGGCGAGGTAGACGCGGCGTCGGGACGTGGGAATTGCAGTCATCAACTCTCCTGAACGGTGTTCATTGAACGCTGTTCAGGAACAGTAGCAGCGGGTCCCGTGCCGGTGGCATGGCGTCGTCCTACAATCGTCGCCGTGTGCAGTCGTGGGGAGTCGCATGGTGATGTCGCCGCGACCGCGCCATGCTGCGGTTCCTCGCACCGATGACCGATTCGCCTCCGAGGTCGGCCGGGTTGCCGCAGTAGTGCTCGACGGCTTCGCCGACCGCCGCCCCGCGCATCGCCTCCCGCTCGACAACGCACCTCTTGTGTCGCCCGCATCCCCGCGTTAACGTACAACCAAATGGTTGTACAAATGGAACTCAGCGACGCCGAGGTGGACCGGATCTTCCGGGCCCTCGCCGATCGCACGCGCCGCGACATCCTGCGGCGCACGATCGAGGCCGAGCAGTCGGTCTCCGCCCTCGCGGCCGTGTACGAGGTGTCGTTCGCGGCCGTTCAGAAGCACGTCGCCGTGCTCGAGACCGCGCGCCTGGTCACCAAACGCGCCGAAGGAAGGGAGCGGCTCGTGAGCGCCGATCCCGCAACGATCGCCCGCGCGCGCTCGCTGCTCGCCGAGTACGAGCAGTTGTGGCGATCGCGCATCTCCCGCCTCGAAGACCTGCTCGCCGAAGAGCCCTGACTCGGATGCGGCGCCTGCCGCATCCGCCGAACCCACCAGGAGATCCCCATGCCCGTCACCGCCGTCACACATGACCCCGAAGCGCTCACCATGACGCTCGTCGCCGAGGTCGACGCCCCCGTCGAGCGCCTCTGGCGCGCCCTGACCGACCCGCGTCAACTGGAGCGCTTCTGGGGTCCGCCCGGATATCCCGCATCCTTCACGGCGTTCGAGTTCGCCGTCGGCGGCACCGCACGCTACGCGATGACCAGCCCGCAGGGGGAGCGCTACAGCGGGGCGTGGGAGTTCGTCGCCATCGAGGAGCCCACGATGTTCGAGGTGCGCGACATGTTCACGGATGCGGACGGCGTGCCCGTCGAGGGCATGCCGGTGCAGCACATGACCTTCACCTTCGCGCCGACCGAGACCGGCTCACGGCTGACGAACGTCTCGCACTTCGACTCGCTCGAGGCCCTCGAGCAGGTCATCGCGATGGGCGCGGTCGAGGGATCGAAGCTCGCGTTCAACCAGCTCGACGCGGTGCTGCAGGACCTGCGCGCCTACGCCGAGGGCAAGGGCACGCGCACCGAGATTCTCAGCGATCAGCACGTGCGCATCACCCGGCTGATCAACGGGACGCGCGATGTGGTCTGGCGTGCGCACACCGACCCCGACCTCGTGCGCCGCTGGCTGCTCGGCCCCGACGGCTGGACCATGACGACCTGCGAGATCGACCTCGTCGCCGGTGGCGACTATCTCTACGCGTGGGCCCCGGGCGCGGGCGTGGTCGGCGAGCCGTTCGGCTTCGACGGACAGACGCAGCTCGTCGTGCCCGAGCGGCGCTGGGTGACGACCGAGCACATGACGGGAACCGACTTCCCCTCGACCACGAACGACCTGTCGCTCTACGAGGAGGACGGCGCGACGCTGCTCACGCTGCTCATCGAGTATCCGGATGCGGCCACGCGCGACGCGGTGCTCGCGACCGGGATGACCGAGGGCATGGAGGCCAGCTACGCGCGCCTCGAGCGCGAGGTGCTCGGCGGCTGAGCCTCAGGGCGACGGACCGGGTCGCGCGGCTTCGGCCGGCGGCCCGGTCCGGTGTTTCGGGGTGAGTGCGGATCGGGCCGGATGCGGGTCCGCACCCGGTCGCCGGGGCCCGTGCAGGCGCTGGCTGCGAGCTCTCCGCAACCCCGGCTGAACGCATCCGGAATGCACCCGCATCCACCGGTGTTAGGGTTGTGTGTCGCCTTCGGGCGGCTGCGTCGTCGATACGCGTGCCCCGCCTCCGGGCGCTGGGCCCTCTTCTCGAGCGGCGAACCGATGCGCGAATCCGCGCCGTCGCCCCGTCTTGCGATCACGATCGATCGCCTCATCCGAAAGCACTTCTTCATGCCTTCTTTCCTTGACCTCGGCGTGCCCGCGCCGCTGGCCGCCGTCCTCGCCTCCTCCGGCAAGACGGAGCCCTTCCCCATCCAGCAGGACACCCTGCCCGACGCGCTCGCCGGCCGCGACGTGCTCGGCCGCGGCCGCACCGGCAGCGGCAAGACCATCGCGTTCTCGCTGCCCATGGTGGCGCGTCTCACGGGCGTCTCGCGCACCCCCGGTCGTCCGACCGGCCTGGTTCTCGCCCCGACGCGCGAGCTCGCGACGCAGATCGCTGCGACCCTCGCGCCCCTCGCCGCGGCCGTGGGCCTGAACGTCACCACGATCTTCGGCGGCGTCAGCCAGAAGCCGCAGGAGCAGGCGCTGCGCGTCGGCGTCGACATCGTCGTGGCGTGCCCGGGCCGCCTCGAAGACCTCATGAAGCAGGGCGTCATCCGCCTCGACCGCGTGCAGGTCGCCGTGCTCGACGAGGCCGACCACATGGCCGACCTCGGCTTCCTGCCGGGTGTCACCCGCATCCTCGGTGCGACGCCGACCGGCGGACAGCGACTGCTCTTCAGCGCGACGCTCGACCGCGGCGTCGACACGCTCGTGCGCAAGTTCCTCCAGAACGAGGTGCGCCACGAGGTCGACGAGTCCAGCGTTCCCGCCGCCGCCATGACCCACCGGGTCTTCCACGTCTCCGACGACGACAAGAACGATCTCGTGCAGCGCCTCGCGTCCGGTCACGGTCGCCGCATCCTCTTCACGCGCACCAAGCACCAGGCGAAGAAGCTCGCGAAGAAGCTGACCTCGGCCGGCATCCCCTCGGTCGATCTGCACGGCAACCTCTCGCAGAACGCTCGCGAGCGCAACCTCGCGGCCTTCGGCGCAGATCCGGATGCGGGCGGGGTCCGCGTGCTCGTCGCCACCGACGTCGCAGCGCGCGGTGTGCACGTCGACAACGTCGAGCTCGTCGTGCACGTCGACCCGCCGGCCGAGCACAAGGCGTACCTGCACCGCTCCGGCCGGACCGCGCGCGCCGGCGCCGAGGGCACGGTCGTCACCGTCGTGCTCGACTCGCAGCGCCGCGACCTCGCCGACCTGCTGCGCAAGGCCTCGATCTCCGCGCCCCTCGAGCGTGTGGATGCGGCGCACGCCGCCGTCTCCGAGCTGGTCGGTACGCCGGCGCCGCTCGTGAAGCCGTCGCCCGTCACCGCTCCCGCGCAGGGCGGACGCTCCGGCGGTTCGCGCTCGGGCGGCTCGGCCGCTCGTTCGGGCGGTTCTGCTGCTCGCTCCGGCGGCGCCGGGCGTTCCGCGGCGGCTCCGTCCCGTTCGGGTGGTGCCGGCCGTTCCGGCGGTGCGGGTCGTTCCGGTGGGGTCGGTCGCCCCGCTGCCTCTCCTGCACGTTCGACCGGCCGCTCCGATGCTCCCGTCCGCGGTGCCGCGCCCGTCGAGGCGCGTCACAGCGCCGCGGCCGAGCGCACGCCGAACCGCCGCGCCGGACGTCCCCAGGGCCACACGGCCGAGAACGTGGCGCCGCGCGGCGGCCGCACGATCGGCGACTCGGTGAGCGAGCAGCAGCGCGCGTGGGTGGAGTCGCTCGCGCGCGACGGCGACGCCGCATCCGGTCGTTCGGGCTCGGAGCGCTCCGCTGCGGGTGCCGGCTCGGGTTCTGGTGACGAGTCCCGTCGCCGTCGCCGCGGCGGCCGCGGTCGCTCCGGAGGCTCCGCCGCCTGAGCCACGAGCCGCGTCGAGGATTCGGCGGTGCGGGCTGCGGTGACACCCGAGGGCTCGCGCCGACTCGCTCGTCGGGTCAGTCTCGTCGGGTCAGTCTTTCCGTAACCGCGCCACCTTTCCGCATCCGCCACTGTTTTTGACTGTCGCGGATGCGGAAAGGTGTGGCGGTTGCGCATCTGCGTCGCGGTTCGGAACCCCGGTGCCATCGGTGGGGCTCGTCCGCGCTCAGCGGAGTCGGTCCGCACTCGGCGGGGTCGTCGGTCCGCACTCGGCGACCTGGGTCCGTGTCTCTGCGACACTTCTCCGCATCCGCCACAGTCATTGACTGTCGCTGTTGCGCAAAGGTGTGGCTGTTGCGCACATGCGTCGCAACTCGGGCACGGGGAGGACGGTGCCACCCCTCCGCGCCCGGCCCCGGGCAGGACCGCGCGCGTCGGGCGGAGAGTCAGGCGCGGGCGAGGGCGTCTTCGAGGGCGACCCAGGCGAGCATCGCGCACTTCACGCGGGCGGTGAACTTCGACACCCCGGACAGCGCCGCGGCATCGCCGAAGGTCTCTTCGTCGAGTGGAACGGTTCCGCGCGAGCGCAGCGCCTCGCGGAAGCGCTCGATGCGTTCGCGGGCCGCACCCGCCGTGAACGAGCCCTCCTCGTCGATGATGTCGTCGACGAGAGAGGCGAGCATGGATGCGGAGGCCTGGGAGATCGAGCATCCCGCGCCCGTGAAGGTCACGTCGCGCACCGTGCCGTCGTCGTGCAGGCGCACCCGCAGTTCGATCTCGTCGCCGCAGATCGGATTGCGCTGGTGCGAGGTCGCCGTGCGCCCCTCGGCATCCGCCATGGGCGTGCCGTGCGGATGCTTGGAGTGGTCGAGGATGAGCTCCTGATACAGCCCGTCGAGCCCGCTCATGCGTCCGCTCCGAAGTAGGCGCGCACGTCGCCGACGGCTCCGAGCAGGGCGTCGACGTCTGCCTCGGTCGTGAACACCGACGCGGACGCCCGCACGGATGCGGTCAGCCCGAATCGGGCGTGCAGCGGCTTGGCGCAGTGATGCCCCACCCGCACCGCGATGCCGCGGGCGTCGAGGAACTGACCGACGTCATGGGCGTGCACGCCGTCGACGTCGAAGGCGGCAAGCCCGACGCGGTCCGCGTCGGCGGTGTCGCCGAGCAGCCGGATGCCGGGGATGTCCCTCAGTCCCGCCATCATTCGCTGTCCGATCATGCGCTCGTGCTCGTGCACCGCGTCCATTCCGAGCGCGTCGAGGTAGTCGACGGCGGCCGCGAGAGCCACGGTCTGCGACACGGGCTGGGTGCCGGCCTCGAACTTCTGCGGCGGCGGCAGGAACTCGGCCGCATCCTTGGTCACGGTCGTGACCATCGACCCGCCGGTGAGGAAGGGCGGCAGCGCCTCGAGCACCTCGCGGCGGCCGTACAGCGCACCGATGCCGTACGGGCCGAGCATCTTGTGGCCGGAGAACGCGGCGAGATCGACGCCCAGCGCGGGCAGATCGAGCGGCAGGTGGGGCGCGGACTGGCAGGCGTCTATAACGGTCAGCGCGCCGGCCTCGCGTGCCAGGGCGACGAGTGCGTCGACCGGGTTCACGATGCCCAGCACGTTCGACACGTGCGTGAAGGCGACGATGCGCGTGCGGTCGCCGATGAGTGCGGCGGCCGCATCCAGGTCGAGGGTTCCGTCGTCGTGGACGGGAATGTGGCGCAGCACGGCGCCGGTGCGTGCGGCGAGCTCCTGCCACGGGATGAGGTTCGCGTGGTGCTCGATCTCGGTCACGACGATCTCGTCGCCCGGACGCAGCGCGAGGGCTGCGGATGCGGCGGAGCCGCGCCCCGCGGTGGCATTGCCGATCGAGTAGGCGACGAGGTTCAGGGCGAGGGTCGCCCCGCCGGTCCAGACCAGCGTCTCCTCATCGGCGCCGACGAAGCCTGCGACCCGGGCCCGCGCATCCTCGTACAGCTCCGTCGCCTCGGCGGCGAGGGTGTGCGCACCCCGGTGCACGGCCGAGTTGGCGCGCAGCAGGAAATCGACCTCCGCGTCGATCACCGCGCGGGGCTTCTGGCTGGTCGCACCGGAGTCGAGATACACCAGCGGGGCGTCGCCGATCTTCTGATCGAGGATCGGGAAGTCGGCGCGCAGGGCGGCAGCGTCGAGGGGGGAGGAACTCACCCCTCCAGGCTAGTTGTGCCGCGGGCCTTCGGCTCCGGGGCGTCCGAGGGATGCGGTCCCGGCATCCGTCTCCCTCGTCGGAGAAACATGCCGATGTCGGAGGATGCGGCGTGGATCCGCCGACATTCGGGCGGATCTCCGACCGGAGCGATGCGGATGCGGATCTCCGACCGGAGCGATGCGGATGCGGACGCGCGACCGGAGCCCTGCGAATCGGGTCAGTTCCGGCTCTGGCCCTCGCCGTGGCGCGCCACGCTGACGGTGCGTGTGGTGGGGCGTCCCGCACGCTCCTGCCCGGGCAGCGGACGGGAGCGGCGTCCGTAGATGACCTCGGACGAGTCCAGCAGCCACGGTACGAGGGTGATCGTGACGCCGTGCACGAGCATGAGCTGCTGCGCGATGCGGCGTGCCCGACGGTTGTGCAGGAAGCTCTCCCACCAGTGGCCGACGATGTACTGCGGCAGGTAGACCGTGACGACGGCGGATCCGTGCTTCTCGCGGTACTTCTCGATGAAGGCGATGATCGGCTGGGCATACGTCCGGTAGGGCGACTCCACGATCACGAGCGGCACGGGCGGGCGGTGCTCCTCCCACTCCTTCTGCACCGCATCCGCCGACTCCTTCGTGACGGCGACGTGCAGCGCGATGGTCTTGTCGTGGCGCGCGGCGAGGGCGTAGTCGATGGCCTTGGCGACGGGCTTCTGCAGGCGTCCCACCAGCACGATCGCGACGTCTCCGGCTGCGCCGAAGTGGGTCTCGTCGTCGTAGGTGATCTCGTGCTCGACGTCGCGGTAGTAGCGGTGCACGCCGATCATCAGGATCGACAGCACCGGGATCGCGAGGAACACCAACCAGGCGCCGTGCGTGAACTTGGTGATCGTGACGATGATGAACACCGCCGCGGTGAGTCCCGCGCCGAGCGAGTTGATGACGAGGCCCGAGATGATCTCGCGCCGCTCGAAGCGCCCGGACTTCTGATGGCGAGCCTCGGCGGGCAGCTGGGTGAGAGCGCGAAGCTCTCGCCGCCAGTGGCGCACCATGCCGATCTGGCCGAGCGAGAACGACACGAACACGCCGATGATGTAGAGCTGGATGAGGGTCGTCAGGTTCGCCTGTGAGGCGATGAGCACCACGATCGCCGCGAGCCCGAGCAGGATCATGCCGTTCGAGAACACGAGGCGGTCGCCGCGAGTGTTCATGGCCTTCGGGGCATATCCGTCTCGCGCGAGCACGGCGCCGAGCAGCGGGAACCCGTTGAAGGCGGTGTTTGCTGCGAGCAGCAGCACGCACGCGGTCGCCGCCTGGATGATGAAGAACGGGATCGAGTTCATCCCGAAGGTGGCGGCCGCGACCTGCGCCATGAGGCTCGGCTGGGGCTGCGTGCAGTCGAACCCGATGAGGTGGCAGGGATTCTCCGCGTAGTGCACGCCCGACACGAGCGCGAGGATCGTCAGCCCGGAGAAGAGCAGGATGGCGACGGCGCCCATCGCGACGAGGGTGCGCTGCGCGTTCTTGACCTTGGGGCGGCGGAACGCGGGCACGCCGTTCGAGACGGCCTCGACGCCGGTGAGGGCGGAACAACCGCTGGAGAATGCCCGGAGGATCAGCAGGATGACGGCGGCCTGCGTGAGGCTCTCGGCCTGCACGGAGAACGCGCTGCTCGAGGCGACCGGCGGATCGCCGAGGATCCAGCGGATGATGCCGGTGACGATCATGAGTCCGACGGATCCGATGAAGATGTACGTCGGCAGTGCGAAGGCGCGCGAGGCCTCGCGCACGCCGCGGAGGTTGACGATGACGATCAGGATGACGAATCCGACCGCCAGTTCGATGCGCCAGGGGTTGAGTCCCGGCAGTGCGGAGATGATGTTGTCGACGCCCGACGCGACTGAGACGGCGACCGTCAGGATGTAGTCGACCAGCAGGGCGGAGGCGACGATGACGCCGGGGATCTCACCGAGGTTCGTGCGCGCGACCTCGTAGTCGCCGCCCCCGGACGGGTACGCCTTGATGAGCTGGCGGTACGAGAGCACCACCACGATGAGCAGCACGACGACGGCGGCCGCGATCCAGGGGCTGAAGGCCAGGAACGACAGTCCGCCGATCATCAGGATCATGAGCAGTTCCTGCGGCGCGTAGGCCACGGAGCTCAGCGCGTCGGACGCGAAGATCGGCAGCGCCATGCGCTTGCGCAGGAGATGATCGTCCGCATCCGTGGACGCGAGAGGGTCCCCGATCAGCAGGCGTTTCGCGATGGGAGTCTCGGGCGCCGGCTCGGCACTGTCGTTTGCCACGACGCGCGACACTACGCCGATCATTCAGGCCGCGCAACGCGAGCGGGGGGTGTTTGCCATGCCGTCATCGTTCCGTGATCATCCGCGACTCCCGCGCCGACCTACGATGTAGCGCATGCATGTGCCCGATCGCCGCGTCGCCCTCGCCTATCGTCTCGTCGCGGCAGTGCTCATGGCCTGGGGGATCGGGCGGGTCACCGGCATCCTGGACGGACGCCCCAGCCCGGTCGAGTTCCTGTATTACACGGTGCTCAGCAACCTGCTCTGCCTCGTCTGGATGGTGGTGCTCGCCGTTCGCACGGTCGCCGACCTTCGCGCGGACGGACCGCGCGGCGCCTCGACGCCGTCGGCGCGTTTCTCACTCGCCGTGGCCTTCGCGATCACGGTGACGATGCTGATCTACCTGATCGTGCTCGTGCCCGAGACATACACGCAGGGCAACGGGTATCAGCCGTTCACGTTGACCGACAACCTGATCCACATCATCACGCCCTCGCTGGCGATCGCGGACTGGCTGCTGTTCGTGCCCAAGGGGCGCAGCCGGTGGTTCGACCCGCCCCTGTGGACGCTCATCCCCTACGTGTACCTCGCCTTTGCGTTCGTCTACGGCGCTGCCGGCGGTCGGTTCGCCGGCGGGGGCCAGTACCCGTATCCGTTCATGAACGTCGACCGCAACGGGCTTGGCGGAGTCGTGCTCTGGATCGTGGGTCTCACCCTCGCGCTCGAGGTCGTCGCCTACGTCTACATCCTCATCGACAAGGGACTCGGTGCGCTGGGCCGGCGGATGCGGCGGGCGGCCCCCGTTCGCGCGATGGCGGATGCGGGCGCCGGACGCGACTGATCAGCGCAGCCGGTCCGGCAGGACCGACGTGAGGCCTGCGTCTCAGCAGCCCAGACTCAGCGCAGGGGACCCAGCACGATCGACGTGATGGCCGCCGCAACGCCACCGGCCAGGACGAGGGTCCAGACGATCCAGTTGCGTCGGAAGTTGACGGCGAGTTCGTTGGAGCGCATGGGGAGTGAGGCTGGCTGGCGGACGGGGCCCTGACCGGTGGTGCTCGCGGGTGGGAGGGGTGCGCTCGCGTAGGGGGGTTCGTTCGGGATGGGTGGGCGGGGGGATGCGATGGGGGGCAGTGGTTCGGGGAGGCGGCCGCCGAGGCGGGTGCGCAGCGCGCTGATGAGGGCGAGGAGTCGTTGCCAGACGGTGGGGTCGGGGACGGCGAGTGGATGCGGCGCGTAGAGGAAGAGTGAGCCGCCGGTGATCTCGACGTGGAAGCCGAGTGTGCCGTCGTCGAGGAGAGTTTGCAGTTCGTCGTCGAACAGCCAGTCCGCCCATGCGAACGCGCCGGGGTCGGCGTAGAGCAGGAATCGGTCCTGGTTCTTGAACGGCATGGGTGTGACGTCGGGCAGTGAGGGCAGCGGTGAGCGACGGGAGAGCCGCTGGTTCGCGAGCACCAGAGGCGGTGCTTCGGACTCGAGCTGCAGCGCGACGTACCCCCATGGCTTGGTCTGCGGGCCGGCTGCCGTGTACTCGGTGTAGAAGCTGTTGCCGATCTCGGTCAGCGGTGGTCCGGGGATGCGCACGATGTTGACGGAGCGCTGCATGGAGCGCGGTCGGCCGTCGCGTTCGCGGAAGATCACGCCGGGAAGCGGCTGGTCGGCCGTGAAGGGGTAGTACGGCCATCCGTTGTCCTCGGCGAAGATCTGCACGATCTGCGCCAGCGGGTTCCAGTCCTTGACGGGCGCGGGCGGTTCGTAGAGGGACGCGTAGTTCACCGGAGCGGTCATGATGATCTCCTCGTCGTGATTCTGTGTTCGCTCACCGTGGCAGGATCGCGGCGACGGCGATCACGCCGAGGAGGAAGACGACCACGACGGCGGCGTAGTAGCGCCACGCGGTCCGGCGGGTGTTCCGGCCGGACCGGTCCTCGATCACGAGAGGAGCGGGTCGGTCTCGAACCACCAGAGGCGTGGATCCGGGGTCGGCCGGTGCTGAGGCTGTGGCCCGACCGATTCTCTTCTCGTCAGTGGACGGGACCTCTAGCGGGGCTGCGGACGCGATGGCCGCGCGTACGGCCTCGAGCACCGCGAACGTCCGCTGCCAGACGGCGGGGGCGGTGACGGAGAGCTCGGCCGGACAGTAGAGGAAGAGCCAGCCCTGCGAGATCTGGACGTCGAAGGGAAGCGAAGGGTCATTCAGCAGCCGGACGAGCCGCGGATCGAAAACCGTCTGCACCCACGCGACTGACTCGGCCGATACGTATGCGGTGCCTTCGTCGCCGAGCGCGACCTGAGCCGCGCCGACGGGGAGGGCCGGCAGCTCCCTGGCCCTGCGGGCGTTCGAGGTTTCCACCACGAGCTCCGGCGTGGGGTCGGTCAGCGCGCACGCAACGTACCCCCAGGTCACGCTGAAGACGTTGAGGTTGACCGTATGCGAGTAGGCGCAGTTGCCGATCTCGATCAGCGGCGGCCCCGGGATCCGCACCAGATTTCCCGCGCGCTGCAGGTGGCGCGCCGTACCGCGCTCATCGCGGAAGAGGACGCCCGGCAGCGGCTGGGAGCCCGTGCCCACGTAATACTCCCAACCGTTGGTCACCGCGAACGCATGGATGGCCTGCGCGTCGGGTTTGAGGTTCTTGTCACGAAACGGCGGATCCACGAGCGGCGAGTAGTCGACAGCAAGCTCCACCCGCACATTGTCTCGTGACTATCGACCGGTGGGATGGATTTTCTCCGCGCAGGTCAGTGGAATGCGCCCAGGAGTGCCGCCACGCCCATTCCGGTCACAGTGAAGCCGAGGACCACGGCGAGCACCACCCAGATGCGCCGGAAGTTGACGGCGCCACCGTTGGAGCGCATGGGGAGTGAGGCTGGCTGGCGGACGGGGCCCTGACCGGTGGTGCTCGCGGGTGGGAGGGGTGCGGTGGTGTAGGGGGGTTCGTTCGGTACGGGTGGGCGCGGGGATGAAATGGGGGCGCGTGGTTCGGGGAGCCGGCCGCCGAGGCGGGTGCGCAGTGCGCTGATGAGGGCGAGTAGTCGCTGCCAGACGGCGGGGTCTGGGACGGCGAGTGGGTGCGGCGCGTAGAGGAAGAGTGAGCCGGCGTTGATCTCGACGTGGAAGCCGAGCGTGCCGTCGTCGAGGAGCGCTTGGATTTCGTCGTCGAACAGCCAGTCCGCCCATGCGAAGGCGCCGGGGTCGGCGTACAGCAGGAATCGGTCCTGGTTCTTGAACGGCATGGGCTTGACGTCGGGCAGCGAGGGCAGTGGTGAGCGACGGGAGAGTCGCTGGTTCGCGAGCACCAGAGGCGGTGCCGGGGTTTCCAGCTCCAGGGCGACGTACCCCCAGCTCTGCGTGAACTGGTTGCCCACCGCGATCTCGGTGTAGAAGCTGTTGCCGATCTCGGTCAGCGGTGGTCCCGGGATGCGCACGATGTTGACAGAGCGCTGCATGAAGCGCGCGCGTCCGTCGCGTTCGCGGAAGATCACGCCCGGAAGCGGCTGCTCGGCCGTGAAGGGATAGTACGGCCATCCGTTGTCTTCGGCGAAGATCTGCACGATCTGCGCGAGCGGGTCCCACCCCCGAACCGGCGCGGGCGGCTCGTAGAGGGGCGTGAAGTTCACCGGAGCGGTCACGGTCACATTGTGCCTCGAGCTCCTTTGCTGGAACCGAGGGTTATGCACAAGAGCAACCCAGGAAAAACGCGGTCTCGGTACGATCGGCGCTGTCGGAGAAGGGGGAAAGATGGACCAGGCGGCAGCAGAGGAGATGCGCGAGGCACTGCAGCGCATCGATGAGCAGGTGGCGCAGGCGGCGGCTCATGCCGATCAGATGCAGCTTCTCGCGGCTAAGATTTCGGAGCTCAGCGCTGAGGTGAGCTCGCCGAGGGGCGAGGTGTCGATCACCGTCGATGTCAGTGGCCGGTTGACCGACCTGCGGTTCGATGACTCCGCGTTCGATCTCACGCCGCGTGAACTCTCGACGCTCGTGCTTGACGCGGTCGCCGAGGGATACCGGCGAACGAGTACCGCGAGTGTCGACCTCGCTGAAGCGACGCTCGGCCCGCAATCGCCAACTGTCGCGCACCTGCGCGACGGGGTGGAAGCTAACGCACCGCGAATCAATCGCCCCGACGAAGGGGAGATCCAGTGAGTTACGAGATCGCCATCGACTGCGACCAGCTGGAAGCCCACGCACAGAAGATCGACCGCATCGCCGATTCGCTGGACGACCCGATCGGCGCCATCACCTACATGACGCTCGGGGGAGACGCGTACGGCGTCATGTGCGCGATGGCGGCGATGCCGACCAACGCCATGGGTGCCGGCGCGGGCGCATCGCTCGTCGCAACGCGTGCTCTGCTGCGCCGATCGGCCGACATCGTTCGCACGATCTCGCGAGACTTCGCGACGTGCGAGCGTGAGAACATCGACTCGATCCGCATCATGGAGGCGCGTCTCGGCGGGGTGGTCGAGGTATGACTCCGGTGGGCTACGGCGGCCTGCTGACCAGCACGGTGGCGTCGAACATGAACTCCCTGATCGTCGCCCCCGAGGCGCCGGGATGGATGGATGGCGTGGGTCCGTTCGAGGATGGATATAACCTCGCCAGCAGTTTCCAGAGCGGAGACTGGGTGCAGCTCGGTCTCTCACTCGGGTCGATAGGCGCAACCGCCGTGGACGCCGTGGTCAATCCGATCTCTTGGCTGATCTCGCTCGGCGTCGGGTGGATGCTGGAGCATCTCTGGCCGCTGAAAGACTGGCTCGACCAGCTCACCGGTGATCACCGGATGGTCAGCAGCTACGCCCAGACATGGGGCAACGTGTCTGCCGCGGTCAAAGGTGCAGCGAACGAGCTCGACGCGAGCATCGGCGACCTGCAGGGCCTGCAGGGCTTCGCGATGGATGTCTACCGCAAGTTCCTCGCCACGATGGCCAGCACGCTGCACACGGCGTCGGCAGCGGCACAGGGCGTGGGCGTCGCGGTCGAACTGCTCTCGACGATCGTGAAGGCCGTGCACGACATGGTGCGCGACGTGATCAGCGACGTCGTCGGTTTCATCGCCCAGAGCCTGATTCTGGGTGCGGCCTCGCTCGGAACGCTGGCGCCCGTCATCGCCGGGCAAGCGGCGACGAAGACGGCCAAGTGGGCTGCGCTGCTGGCCGAGTTCATCAAGGATCTGATCACGTCCGCGGCGACCTACACCGACCTCGCCAAGACGCTCAAGGAGATCTACGACCGAGTGACCGAGACCCTCGACGGCAAGCTCGGCACCGCCTGAGTCTGGCGCCGGGCCGAGGCTCGGCTCAGTCGAGCCACTCGCGCGCGGCGATGACGAGGTTCTCGACGCCGCGCTCGATGGTGGGATGCAGGACGGGAGCGAAGAAGGGCGAGTGGTTCGTCGGCACGTCGCGGTCGATCGTGCCCTCGGCGCTCGCGCGGGCGAACAGCTCCGGGTCGATGCCGCCCCAGAACCAGAACACGAGCGGCACGCCGGCCTCGCGCGCGAACCACGAGACGTCCTCGCTGCCCGTGAACATGCCGGGGTCCACCACCGCCGCGTCGCCGTAGGCGCGGCGGAAGGCCGCCGCAAGCCGCGCGGTCGCGTCGGCGTCGTTGATCGTCGGCGGCAGCGTGTGGTCGGTGACGATCGTGGGCGGTACCTCGGCACCGGAGGCGTCGGCTTCGGCGCGGACGATCCGCTCGACCCGTTCGAGCACGCGCTCCCGCATCCCGTCATCCGCGTAGCGGAGGCTGAGCTGCAGCGTCGCCTCCGCGGGGATGATGTTGTGCTTGAGTCCGGCATGGACCGATCCCACCGTCACCACGGCGACCTCGCGCGGGTCGACCTCGCGCGACGCGACCGTCTGCAGGCGCATGACGGTGGCGGCGGCCATGACGATCGGGTCGATCGTGGCGTGCGGGCGAGAGCCGTGCCCGCCGCGTCCGTGCAGGGTGACGGTGAGCCCGTCCGACGCCGCCATCTGGGTCCCCGGCCGCACACCGATCGTTCCCGCCGGGAGCGGCGTCACGTGCTGGCCGAGCACGATGTCGGGGCGCGGAAAGCGATCCAGCACGCCGTCGGCGATCATCGCCTTCGAACCGGCGCCGAACTCCTCGGCGGGTTGGAAGACGGCGACGACCGTTCCCGACCATTCGGATGCGGTCGTCACGAGGCGTTCGAGCGCACCGAGGAGGGCGGTGACGTGCATGTCGTGGCCGCACGCGTGCATGACCGGCACGTCCGCGCCCTGCGGGTCGACGCCGCGCGCCGTGCTCGCGTACGCGAGGCCGGTGCGCTCGGCGACGGGCAGACCGTCCATATCGGCGCGCAGCCACACGACCGGCCCGTCTCCGTTGGCGAGCGTCGCGACGACGCCGGTGCGTCCGATGCCCTCGCTGAACGGGATCCCCAGCACCTCGAGCGTGCGGGCGATCACGCCCGCGGTGCGCGTCTCTTGGAACGACAGTTCGGGGTGGCGGTGCAGGTCTGTGTACAGCGCTTCGAGGTCGAGAGCCATGTCCCGACCCTACTCGCGGGCGCCGGGCGGTGAGATCCTCTGCACACGTGAGCGCGCCGAGCTCTCCGCGAACGTCGGCGCGGTGAGAGTCCCCGCAGACACGAGCACGCCGGCGGCCCAGGAGGGCGCGCCGGCGTGCTTCGGAATCGACGATCAGGCGTCGGCGAGCCAGACCGCGGTGTCGGCCGGAAGCAGCCGTCCTTCGAGCGGTTCGCTCGAGAGGAGGACGTCGCCGGCGGGAAGCTCGATCGCGTCGGCGCCGAGGTTGGCCACCACGGTGACGTCACCGCTGCGGAAGGCGAGCACCGTTTCCGGGTAGCCCTCGAGCCACGTAAAGGGGGCGGCTCCCAGCGCGTGCGCCTTCCGCGCCCGAAGCAGGTGCGTGTAGAGCGCCAGCGTCGAGTCGGGGTCGCGCAGCTCCACGTCGCGGGCGTGCTGCGCCCACTCCGCGGGCTGGGGCAGCCACGATGCTCCGGTGCCGTTGAAGCCGTACGCGGGGGATGCGGCCTCCCACGGAATCGGCACGCGGCAGCCGTCGCGGCCGTACTTCTCGTGGTTGGTGCGGAACCACGTCGGATCCTGGCGCGCGTCGTCGGGGATGTCGATGACCTCGGGGAGCCCGAGCTCTTCGCCCTGGTAGATGTAGGCGGAGCCGGGCAGGGCGAGCATCACCGCAGTGGCCGCGCGGGCGCGGCGCAGCCCGAGCTCGGGGATCGGCTGAGCCTCGGACAGCGGCCCGATGCCCTCGCCCTGCGGGCTCTCGGCCGACAGGGCGAGACGCGAGGCGTGACGGATCACGTCGTGGTTGGAGAGCACCCAGGTGGCGGGGGCACCGACCGCCGGGAAGGCGCGCAGCGAGTCGCTGATGACGGTGCGGAGGGCGTCGGCATCCCACGCGGTCGTCAGGTACGGGAAGTTGAACGCCTGGTGCATCTCATCGGGGCGCACCCACAGTGCCGTCTTGTCGGGCGTGGGCAGCCACGCCTCGGCGCACAGCGCGCGGTCGCCGTCGTACTCGGCGAGCACCTTGTGCCAGTCGCGGTAGATCTCGTGGACGGCGGGCTGCCCCCAGTACGGCACGTCGTCGTCGTCGCCACCCATCGAGTCCCCGTCGGCGGGAGGGGTGTAGTCGGGCAGGCCGTCCTTCTTGATCATGCCGTGGGCGACGTCCACCCGGAATCCGTCGACGCCGCGGTCGAGCCAGAACCGCAGCACGCCGCGGAAGTACTCCTGCACTTCGGGGTTGGTCCAGTCGAAGTCGGCCTGGCTCACGTCGAAGATGTGCAGGTACCACTGGCCGGGCGTGCCGTCGGCCTCGACGACGCGTTCCCACATCCCGCCGCCGAACACGGATTCCCAGTTGTTGGGCGGCAGCTCGCCGTTCTCGCCCTTTCCATCGCGGAAGATGTAGCGCGCGCGCTCGGGGCTTCCGGGAGCGGCGGCGAGGGCCTGCTGGAACCAGACGTGCTGGTCGGAGGAGTGGTTGGGCACGAGGTCGACGATCACGCGGATGCCGAGGCCGTGTGCTTTGGCCAGCATGGCGTCGAAGTCGTCTAGCGTGCCGAACAGCGGGTCGACGTCGCAGTAGTCGGCGACGTCGTAGCCGGCGTCCTTCTGGGGCGAGACCATGAAGGGGCTCAGCCAGATCGCATCGATGCCCAGCTCGGCGAGGGAGTCGAGGCGTGCGGTGATGCCGGGGAGGTCGCCGATGCCATCGCCGTTGGCGTCCGCGAACGAGCGCGGATAGATCTGGTAGATCACGGCGGTGCGCCACCACTCGGATCCGGGCGCGGCGATCAAGGTCGAGGCATCGTGCGTCGAGGTCATGCATTCGATGGTAGCGGGTGAAATCGTATCGATTCGAAGCCCGGTTTTCCGTGGTGTGCTCCGCGTGCGTATGTCGCGGTGGCGGGCGGCGTCCCCGGTGCGGCGACTACCATCGACGGGTGACCCCCTCGAATTCCACCGCGCTCGAGCGCGCCGAAAAGCTCATCGCCGTCATCCCCGACTACCCGGAGCCCGGCGTGCTCTTCCGCGACATCGCTCCGCTGCTCGCCGACGGTGAGGGCCTTCGTGTCGTCATCGACGCGATGCTGGAGCCGTTCGCCGGAACCTACGACGTGGTCGCCGGCATCGAAGCGCGCGGCTTTCTGCTCGCCGGTGCCGCCGCGATCGCCGCAGGGGTGGGTCTGGTGCCGATCCGCAAGGCGGGCAAGCTGCCGCGGCCGGCCGCATCCGTCGACTACGCGCTCGAGTACGGCACGGCGACGATCGAGATGCATGACGACATCGCCCCGGGTACGCGTGTGCTGCTGCTCGACGACGTTCTCGCGACGGGCGGCACGATCGCAGCGGCGCGCGACCTCGTCGAACGGATCGGATGCTCGGTGGCCGGCGTCGCGGTGCTGATGGAGCTCGACGCGCTGGGCGGCCGTTCGGTGGCCGGGCACGACGACCTGCATTCGGTCTTCCACGCCTGAGGACAGAGTCTCCAGGCTTGAGGACCGCCAGGCGCGGCTCGTGATCAGGCGGCGGAGATGATGCTGCGGAAGAGGAGATAGCCGCCGAGGACGACGGCGCTGCCGATGAGCGGCGCCCACGACCGTGCTCGCTGCCGGATGTAGCCGGTCACGATTCCGGTGAGCGTGATCCCCCACCCGACGACCAGGGCCGCGGTGAGCACCCAGCGCGCGGCCTGCGTCGCCGGAAAGCACTCCGTGCAGGCGGCTCGGGAGAACGCGTCCCAGAACGCGAACAGCAGGACGAGACCGGTGGCGACGAGCTGCAAAAGCGCGAGGCCGATGCCGGGTGCGACGACGCGGATGTCACGCGCCTGCTCGGTCGGCGTCATGGTGCGAGTATGAGCCCTCGCGGCCGGGGTGTGCATCTCTCTACGGCTTCTCTCTGCGGTGGGGGCCTCGTATGAACCTGTTCGCCCGCGCTCGCTGCCGCCCTACGCTCGGGGCATGGTTTCCGCTTCGCCCGACGTGCCGGCGTGGCTCCGTGTCGCGGTCTGGTCGTTCGCTCTCGCGCTCGCTGTCCTCGGCGTCGTGCTCGCGCTGGCTGCCGCGAGTTGGTGGCCGCTCGTCGCTCTCCTCGGCCTGGCCGTCCCGCTCCTACCCGCCTCCGCGACGCGCTCTCGACGCCGGGGCTCCGCATTGCGTGGCTCTGCGCCGCGCTCCTGACGCCGGGCTCCGTGTCGCGTGGCTCTGCGCCTCGCTCTCGACGTTTCGTATATCGCCGCGTGGTTCCGCGCCGTCATCTGCGCGCCGAGTAGCCACGCGTGCGCGCGATCGAGCGTCGGACACTGCTCAGGATCAGAACGGCGGGGGCGCCCCGGCGGGTGGGTCCTCGGGCTCTGGCGGGCCGAACTCGGGGATGAAGTGCACACTGGGCGACGGCGGTTCGTCGATGTAGGTGTATCCGAGGGGTGAGGTCCACGCGAGCACCCCGGCGTGGACCTGTTTCACGCGCCAGCCGGTGAACTGCTTCATGGAGTGGTGGCGTTGGCAGAGTCCCTCGAGGTTCTCGAGCGTGGTGCGCCCGCCCAGGGCGTGGTCGTGCGTGTGGTCGTGTTCGTGGCGGATGGCCGGCACCCGGCATCCGGGGAATCGGCAGTGCGCGTCGCGGGCGCGCAGCCGACGTCGAAGGTCGGGCGTGGGCTGGTAGCGGTCGGTGGTGAGCACCTGGCCCGACACCGGGTGGGTCAGAAGGCGATCCCACCCCGGCGTGCTTCCCGCCAAGAGTCGAGCCGTCTCGGCATCGATCGGGGCGCGTCCGGCGAGGTCGGCCGGGTGCTCGGATGCGTGGAGAAGGGTGAGCGCGGGCACGACGACCTGCACGTGTGCGCGGATGGCGCCGAGTGAGCCGGGCTGGTCGCCGCTCGCGGTGGGATCGGCCGTCGGCGCTGCGCTCAGCAGAAGGTCGGTGAGGACGTCTGCGCGCACCTGATCCATCGACCGCGTGTCGGAGGCGATGATCTCGTCGCCTCCGTCGCCGCCCGCGCGCAGGCGCTGCGCGGCGCTGCCCCGGGCATCGTGGATGACGGTGGCCATGCGGGTGAGACGGTCGTGGATGGCGTCGCCCAGCACGAGCGGAATCGTTGCGGTGAGCTCGCACATTCCGTCGTCGAGCGGTTGCACGGTGACGGCGCGCTTCTCAGCCGCGTCGCGGTGGCGCTCGGTGAGGGTGCGCGGATGCAGCCGCTCGGCGATCATCTGCACGCTGGTGCGAACCCTGCCCGCGGTGTCTTCCTCGCACCGCACGAGCGCGTGCTGCTCGAACTCCGCACGCGTGTGCGCGGGCAGACCGCCCCCGCTCTCGCTGATCACGCGGACGTGTGCCTGCGTGATGTGCCCCGCCTCCCATGCGTCGACGGTTGCGGGATAGCTGGTCACCAGCTCCGCGGCCTCGACCATCCGGCGCTGCATCGTGCGGTCGGAGATCCGCAGCGGAACCGCCAGCTCGCTCGCGATCGCACGGTGGGCCATATCCGCGCCCCGCGCCGAGCGACTCTGCCCGTCCCTCATCCGGCAGGCGAGCTCCTCCGCGCGGGCGAGAGCTCGCACCAGACGCGCTTGGGCCGCGGCCAGCTCGGCCTGCGCCGTATCCACCTGGTGTGCGATGGATGCGAGCGCCGCCGCATCCGCGTCGGACAGACCGACGACACTCGCAACCTTCGAAGACATGTTCTAAGAATAGGAGGGGCCTCGGACATCGCCAGGCGACCGCGGGCGGGGCGCTTCGTCTCACTGCGCTCGCTCAGCGACCGAGGCTCCCCGCCGCACGCAGGCGCGAGGGCCGGACAATTGAGAATCGATCTCGGATCGTTGCCTCTGGGGCGGGCGTAGCCTGACGATGCGCACGGTTACATACGTGCGCATTGAGTTTTCTCAGGAGGTTCGCCATGTCCACCACCGCCCTCGCCGCCGTGCTCAACGGAGTCGATGAGTCGTTCGTCTTCGAAGACGTCGTGCTCCAGGATCCGCGTCCCGACGAGCTGCTCGTCCGCATCGTCGCGGCCGGCCTCTGCCACACCGACCTCGCGGTGCAGCACGGCCACATCCCGAGCGCCTTCCCACGCGTGCTGGGCCACGAGGGCGCCGGCGTCGTGGAGCGCGTCGGTGCCGACGTGTCGGGCTTCGCCGAGGGCGACCACGTCGCCGTGTCGTTCGCGTCGTGCGGTCGCTGCGAGAACTGTCTCGCGGGCCGTCCCGCCTACTGCCTGGAGTTCATGCTCCTCAACATCGGAGGCGTTCGTGCCGATGGGTCGGGAACGATGGCCCTGCCCGACGGCGGCGAGGTCGTCGGCAGCTTCTTCGGTCAGTCGTCGTTCGCGACGCACGCCCTGGTCGCGGCTCGCAACGCCGTGAAGATCGACCAGGACGTGCCCCTCGAGCTGGTGGGTCCGCTCGGATGCGGCATCCAGACCGGTGCGGGAACCGTGCTCAACTCGCTCGGCGTCGGCGCGGGCGACGCGCTCGTTGTCAGCGGAACCGGCGCCGTCGGGCTGTCCGCGATCATGGCGGCCAAGGCCGCGGGTGCCGCGACGATCGTCGCCGTGGATGTTCTCCCCGAGCGCCTCGAGGCCGCGAAGCGCCTCGGTGCTACGCACCTCATCGACGGCAAGGCCGACGATGTCGTCGAGCAGATCAAGGCGGCGACCGGCGGCGTCGGCGCCCCGTATGCGGTCGACACGACGGCGATCCCCGCCGTCATCGGCAACCTCATCGCATCGGCCCGCTTCGGCGCGAAGATCGCGACGGTCGGCGTCCCGAAGCCGGATGCGGTCGCGCCCGTCGCATTGTTCTCCGGCTCCGGCGTGACGCTCGTCGGCGCGATCGAAGGGGATGCGGTGCCGCAGACCTTCATCCCGAAGCTGCTCGCCATGTACAAGGCCGGCGAGTTCCCGTTCGACACGCTCGTGACGACCTACCCGTTCGACGAGATCGAGAAGGCGATCGCCGACACGCAGTCCGGCGCGGCCGTCAAGGCCGTGCTGGTCATGCCCTGACCGCGTCCTGATCCGGGGCGACCGGCCGTCGGCGGGTCGCCCCGGACGGTCGCAGAACTCGCGGCGCAACCACCTCGGATCTGGGCCGCATGGTCACGCTGCTCGATCTCGGGCGCAGGCCGCAAACGTCGCGGCTCGCGCGCGCTCAGTCGCCGCCGCCGAACTCCTGCACGCCGACCACATCCAGCAGCCGGAGCTTCTCTTCGTCCGCCGTGCCGGGCTCCGCGGTGAGCACGAGGAGGGCCTGCGACTGGTCCTCGGTGAACAGCACCTGGCAGTCCACCTCGATCGGGCCGATCTCGGGGTGCACGAGGACCTTGTGGTCGCTGAACCGGCGGGCGACCTCCTGCCTCTCCCAGAGCGCGGCGAACTCGTCGCTGATCCGCAGCAGCTCGTCGACGAGCGCTTGCGCGCGCGTCCCCTCGACCGCGAGCACGACCCTAAGCCCCGAGACGAGCGCGCGTGACTGCCGCTCGTGGTCATCGCTCGGATAGTGGGCGCGCGCCGCATCCGGATGCGCGAACCAGCGGTACGCCTCGTAACGCTCCCACCCGCTCGCCCCGGCGTGGTCACCGAGCAGCGCCGCTCCCATCCGGTTCTGGAGCAGCGTCTCGCCCAGCGACGAGATGATCACCGCGGGCGTATCCCCGAGGCGGTCGAATACGCGCTGCAGCGCAGGCGCCACGTGGTCACGGGCCAGGATGCGGTCGGGAGCGTTGTGCCCGGCGACGCGGAACAGGTAGTCGCGCTCATCTGCCGACAATCGCAGCGCCCGCGCGAGCGAGGCGAGCATCTGCGTGCTGGGCTGCGGCCCGCGCTGCTGCTCGAGGCGCGTGTAGTAGTCGGTCGACATCGCGGCGAGCTGCGCCACCTCCTCGCGGCGCAGACCGCTCGCTCGTCGGCGCGGCCCCGCCGACAGCCCCACGTCGGCCGGGCGCAGCCGTTCGCGACGCGAGCGGAGGAAGTCGGCGAGAGCGGCACGATCCATGCGTCCATTGTGTGCGCGGCGCCGCGTCCTGAACCAGGGATCGGCGATCCGCCCGTGTCGCGGCATCTGGAAGCGACGGGGCGGACGAGAACGAACTGATGCTCTTGAGCGGGTGCGAGCTCGCGGTTAGGGTCCACGCATGACCGACCGGGCCGTTCCCCATCTTCCGTCGCGCGACTTCGATGCCACGGTCGCGTTCTATGGGGGCTTCGGGTTCGAGACCGCCTACCGCGACCGCGACTGGCTGATCATGCAGCGCGGCGACCTGCAGCTCGAGTTCTTCCCTGCCGCCGAGCTGGATCCGGCGCAGAGCTCCTTCATGTGCGGACTCCGCGTCGACGACCTGGATGCGCTCTACACCGCCATCCAGGCGAGCGGCGTCGCCGAGCGAACCGCCGGACAGCCGCGGCTGCACGCCCCGGTCCTCCAAACCTGGGGGCGTCGTGTCGCGCACCTCATCGACCTCGACGGCACGCAGGTGAACCTCATCGAGAACGAGGTTTAGCCGACCTCTTCGCGCCGGAGCAGGCGCCACGACCGTGCTCCGACCAGGAGCGCGACCGCGGTCAGCGTCAGGGGGACGACGAACCATTCCGCCCCGCCGGACCACCCGATGCCGATCCCGTCCGCGTTCGAGAACGCCATGACGGGGACGAACAGGAAGTGCGCGTGAGCGCTCATGGGCGCGGCCGCATCGACCACCGCCAGCATCCCGCCGGCGAACGTGAGGAACACCACCCAGTAGATGAAGAGCGCGGCCCCGGCGGTGAGCACCCCGATCGACCAGAGCGGCCACCGTCGACCGCCCTCGCCGTATCGCGCCGCGAGCGTGCGCGGCGACCCGAGGTCGGCGAGTGCCGCCTCGACGGGCCGCGGATCCTGGTCGATCTCCTCGCGCAACGACCGCACGATGCGTCGGCGTTCGGCCGCGGGTACCACGGCCTCGAGGTGCCAATCCAGGCGCATCAGGTAGAGCGACGCGCGGAATCCCGCCGAGCGCCGGGTGGGTCGGGAGCCGGTCATGCGCGTTCCTTTCCGGAGGTGCTGGTCGCCAGATCGACGGCCGCGGCCGTCTGTTCCCACTGCGTGCGCGCGTCGGCGAGGGCCGTCGCCCCCGCCGCGGTGAGCGAGAAGTACTTGCGCGGCGGCCCGCTCGGCGAAGGTTTCGAGGAGGTCGTCACCCAGCCGTCGCGTTCCATCCGGTTCAACACCGGATAGACGAGACCCGTGCTCACATCGAGGCCGAGCGCGGCGAGGCGCTCCACGAGCTCGTAGCCGTACGACTCCCGCGCACGGATGAGCTGCAGCGTCAGCAGCGGAAGCACCGCCCGCGTGAGCTGTGCATCCTGCCGAGCCTGTATCCGTGACACACTAATAGTGAAACATGAATAGCTGGCAGCCGCCATCCTCTGTCATCGGGGGACCGGCGATCCCCCGATGATCGCTCCCTTCTGCGGTGCGGCGACGGCGGCGAGGCTCGAGACATGGACATCACCGGAAACACCGTCTTCATCCCCGGCGCGACCAGCGGCATCGGCCTCGCTCTCGCGCTCCGCCTGCAGGAGGCAGGCAACACGGTCGTCATCGGCGGTCGGCGCCGGCAGCTCCTCGACAAGATCGCCGCGGAGAACCCGGGCATCGACACCATCGAGATCGACACGACGGATGCGGCATCCGTGCGCGCTGCCGCCGCATCCGTCATCGAACGCCACCCCGCACTCGACGTCCTCGTCACGATGGCGGGTGTGATGCACGTCGAGGACTGGACCACGCCCGAAGGCTTCCTCGCCTCGGCCGAACAGACGGTCACCACCAACCTGCTCGGCCCCATCCGGCTGATCGCCGCCTTCATCGAGCACCTGCGCGCACAACCGACGGCGACCATCATCACGGTCTCGTCGGGGCTCGCCTTCGCCCCGCTCGCCGCGACCCCCAGCTACAACGCGTCGAAGGCAGCGATCCACATGCTCAGCGAGTCGCTGCGCCTGCAACTGGCCGGAACGTCCGTCGCGGTGAAGGAGCTCGAGCCGCCGTCGGTGGCGACCGACCTGCTACCGGGGCAGCGTGAGAGCGCGTTCGCGATGCCGCTCGACGCGTTCGCCGACGAGGTCATGCACCTGCTGCGCGACGAGCCGGACGCGCCGGAGATCCAGGTGGAACGGGTCAAGTTCCTGCGGTACGGCGAGGCGCGCGGCGACTACGACCAGGTCGTTGCGACGCTCAACCAGTCCGACCCGCACGGCAAGCAGGAGTGATGCCGCGACATCGGCACGACGGATGGGGCGGATGGCGACTGCCGTGACTGCGGGTACAACACCCGCACCGCCGGTCGTGCAGATGTCTGGCCACCCGTCTGTGCGGGCGTCCGGGTTCGTGCGGGATGGGGCGAGGGCCTCGCGGCGTGCGATCCGCGACCATACGCTCGGGCCAGAACCCGAGGAGCGCCGTGATCCGATTCGCCGACTTCATGCCCGTGCCCGCGCCCGATCGCACGAAGGTCAAGTTCAACATCCGTGCGGGCGTCGGAGGTGCGGCCGCCTACGACCTGCTGATGGCCGAGGATCCTGAGCCGTGGCTGGCCATGACGAGGTACCGCTCGCGGCAGCAGAACAACAATATGGGTCGTGCGGAATATGTTCTGGCGTTCGCGCAGTACTACCCGTACGGTCCCGAGTACTTCATGTTCGGCGGCTTCTTCCGCGTCGAACCCACGGCCCCCGAGGCGCTGGGAATTGACGGGTATCGACTCACCCCGCTCGACCTGTACTCGGAGTACATCAAGCGCCTCATCGTGAAGCTCGACGAGCCCATCGGCCGCAACCTCTACCTCCGTTCGTACGAAAACCTGCAAGACGGACCCCTCGACCCCGAGGTGTATGAACTGGCCCCGGACGTGAAGCTCGGAGCCTTCCCCGGCTATCAGAACGTGCGGCTGCGTCACCGGGATCTGCAGCGCATCATCGCGAACGACGAGCCGAGCTGGAAAGATGCCCTCTCCAGCGTCAAGGGCGTCTACGTGATCACCGACCTCAGCGATGGGCGCCTCTACGTCGGTTCCGCCTCGGGTGAGGCGAACGGCCTGTGGCAGCGGTGGGCGGGATATGCGCACCTGGGCAATCTCTCCGGCGGCAACCGCGACCTCGAACTGCTCAAGCTCACTCGCGGCGACGGTCACATCGTCGAGCACTTCCAGTACTCGATCCTCGAGATCTTCGACCCTAAGACCCGCGCGGAGACCATCGTGGCGCGCGAGTCGTTCTGGAAGCTCGCTCTCGACAGTCGCGCTCACGGGCTCAACGCGAACTGAGCGGGTGCCTGAGCCCTCGCGCCCGGTGTCCGGATTCGTCCGGGAGTGGCCTTCTCCGCTGGGTCCGGCCCCGAGGCGCACCTAGCGTCGAGGCGTCATGACGCACGGCGAGAGGACACGGGCATGCCGGACGGGAACGTCGACTGGAACTTCTGGGCACAGATCGCGACGGTGATCGCGGCGTTCGCCGTGCCGATCGCTGTGCTGGCCCTCGTTCTCGAGATGCGCCGGACGGCGGTCGCCCAGGCCGCCCGCGTGGTGGCCTGGACCGTGGTTCCGCACGACCGCATCCGCTCCGCCGGGGTGCGCGGGATCGTCATCGTGAACGAGTCGGAGCAGGTCGCCCGCGACGTGCGCATCGACGTGCGCGCGGACGGAACGGATGCAGTGACGGCGGTCTACCCGATCGTTCCGCCGGGAGCGCACTTCCTCACTCTTCAGGAGCGCCAGGCGACGGACACCGCGGGGGAGGCGCCGTGGGTGGGCGAGGGCAACGACTACGTGCTGCTGCCCGTGAACCAGAAGGACGGCGCGCTCACCATCAGCCTTCGTCACGCGCAGGCGTCTCCCGCCGACGAGATGCGACAGTACGAACTCCTCCCGTGGACTCAGGCCGGCAACCAGTCCGAATCCAGCTTCGCCGCTGCCGTCTTCGAGTACTCGCTCGGCAACACGCGTTGGCGCCGTCGATCCGACCTCAGCATCCGTCGCCGCCGCCCGGCGCGGACTCGCGGCTGGCAGCTGTGGCGGCCGCGCCCCGCAGCGCAGCCCGATGCGGGCGAGCGCCGGTTCCCGGAAGTGTCGCTCAACAGCGAGCAGGCGAGGCTCGTGATCGCCGATACCGAGGACACGTATCAGCAGTCCCGCGCGCTGATGGATGCGGTCGCGCGTCGCCTCGCCGGCGGCATCGAGCCGGCACAGTCGAAGCCGGTGACCGATCCGCGCCTGCGCGATGCCGGCATCGTCGAGATGCGTCGAACGCGCGAGTCGACACGGCAGGGTGAGGTCGGTCGCGGCGGCCTCGCGTTCGAGTTCTTCTACGCCCCGGCGGGCGGTGCAGCCGTCGCCGCGTACTCCTTCGGCGCCTCGCAGTACGGCGATGTGCCGGCCTGGTTCGGGCGCAAGACCGCGAAGGGGGCCGAGTCCGTGTCGTTCAAGAAGCGCGGGTGGCATCCGAAGCGACGCAAGGCGTCGGACTGGCCCGCGGACGGGGCCGAGCTCGCTGCGGCGATCGTCGACGCGATCGTCGACGACCTGCGCGAATACACGCCCGTGCTGGACGCCGCCGCTGACGTTCGCTGATGGACTTTCTGTACCGCCCGCATCCGTCGTGGTTGCCGGCGACCTACCTGCTGCTGGCGACGATCGCGCTCATCGCCCTCCCGCTCGCCGTCCTGGGGCGAGTGGACGAGGCGACCATCGTTCTGGTCGGCTTCGTCTACGTGCCGTTCGGCTGGGCCGTGATCACGGTCTTCGCGGCGGTGAGGATCCGTCCGCGGGTGCGATTCGACGCGCGGCGCTGGGTGGGCCTGTTGGCGCTGCCCGCCTGGGGATGGTCGTGGCTGTGGACGAGGTTCATGCGTCTCGTGGCCACGCATTTCCTGCGCACCGTCATCATCACGTCGATCGTCGTGTGCGTCGGGGTGAGCGTCGGCCTGATCGCGGGTGGGATCAGCGGTTGGATCGTTCTCGTGGTCTGCATCCTGCTGCTCGGGGTGCAGATCGGCGGTGTGCGCTGGGCCAACGGCTACACGTCCGGTTACACAGGCGGTGTGAGCGTGTTCGCGCTCGCGGCTGCCGGCATGTTCGTCATCGGATGCCTCGGCTGGGTGTTCGCGCTGGCGGCAGGCGTGTTCTTCCTTGCCCTTCCGGCACTGCTCGCGTGGTTGGTTCTCGGCGCCCTGGGCGCTCCGGTGTGGCTCGTGATTACGGCGATCTCGTTGGCGCTGGCGAGCTTCGTCGTGCCCTTCATCCTCGACCTGCGCTCTGGCGAGCGCGCGGGTCAGCTGCCGCGGTAGGTGGAGTAGGCGAACGGGCTCAGCAGCAGGGGCACGTGGTAGTGCGGGCGGTCGGCGACCGTGAACGTCACCGTCGCGAGCGGGTAGAACGTCTCGACGCCGCGATCGGCGAAGTACGCCCCGGTCGCGAAGGTCAGCGCGTACATGCCGGGCTCGAGGAGGTCCGGGCCGATCGCGAGCCGGCCGTCCGCATCCGTGAATCCCTCGGCGACGCTCTCGATGCCCCCGCCCTCGAGATGCCGGTGCAGCGTGACCGCGACATTCGGCGCCGGCGTCCCTGCGGTGGCGTCCAGGATGTGGGTGGTCAGGTGGCTCATTCCGCCTCCTCCGGTTCGACCTGGTCGGCGACGATCGTCGAGTCCAGGCGCAGCAGCGCGATCTCGGCGAGCTGAGCTGTCGCCTCGCGGGCCTCGGTGTCGTCGTCGTTGTCGAGTCTGCGGTGCAGCTCGGCGAGCATCTCCTGGGGGCTGCGACCCGCGGCGCGGATGAGGAAGACGCGGCCGAAGCGCTCCTCGTACGCCCGGTTGCCGGCGGAGATCGCGGCCGCAACGTCGTCCGCCGCGCTCGCCATCGCGGACTGCTCCTTCCGGGAGGCATCTGCCTCAGCACCCGTTCCCGACGGCTTCTCGCCGATCCGCGGATGGTGGGCGAGGGCCGCATCCAGGTCGGCGCGCGACCAGACCGCCGCGAGGTCGCCCGCGTAGGAGCGGAGGGCATCGATCGAGGCGTACGGCCGCGCCGCGACGATCGCGTCGACCCAGCCGGGCACCGCCGCCCACACCGACACGACCAGGGATGCCTCAGCGGCATCGAGGGCGTTGAACTCGTCCAGTTGCATGCGCGCCACCCTACCCAGCCCGCATTGCCACGACGTGACTCGTCGGAAGCGGGCACCGGGAATGTTGGTAACAGTTACATTTGCGAAATGTGGAGCACTTAGCGTTGTCGGCATGACGACCCCCGCATCCGCCGTCATCGCGGCGCGACGTGTGTTCCTCGACGGGGCCTTCCGTCCCGCGACCGTGACCGTGGCCGACGGGCGCATCAGCGGGATCGGAGATTTCGATCCGGATGCGGAACGCGTTCTGCCGGAGGATCTCGTGCTGCTGCCGGGCCTCGTCGACTCGCACGTGCACCTGAACGACCCGGGCCGCGCGAGCTGGGAGGGCTTCGACACGGGGACGGCGGCGGCCGCGGCGGGCGGCGTCACGACCGTGCTCGACATGCCGCTCAACAGCATCCCCGTCACCACCTCGCCCGATGCGCTCGCCGCGAAGCGCGCCGCCGCGAGGGGGCGTCTGGCCGTCGACGTGGGTTACTGGGGTGGCGCCGTGCCCGAGAACATCGGGCATCTGCGGGAGCTCGCAGAGGCGGGCGTCGTCGGCTTCAAGTGCTTCCTCTCGCCCTCGGGCATCGACGAGTTCGGACACCTCGGCGCTGAGCAGCTCGACGAGGTGCTCACCGAGCTCGCCGCCTTCGACGGACTGCTCATCGTGCACGCCGAGCACCCCGCGCACCTGCACGCCGACGGCGCGCTCGGCGTGCACTACGCCGACTTCCTCGCCTCGCGCCCGCCCGCCAGCGAGCGGGCGGCGATCCAGCTCGTGATCGAGACCGCCCGGCGCACGGGTGCGCGTGTGCACATCGTGCACGTCTCCGACGGCACGGCGCTCGACGATGTGAGGGCCGCCAAGGCGGAGGGCGTGCGGATCACGGTCGAGACGTGCCCGCACTATCTGACTCTGGATGCTGCGACCGTGCCCGACGGCGCGGCATCCTTCAAGTGCTGCCCGCCGATCCGCGACCTCGCCAACCAGGATCTGCTCTGGGAGGGCGTCGTCGACGGCACGATCGACGCGATCGTCAGCGACCACTCGCCCGCGACCCCCGAGCTCAAGGGCGAGCCGGACTTCGGTCTCGCGTGGGGCGGGATCTCTGGCCTGCAGACGGGGCTGTCGAGCGTGCACACGAGAGCGCGCGAGCGCGGCATCCCGATCGAGACGTTCCTCCCGCTCATGACGACGGGGCCGGCGCGGATCGGCGGGCTCGGCTCCCGCGGCACGATCGCCGTCGGCGAACCCGCCCACCTGGCGATCTTCGCGCCCGACGAGGAGTTCACGGTGGACGCGGCGGCCCTCGAGTACCGCAACCCGCTCTCGCCGTGGGACGGCGCGCGTCTCACCGGCGTCGTCGCCGAGACGTGGTTGCACGGCGAGCCGGTGTACCGTCGCGGCGAGGGTCTGCTCGCGCGCACCGGGCGCGAGCTGATCGCGGCAATCGACGAGGAGCGCCAGTGAGCACACCCATCCTGCAGCCGGGCATCGGCGACGTCGTCGGCGACCACTACCTCCCCGCCGCCGTCGAGAACGTCTTCTGGGGGCGCCTGCCCTGCGCCACCGACGCGCCGGTGCTGCGGATCGAGCCCGGCGCCACGGTCACCGTCGACACCGTCAGCCACGAAGGCATCCTCGAGGATCAGGGCAAGGATCCCCTCGCGTTCTTCGGCGCGCACGGGGTCGCCGAAGAGCAGGTGCTCGAGGATGCGGTGGCGATCGCCGCATCCCTCTCGCGCGACGTGATGGCCGACGGCCCGCACGTCGTGACCGGGCCGATCCACGTCGCGGGCGCAGAGCCCGGCGACCTGCTGCAGATCACGGTGGTGCGGCTCGAGCCTCGGGTGCCCTACGGCGTGATCAGCAACCGCCACGGCAAGGGTGCGCTGGTGGGCGAGCTGCCTCGCGGCGAGCACAACGTGAGCGTGTTCACCCCCGTCGTGGAGCAGGACGGCGCTCTCGTGGGGGCGTTGCCCCTCGTCGAGGGCGGAGAGGCGGCGGTGACCTTCCCGCTCGCGCCGTTCCTCGGCACGATGGGCGTGGCCGTCGCCGGCGACGACCGCCCGCACTCCGTGCCGCCCGGCGCGCACGGCGGCAACATCGACATCAAGCTGCTGACCGAGGGTTCCGTGCTGTACCTGCCGGTGCAGGTCGCGGGTGCGCTCGCGTACGTCGGCGACCCGCACTTCGCGCAGGGCGACGGCGAGGTCGCGCTCACCGCGCTCGAGGCGTCGCTGCGGGCCACGCTGCGGTTCGACGTCGTGCCGCGCCAGGTGGCGCTGGCGGAGTTCGGCGAGCTGCTCGGTCCGCTCGTGCGCACCGACGAGTACCTCGTTCCCACCGGGCTCGACCCCGACCTCGGCGAGGCGATGCGCCGCTGCGTGCGCGCGGCCCTCACCCTGCTTCAGGCGCGGTACGGCATGGCCGAGCACCTCGCCTACGCGTACCTCTCGGCCGCGACGGACTTCGACATCTCGCAGGTGGTCGACATCGTGTGCGGTGTGCACGCCCGCATCCGCGAGGCCGACTTCGCGAACGCATCTTCCGCGACGGATGCGGAGCGCCTGGCATGAGCGAGATCCCCGCCGACCTCCGTGCCGCCTTCGACCGCTACGAGCGGGCCATCCTCGACAACGACCTCGCGGTACTCGACGAGATGTTCGCGCCCGGCGACGAGACGCTGCGCGGGGATGCGGCGGGGCTCCTCGTCGGCCACGACGTGATCAGCGCCTTCCGGGGCGTGCGCGGCGGAGTCGCGCCGCGGACGATCCAGCGGATCGAGTACCGTCCGCTCGCCGACGATCTCGCGCTGCTCGTGTCGGTGTCGCGGTTCACCGGGGGCGGCACGGGGCTGCAGACCCAGCTGTGGCGCCGCGGCGAGAGCGGGTGGGTCATCGAGGCCGCCCACGTCACGGGCAAGGCGCAGGCGCTCGACCGATCGGTCTGGCGCACGGTCGGCGACCCGCTGTGGCAGGGCGCATGGGAAGGGCCGCTCGAGGGCCTCAACGTCGCCGTCAAAGACCTGTTCGCCATCAAGGGCTACCGCATCGGCGCGGGCAACCCGACCTTCCTCGAGACGGCGAGGCCCGAGTCCACCACGGCTCCCGCCGTCGCCGATCTGCTGCGCGGCGGGGCGTCGCTGCGCGGCATCGCGCGCACCGACGAGTTCGCCTATTCGATCGCGGGCGACAACGCGCACTACGGCACCCCGCCCAACGGTGCCCTCCCGGGCGCGCTGCCGGGCGGGTCGTCGAGCGGGCCCGCATCCGCCGTCGCGACAGGGCAGGCCGAGGTCGGACTCGCCACCGACACCGCGGGCTCCGTGCGCGTCCCCGCCTCCTACCAGGGCCTCTGGGGACTGCGGACGACGCACAACCTCGTACCGCGGCAGGGGATGCTTCCCCTCGCGCAGTCCTTCGACACGATCGGCTGGCTCACGCGCGACGGCAACACTCTCCAGCGCGTCGTCGACTGGTGCCTGAGCTACGACGGCTCGGAGTCGACAGAGAGCGTTTTCGGCGAATCCGCGGGCGATCTGCCGTGGCGCTTCGCCGTGCCCGAGGAGGTTCTGACGCACGTCGAGCCCGACACCCGGGCGGCATTCGACGCGTACGTCGAGCGGCTGGCCGCATCAGAGAACGCGCCGGAGATCGAAACGGTCTCGATCGGCGACCTCGACGAGTACTTCGAACCGTTCCGCACGGTTCAGGCGGCGGAGGCGTGGCGCAACAACCGCGACTGGCTGCGCGCCCACCCGGGATCAACCGGGGCCGCGGTCGCCGAGCGGTTCCGCATCGCCAGCGAGGTCACGGCAGACGCGGAGCGGGTGGCGCGACAGGCGCTCGAGCCGCTCCGCGAGCGCGTCCAGTCGCTCCTGCAGAGCGCCGTGCTGCTGCTGCCCACGGTGCCCGGCCCTGCGCCCATGCGTACATCCGACCCGGCGAAGGTGGATGCGGTGCGCCAGGCGACGCTGCGCATGACGACGCCCGCGGCCGTCGCCGGCACCCCCGCCCTCTCGATCCCGCTGCTGACCGTCCGCTCGCAGCTCGGCCCCGCACCCGTCGGCGTCTGCCTCGTCTCGCGCAGCGGCACCGACATCGCCCTCGTCCGTCTCGGCCGCCGCCTCGCCGCGCTCTGACCGCGATCCCCCAGGAAGCACTCATGACCGACACCCTCCCGATCGACCCGCCCGCCCGCCTGCTCATGGGACCGGGCCCGATCTCCGCCTACCCGTCCGTGCTGCGCGCCATGTCGGCGCCGCTCGTGGGCCAGTACGACCCGTTCATGACCCACACGATGAGCGAGACGCAGGAGCTGTACCGGCAGGTGTGGGCCACCGAGAACGAGGCCACCCTGCTCGTCGACGGCACCTCGCGCGCCGGGATCGAGGCCGCGATCGTCAGCCTCATCCGCCCCGGCGATCGCGTGCTCGTACCCGTGTTCGGGCGCTTCGGCCACCTGCTCGCCGAGATCGCCGAGCGGGCGCTCGCCGAGGTGCACACGATCGAGACCGAGTGGGGTCAGGTCTTCACGCCCGCGGCGATCGAGGAGGCCGTCGTGCGCGTCAAGCCGACGCTTTTCGCCCTCGTGCAGGGCGACACCTCGACCACGATGCTCCAGCCCCTGGAGGAGATCGGCGCGATCTGCCGCGCGCACGGCGTGCTCTTCTACTCCGACGCCACCGCATCCCTGGGCGGCAACGCCTTCGAGGCCGACGCCTGGGAACTGGATGCGGCGACCGCCGGCCTGCAGAAGTGTCTGGGCGGCCCGAGCGGTTCCGCCCCGATCACCCTCAGCGAGCGCGCCGTCGACGTCATCCGCTCCCGCAAAAGGATCGAGGCCGGCATCCGTGAGGCGGGCGATGAGGACGCGCCCGATTTCGTGCGCTCCAACTACTTCGACCTCGGCATGATCCTCGACTACTGGGGTCCGCGCCGACTGAACCATCACACCGAGGCGACGAGCATGCTCTACGGCGCCCGCGAGTGCGCGCGCCTCCTGCTCATCGAGGGCCGGGACGCCGTGATCGCCCGGCACGAGCTGGCCGGCCGTGCGATGCTCGCCGGGGTCGAGGCTCTTGGCCTCGCCGTCTTCGGAGACGTCGCGCACAAGATGAGCAACGTCGTGGCCGTGTACATCCCCGAGGGCGTCCCCGGCGATGCCGCACGCACCGCGATGCTGGAGGACTTCGGCATCGAGATCGGTACGTCGTTCGGGCCCCTCCACGGCAAGGTGTGGCGCATCGGCACGATGGGCTACAACGCCCGCAAGGACACCGTGCTGACGACCCTCGCGGCCCTGGAGGCAGTGCTGCGTCGCCACGGCGTGGCGGTTCCCGCCGGCGGCGGCGTGGAGGCCGCATCCGACGTCTTCGCGGGGCGCGCATGATGCTGGAGGTCTCGCCCGACCGGATCGCGGCCGCCGCGCGCCGCGTGATGGCGCGGTGCGACGAGCTCGCGCGCGTCACCGCGACGCCGGGCCGGATCGAGCGGGTCTACCTCTCGCCCGAGCACGCACGGGTGAACCGCCTCGCGGCGGAGTGGATGCGCGAGCTCGGCATGCGCACGCGGCAGGATGCGGCGGGCAACCAGATCGGCCGGCTCGACCGCATCGTCGGCGACACGCTCGACCCGGACGCGCCCGCGCTGATCATCGGCTCCCACCTGGACACCGTGCTGGATGCGGGGCGGTTCGACGGAATCGTCGGCGTGCTGATGGGGCTCGAGATCGCCCGGCTCGTGCGGACGCCGGTCGGTGACGGACGCTTCGGCGTCGCGCTCCCGTTCGCGCTCGAGGTCGTCGCGTTCTCGGATGAGGAAGGCACGCGATTCGGCAAGGCCCTGCTCGGATCCTCGGCGGTCGCGGGGCTGTGGGACGAGGACTGGTGGGCGCTGACGGATGCCGACGGCACGAGCCTGCGGCAGGCGTTCCTCGAGTTCGGGCTCGACCCTGCGCGCATCGGCGAGGCCGCACGACGACCCGACGAACTGGTCGGGTACCTCGAGGCGCACATCGAGCAGGGGCCGGAGCTCGACCGGCGCGGTGAGCCGCTCGCGGTCGTCTCCTCGATCGCCTCCGCGCGCCGCTTCCAGCTCGTCGTCGAGGGCGAGGCCCGCCATGCCGGCGGCACGCCCTACGACATGCGCCGCGACGCCCTGCTCGGCGCGAGCGAGGCGGCGCTCGCGGTCGAGCGCATCTGCCGCGACGAGCACCACATCATCGGCACCGTCGGTCAGCTCGAGGCGTACCCCGGGGCGGTGAACGTCGTGCCCGGAGAAGCGCGCTTCTCGCTCGACCTGCGCGGCGAGTTCGACGAGACCCGCGACCACGTCTGGGACGAACTCTCCCGCGAGCTCGACGCGATCATGGGTCGCCGCGGGCTGCGCTGGAGCTCACGCGAAGTGCACAGCGCCGCCGCCGTCATGTGCGCGCCGCTCCTGCAGGACGTCGTGCGCGAGGGCATCGGTGCCGCCGACGCGCCCGGTGGTACCGACCCGGCCGTGATCTTCAGCCGCGCCGGTCACGATGCGATGTCGATCGGTGCGATCACCGACGTCGGGATGCTCTTCCTGCGAAACCCCGACGGCATCAGCCACCATCCGGGAGAGTCCGTCTCCGCCCCGGATGTGGCGCTCGGCATCCGTGCCCTCGCGGAGTCCGTGCTGGCGCTCGCCGCCGACGTCCGCGCGCGCTGACGAGGGCACCGGGTGCCCACGGGCTGCCGGGGTGTGGCTGGGGTGTGGCAGCTGTGGCGTGGGGCGCCCGCACCCGCGACAGGTCCAGGTTCAGCTCGGCTTCCGGCGGCGATGCCGCCCGCATCCGCGACACTTCTTCGCATCTGCGACAGGTTTCAACAGGCGCATCTGCGCATTCTTGTGGCGCTCGCGCACATGCGTCGCAGTTCGTCAGAGGGTGAGAGCCCGGGGTAGGGGACGACGCCACCGGTGAGAGCGGAGGATTCCCGCCCCCATCGGTATGCGTCAGTGCTCGTCGTAGTGGTCGCCGTGGGGGGCGTGCTTGTGGCCGTCGTGCACGTAGTCGACGTGGTCGTCATGGCTGACGGTCTCGTGCCCGCATCCGTCGCCGTGGGCGTGCTCGGCGCTCGAGTGCTCTGCCACGCTCTCGTGCTCGTCGTAGTGGTCGCCGTGCAGGGCGTGGTGGTGCGTGCCGTGCACGTAGTCCACGTGGTCGCCGTGGTCCACGGCCTCGTGACCGCAGTCGGCTCCGTGCTCGTGCTCGTCGACGCCGTGCTCGGCGTGAACGTCGGTGGTGCTCATCGTTCTTCTCCTCGGTGGGTTGGGTCCTCTTCGAGGACATGGGTGAGTGCGTCGTCGACGACGTGGGCGATGTGGTCATCGCTGATGCTGTAGAGCGCCTCTCGCCCCGCGCGGGCGACGGTGACGATACCCGCGGAGCGAAGCGTCCTGAGGTGCTGGGAAACCAGCGGCTGTGACATGCCGGTGCTCGCCACCAGGTGTGTGACTCCCGCGGGTTCAGTAGCCAAGAGTCGGACCAGGCGCAGGCGCGACGCCGAACCCAGCACCTTGAAGAGTGCCGCGGCGGCCTCGAGTCCTGCGTCCTGCTCCACACGGACAGCACACCACAACACATAAACACATGGCAATTGGTTTATGTAGGTGATAACGATGATCAGACGCGGATGCGGATGCGGATGGCATGTGCCCGGAATCCGCGATGCTTCTCCGCATCCGCGAACTCCGGAATGCGCTCGACTTCCGGTGGCGGCGCCGCCCGCTTGCGCGACACTTCTCCGCATCCGCGACAGTTCTCGACAGGCGCTTCTGCGCATTTGTGTGGCCCCTGTGCACATGCGACGCAGTTCGGCACGAAACCGCGCACGAAACCGCGCCGGAAACCGCGCCGGGCATCTCACCGGGCAGCGCGGCGGGGGATCAGCGGGGGCGCGGGACGCTCGTGACGAAGAGGGCGACGACCCGCTCCTCGCCGACGAGACGCCACCGGTCGCGGGCGCCCGCGGGGAATCGGATGAAGTCGCCTGGCGCGAGTGCGTAGGTGCCGGCGCCGAGCACGTCCACCTCGAGGCGCCCTGAGACCAGGTACAGGCCGCTCTCGCCGGGCGACTCGAACCACTCGGCGATGTACTCGTCGGGGCCGAAGGTGTACTCGACGACCTCGAGCGCCGAGCTCTCGCGCAGCAGCAGCGCGCGCCCGAGGGCTGCGTCATCTCGCTCCGCGACGGGGATGCGGCGGCCCTCGTCGGCGCGGACGACATCGACCTCGTCGGCGCCCACCGCCGGCAGAAGATCGCCGGGGCGCACCCCGAGCGCGCGGGCGAGGCGGTAGACCGACGCCATCGACGGGGCGCTCGCACCGCGCTCGATCTGGCTCAGAAACGGCTGGCTCATCCCCGCTGCGGCCGCGAGCTCGCGGGTCGAAAGCCCGGCCGCATCCCGCAGTCGCCGGATCTCGGCACCGACGACCGAACCGAGATCGGCATCGAGGGAGGGGTCGCTCAATTTACGCTCCGGAAACGTTCGCCGAATGCTCTCGTCATCGCATCCACCGAATATGAATGCTGTCAGTTATCGCCGAGGGCGTCTCCCTCAGTTTAGAAGCACGGGGAGCCCATGAGCACAGCGGCCGAGATCGAGCGGATCGTGCGTGGCCTGCCGAAGGTCAGCCTGCACTGCCACCTCATCGGCTCGGTGCAGGCGACGACGCTCGTCGAGCTGGCGGCCAAGCACGGCGTCCTGCTCGACGGCGGACGCACCGCCGAGAACCTGTTCGACCACGCCAGCTACGAGGACCTCGACGAATTCCTGCGCGTGCTGGATGTGGCGGGCTCCGTCATCCGCGACGTCGACGACTTCCATCGCGTCACCTACGAGTCGCTGACGGCAGGGGGCGCGGCGCACAACGTGCTCTACCGCGAGATCTTCCTCAGCCCTCCCGGCCACCCCGGCGTCGCCTACCGCACGATCATCGACGGCGTCCGCGCCGGAATGCGCGACGCCGAGACCGACACCGGCATCCGCAGCAACCTCATCGTCGGCCTCAACCGCAACGACACCCCGGGTGCCGCCACCGAGCTGGTCGAGACGATGATCGCGAACCTCTACGACGAGGTCATCGGCATCGGGCTCGACTACTCAGAGATGATCGGGCCGCCGGAGAAGTTCTGGAAGGCCTTCCGCCTCGCCGGCGAGGCCGGTCTGCAGCGCACCGCGCACTCCGAATCGGGGCCCCCGCACAACATCGAGACCATCCTCGACCTGCTCGGGTGTAGCCGCGTCGATCACGGCTACCACGTCGTCGACGACCCCGACATCACGCGCCGCTGCGTCGAGGAGCGCATCCCCTTCACGTGCACGCCGGTCTCGAGCGACATCGGCCGCTACTCCGGCAGCGGCGACGGTAGTCACCTGCGCATCAAGCAGATGGTGGATGCAGGACTGCTCGTGACGATCGACTCCGACGACCCGCCGATGTTCGGTACCGATCCCACCCACGACTACCGCGCCCTCGCTCACGCGCTCGGGTACGGCCTCGACACCCTCGCATCCTTCACCGCCAACGCGATCGAGGCGAGCTGGCTCGACGCGGACAGCAAACGCGACCTGCGCCAGCGCGCCGACCGCATGGTCGCCGACCTCGCCGCGCCGCTCATGAAGACCCCCTGACCCACACCATCCACCACCAGGAGCACCCATGTCACGCAGCCACAGATCCCGCCTGGGAATCGCCCTCGCCGGCCTCGTCGTCTCGGCCGCCGCCCTCACCGCCTGCGCCGGCGGCTCGGGGGAGCCCGCCGCATCCGGATCGTCCGACTCAGCCGGTCTCGGCGATGTCACCCTTCAGCTCAGCTGGATCCTCAACGAGGAGTTCGCCGGCGAGTACTTCGCCGACTCCAAGGGCTACTACCAGGAGGCGGGTCTCGGAAAGGTCCAGCTGATCCCCGGGCCCTCGACCGGCGTCGCGGAACTGCTCAGCGGCACGACCGACATCGCGATCAACGACGCCGTGTCGGCCGGCACGGCGGTGGCCACCGAGGGTGCGCCCATCAAGATCATCGGCGCGACGCTCCAGAAGAACCCGTTCACCATCCTGTCGCTGGCCGATGGGGGCAACATCCTGAAGCCCGCGGACATGATCGGCAAGCGCATCGGCGTGCAGGACTCCAACCGCGCGCTCTTCTCGGCGCTGCTCGCCGCGAACGACATCGACCCCTCCCAGGTCGACATCGTCCCCGTGCAGTACGACCCGGCGCCGCTGACCAACGGCGAGGTCGACGGCTTCACGGCCTACCTCACCAACGAGGCGATCACCGTCGAGATGGCCGGGTTCAAGACGGCCAACCTGCCGCTCGCCGAGAACGGCCTGCCGTTCGTCGCCGAGACGTTCTCGGTCACCGACGACACCCTGAAGAACCGGCGCGACATGCTGAAGGCGTTCCTCGTGGCCGAGATCCGCGGGTGGACCGATGCCCTCGCCGACCCCGACGAGGGCGCGCGCCTCGCGAAGGACGTCTACGGCAAGGACCTGAACCTCGACCCCGCCAAGACGATCGCCGGCCTGCTGGCGACCAACGCGCTGATCACCACGGACGAGACGGCCGAGAACGGACTGTTCACGGTGTCCGACGCGCTGCAGAAGCAGACGATCGCCAGCCTCGCGGGCGCCGGCATCACGCTGGAGGCGTCCGACCTGTTCGACATGAGCCTGCTCGACGAGGTCTACCAGGAGAACCCTGACCTCATCGCGTACGCCGGCTGAGTCACCCATCACGCCGCCCCCCGCATCCTGCCCCGGATGCGGGGCGGCGTCGTGTGCGGCGCAGGCCTCACCGGCCGCCGCGTGGTCGAGGGCGGCACTTTTCCGCATCCGCCACAGTGATTGACAGTCGCATCTGCGCAGAAGTGGCGCATGTGCGCAGATGCGACGCAACTCGGGCACCGGAAGTGCGCCTTGGACGGGACGCCGGCGCCACGCGCGCGAAACATCGCAGTGTTAGCGTCACCAACATCCGTGTCGTCCGCCCCGAACCGAACAGGAGCCCCATGAGCCTGCTGATCACGCACGCGCGCCTCATCACCGTGCCCGCCGGCACCGAGGACGCCGGCTACATCGAAGACGGGTGGATGCTCGTCGAGGACGGACGGATCGCGGCCCTCGGGTCGGGTGTTCCCACGGTCACCGCCGACGAGGTCCTCGACGTCGATGGCGCGTTCGTCGCCCCCGGGTTCGTGTCTAGCCACTCGCACCTGTTCACGAGCGGGCTGCGGGGTCTCGGCGTGGGCGAGACGCTCTACGGATGGTGCGACTCGATGCTCGGCATGACCTCCGCGGCGACACCGGAGGACATCTACTGGTCGACCCTGCACGGCGCACTCGACTTCCTCGGCAACGGCGTCACCACGGCCTACAACTTCACCGATCCGCTGCAGGCGTGGGAGTCGATGGTCGACGGCAAGCGCGTCGGCAACGCCGCGATGCGCGGCCTCGAATACCACACGCGTCAGGCCGACGGCTGCCTCGACGCCGGCATCCGCTTCGTCGACGCGATCGGCATGGACGCGACCGTCGGCAGCGACGAGGAGATCTTCGACCGGTTCGCCGCCGAGGTCGCGCACTCCCGCGCGATGGACCCGGCGTTCGCGCTGGGCGCGTCGATCATGGGCCAGGTGCAGTGGTCGCCGCGGCCGGATGCGGCCGAGGTCGAGGTCGAGGCGATGCGCCGGTTCGGGGTGACCAACCAGGCACACTTCCTCGAATCCCCCGAAGCCGTGCCGCTGCAGCAGTCGAAGTTCGCGATGTACCGGGATGCGGGAGCCCTCGGCCCCGGCATGATGTTCGGTCACTTCATCCAGACCACCCCCGAGATCATCGAGCAGACTGCGGCCGGCGGCGCTTCGATGTCGTGGCAGCCCGCATCCAACGGACGCCTCGCCTCCGGGGTCGCTCTCGTGCCCGAGATGCTGGCGCTGGGGATGAAGGTCGGGATGGGCCTCGACGACCAGGCCTGCACCGACGTCTCGGATCCCTGGCAGAACATGCGGGCGGGCATCTTCATGCAGCGCGCGCGCACGAAGGATCCGCTGTCGATGATGCCGGAGCGGGTCCTGCGCCTGCACACCCTGGGGGGAGCTGCGATCCTGGGCGTCGACGACCGCGTGGGCAGCCTCGAGGTCGGCAAGTTCGCCGACTTCGTCGTGGTCGACCCCCGCAAGCCCGACGTCGGTCCGCTCTGGCATCCCGTGCGCAGCTACGTGCTGTCGATGACGCCCCGCAACCTCAAGCGGGTCTACGTGGGAGGCCGCCTCGTGAGCGAGGACGGCGTCTCGACGAACCCGCTCGCGCCGGAGGCGACCATCCGCGTGCACGAGGACCTGCCGCGCGTCGCCGAGCGCCTCGGCCGCCACCCCGCCTGAGATCGCGAACGACGAAGGGGGCCGGGATGACCCGGCCCCCTTCGTGTGCGATCGATCAGCGCGCGGCGCCCGCGAGCGTGCCGGTGACCTGCTCTGCCGTGTCGACGACGAGGCAGGAGACCAGACGATCGTTGCCCTGGTCCCAGCTCTGCTGGGTGGGTGCGAAGTACGAGAACTCCAGCGTGGACTCTTCGTAGGCGATGCCGACGAAGTTCGCGAACTCGTTGTAGCAGCCCTCCTCCGCAGCGGAGTACACCTCGTCCTTGCCGGGGTACTCGCCGTCCGGCAGCGAGAACTCGTAGTAGACCTCGGTGTCGTGCGGGTCGCTGCAGGGCACGACCGGGACGTCGGTGACCTCTTCGCTGGAGGTGTTGTTCATGCAGTCGCCCACGGAGAGGGTGAAGACGTCGGCCTTGCCGGCGTCGGTGATCTCGCCCGTGTCGGCGTCGCGCACCGCCTCGGGGCCGCCCCCGAGGTCGCTGATCTGGAAACAGCCGCCGAGGAACAAGGCGGCCCCCATGACGGCGGTGGCGGTAAGGAGGCGGGAGGTACGCATGGCACTCGCTTTCGGGCGCGCTCGGACGGCGGTGCCGCCAGAGGAGGCTGAAGGGGACGTGTTCGCTGTGGTGAACGGCCGCCAGGCTATCGGTCCGCGCGTGCCCGCATGAGCCTCTTGACGCCGACCTGTGGATAGGTCAGGTGTAACGGTGCGGAAACACGACCGCCAGTGTTCGTGAAATCTACATCGCTTAGCGTCGGACTCGTCACGCAGACCGCTGCCGCCGGGATGAACCCGAGCACGGGAGGCGCCGGCATCCCAACCACCCGAAGTGCACCACCCGACAAACCGGGAGACAGCTTATGTCCCGCTTCACCGCACGCCGCACGCGCGTCGCCGTGTCCATCGCCGCCGTCGCTCTGTCCGCTCTCGCGCTCAGCGCGTGTGCCGGATCCAGCGACCCCGCATCCTCTTCGTCATCCGGCGGTGACGCCGCGGGCCTGGGCGACACCACGATCCAGCTCAGCTGGATCAAGAACGAAGAGTTCTGCGGCGAGTTCTTCGCCGACTCCAAGGGCTACTTCACCGACGCGGGCTTCAGCAGCGCCACGCTCGTGCCCGGCCCCTCCACGAGCGCCACCGAGCTGATCGCCGGATCCGCCGACTTCGGTCTCAGCGACGCCGTCGCGATCGGCTCCGTCGTCGCGAGCGAGGGCGCGCCGCTGAAGATCATCGGCACGACCTACCAGAAGAACCCGTTCACGATCCTCTCACTGAAGGACGGCGGCAACATCGCCACGGTCGCCGACCTCAAGGGCAAGAAGATCGGCGTGCAGGACCCGAACACCTCGCTGTTCAACGCGTTCCTCGCCGCCAACGGGCTGACCACGTCCGACGTCACGGTCGTCCCGGTGCAGTACGACCCGGCGCCCCTCACGAACGGCGAGGTGGACGGCTTCGTCTCCTACCTGACCAACGAGGCGATCATCGTCGCGAACGAGGGCTACGAGACGGTCAACCTGCCCTTCGCCGACAACAACCTCGCTTTCCCGGCGGAGACCTTCGTCGCGACCGACGACATGATCAAGAACAACCCGGAGAAGGTCAAGGCGTTCCTGAAGGCCGAGATCCAGGGATGGACCGACGCGATCGCCGACCCCGCCGAGTGCGCGCGTCTCGCATACGAGGACTACGGCAAGGACCTCAACCTCGACCCGAAGAACTCCGAGGCCGGTGCCGCCGCCCAGCTGAGTGACCTCGTCGTCTCCGACGAGACCGTCGAGAACGGCCTGTTCACGATCTCCGACGACCTCAAGGACGCCACGATCAAGAGCCTGTCGGAGGCCGGCATCGACGTGACCGCCGACCAGCTGTTCGACACCTCGCTGCTCGAGGAGCTCTACAGCGAGAACCCCGACCTGGTCAAGTACGCAGGTTGACACCGCGAGGGCGCCCGTGCGCGGGCGCCCTCGTACTCCCCCTCCCCCGTCGGTGACCCACCGACCCCGAGCGAAAGCAGCCATCGACGTGACCCAGACTGTCGTCGAGACCGGCGCGACCGATGCCGCGCTCGGCACCGGCCTCCAGATCACCGGCCTGAACAAGGTTTTCACCACCGGCCGCAAGTCGGTCGTCGCCCTTCAGGACACGAACCTCCACACCGACCAGGGCACGTTCCTGTCGCTGCTGGGTCCGTCCGGATGCGGGAAGTCGACCATCCTCCGCATCCTCGCGGGCCTCGAGCAGCCCACGAGCGGCACCACTCGCGTCGACGGCAAGAGCCCCAAGGAGATGCGTCGCGAGAACAAGCTCGGGATCGCTTTCCAGGACTCGGCGCTGCTTCCGTGGCGCAGCGTCTACGCCAACATCCGGCTGCCGTTCGAGATCGCGGGCAAGAGCCCCGACAAGGCGTACATCGACGAGATGATCGCCCTGGTCGGGCTCCGCGGCTTCGAGAAGGCCAAGCCGGCGCAGCTGTCGGGCGGGATGCGGCAGCGCGTGTCGATCGCGCGCTCGCTCATCATGCGCCCCGAGGTACTGCTGTTCGACGAGCCCTTCGGCGCCCTCGACGACATGACCCGCCAGAAGCTCAACCTGGAACTGCTGCGGATCTGGACGGAGAAGCCGGCGACCACGCTGCTGGTGACGCACGGCATCTCGGAGGCGATCTTCCTCTCGGACCAGGTCGCCGTGATGAGCCCGCGCCCCGGGCGCATCAAAGAGGTCATGACGATCGATCTTCCCCGGCCGCGCCTGCCCGAGATGATGCGCAGCCCGGAGTTCCACTCCTACGTCGATCAGGCCTCTGAGCTTCTGTTCGGAGCGGGAGGGGCCGCGGCTGATGACGACCACTGACGCATCGCCCAAGGGCAAGGCGGTCCAGTGGGAGGACGTCCGCCTCCCCGCGTGGGTCATCGGAATCATGGGCGGGATCGCCCTCATCGCCTTCTGGTGGCTGATCTCGACGATCTTCCTCAACCCCTCGGGCCGGCAGATCATCCCGAGCCCGCCCGACGTCATCGGGGCGTACATCACGACCGGCTGGGACTACTTCGCCCGCAACTTCTCGGTGACCCTGGTCGAGGCAGGTATCGGATACCTCTGGGGGAACGGTCTCGCTCTCGCCCTCGCGTTCATCGTCCTGCTCGTTCCGCGGTTCGAGGGCGTGGCAATGCAGTTCGCGATCCTGACCTACTGCGTCCCGATCGTCGCGATCGGCATGCTCGCGGTCGTGCTGTTCCCCGTGCCGAAAGCAGGGGAGCCCAGCGGTACGGCGGTCTTCCTGGCGGCCCTGTCGGTCTTCTTCACGACCGTCGTCGGAGCGCTCCTCGGACTCAAGTCGGCCGACCGGTCAAGCCTGGACCTCATCACCGTCTACGGCGGCAGCAAGCTGACGCAGCTGCGCAAGGTGCGCCTCATCGCTGCACTCCCCGCCATCCTCAACGCGCTGCAGATCGCCGTCCCCGCCGCTTTCCTCGGCGCCGTGCTCGGTGAGTTCTTCGGCAAGATCGAGGCGGGGGTCGGGCTTGCGATGATCCTCGCGCAGCAGAACTCCGACGCGCCCCTCGTCTGGGCGCTCGCCCTCGCCTCCGGCGCCGTGGCACTCGCGGGCTTCGCCCTCGTCGGACTCGTCGCCCGCCTCATCGCGCCCTGGTCGAAGGGAGCCCAGAAGTGACCGAAGCAGCCATCGCAGCCACCGGCACGCGGCAGTCCGCCGAAGCTATGACCGCCCCCGCCGGCCCGCAGCCGCCCGCGCAGAAGCCCGATCTCGAGGTGACGGTGCGCAAACAGGTCGCGTCCGGCGCCCTGAAGGCCTTCGGCTGGGGCATGGTGACCTTCATCGGCACCCTGGTGGGCGTGCTCGCCCTGTGGGTCGGCGTCCTGGCCATCCTCAAGGTCTCGCCCATGATCGCCAAGGGCCCCGTCGACGTCTGGAACTACCTCTTCACGCTGCCGGCGGCCGAGGCCAACCGCGAGCTCATGTTCGGGAACCTGGCCGTCACACTGGGGCACTCGCTGATCGGCTTCGTGTCGGGACTGGTCGTCGCGATCCTCGGTGCCAGCATCTTCCAGTTGAGCAAGGGGATCGAACACGCGCTCATGCCGGTCGCGATGCTCCTGCGCTCGGTGCCCCTGATCGCCATGGCGCCGGTGATCATCATGATCTTCGGCCGCGACATCGCCACCGTCGCCGTCATCGGCGGGATCGTCGTGCTCTTCCCCGCCCTCGTGAACATCTCCTTCGGCCTCAAGTCCGCCTCCGCGCAGATGAACGATCTCGTCGAGGTCTACGGCGGCGGGTCGTGGGCCAAGCTGCGCAAGATCGCCATGCCGTCCTCGCTCCCGGCGTTCTTCGCCGCGGTGCGCATCTCGGTGCCCGGCGCGATCACCGGCGCGCTGCTCGCCGAGTGGCTCGCCGTCGGCGGCGGGATCGGCGGGTCGATCGCCGGCTACATCCCGCAGGCGCAGTTCAGCGCCCTCTGGACATCCGTGGTGCTCGTCACGATCGTCTCGCTCGTGCTGTACAACGTGATCCAGATCGTCGAGAACGTGGTGCTCGCCCGCATGGGCATGCGCGCCCAGACCGGAATCTGATCCTCGCGGCGACTCGCGCCGCATCCGCCGACTCCAGGAAGATCTTCGGTATGACCGATCTCACCGCGTTCGCGCACGGCCTGCCCAAGGCAGAGCTCCACCTGCACCTCGAGGGCACCCTCGAGCCCGACCTCAAGTTCGCGCTCGCCGAGCGCAACGGCATCGAGCTCGCCGAGAAGACCGTCGACGAGGTGAAGGCCACCTACGACTTCACCGACCTCACGAGCTTCCTCGCGGTGTACTACCCGGCGATGCGGGTGCTGGTCACGGCCGATGACTTCCACGACCTCGCCTGGGCCTACCTCCAGAAGGCGGCGGCACAGGGCGTCGTGCACGTGGAGATGTTCTTCGACCCGCAGGCCCACACCGGCCGCGGGGTGCCGTTCGCCGACGTGATCGGCGGGTACCGCCGCGCGGTGGTGCGCGCGGAGCGCGAACTCGGCATCTCGGCCGAGCTCATCATGTGCTTCCTGCGCGACTACTCCGCCGAGTTCGCCTTCGCGACCCTCATGGAGGCGCTGCCCTACAAGCAGTGGATCCTCGGGATCGGGCTGGACTCCGACGAGCGCGGAAACCCGCCGGAGAAGTTCGCCGAGGTCTTCGCCCGGGCCCGCGCCGAGGGCTTCCTTCTCACGATGCACTGCGACATCGACCAGCCCGGCTCGATCGACAACATCCGCACGGTGCTCGATGAGATCCAGGTCGACCGCATCGACCACGGCACCAACATCGTCGAGGACCCGGCTCTCGTCGCCCTCGCCATCGAGCGCGGGCTCGGGTTCACGACGTGCCCGGTGTCGAACTCCTTCGTGACCGAGCAGATGAAGGCGGACGAGATCGTGGGACTGCTCCGCCAGGGTGCCAAGGTCACGCTGAACTCCGACGACCCCGCCTACTTCGGCGCCTACGTCGGCGACACCTACGTCGCCCTCGCCGAGCACGCGAAGCTGACCGAGACCGACCTGGTGCAGTTCGCCATCAACTCGTTCGAGGCGTCCTGGCTGACGCCGGCCCGCCGCGACGAGTACCTTGCGGCCGTCGCGGACTACGCGGCGCGCCACGGCGTCGCGATGCCCGCCGCATAATCTCGGACCATGACCGACCCTGTCGCCACCATCGCCGCGGACGAGGATGCGGCCGGCCAGCGTCTCGGCGCCCGCATCCGTGAGCTTCGGCAGGCGCGCGGGCTGACGCTCGTGCGCCTGGCCGCGGCCACAGAGCTCTCGCATCCGTTCCTGAGTCAACTGGAGCGCGGACTGGCCCAGCCGAGCCTGGCGTCGCTGCGACGGATCGCGGTGGCCCTGGAGACGAGCCCGATCGAGCTGATCGCCGCCTCCGACGAGCCGCGCGAGGCCGCATCCGCGATCGAGATCCAGCGCGCCGGCTCCGGCGCCGTGCCCGAGGGGTTCGCCTCCGGCACCGCGCGGATGCTTGCCCACGACGCGCGGGCCTTCCATCCGATGGAGGTGGCCGCGGACGCCCTCGTGCCGGGTGAGAGCTTCAGCCACGAGGAGGAGGAGTTCCTCTACGTGGTGGCCGGCGGCATCCGGATCGAACTCGACGGCGAGGCGCACGATCTGACGGCCGGCGACTCGGTGCACTTCCCCGGAGGCGTGGTGCACCGCTGGTGGTCGTTGGACGGGGAGCCGTACCGGCTTCTCGTCGTCAAGAGCGCGGGTGTGCTCAGGCCCCGCACCCCGGGAGGAACGCCGTGATCTCGTACGCCGACTACCTGCAGCTGCTGCCGAAGACGGAGCTGCACTGCCACTTCGCCTCGACGATGACGGCGACGACCTTCATCGAGTTGGCCGCGCGCTACGGCGTGGAGCTCTGGGGCGACGATCCCGAGACGTTGTTCGACTTCGCGGACCTGCCGGAGTTCCTCGTCGCCTTCCGCGCCGCCCACGATGTGCTGCGCGAGCCGGCGGACTTCGAGCGGGTCGCCTGGGAGGGCGTGCGCGCCGCGGTGGCCGAGGGCAACCTCCGCTACCGCGAGTACTACGTGAACCCGCAGTACTTCGCGGTCCGCGGTATCGGTTACCGGGACGTCATGGACCCGATCATCGCGGGCCTGCGCCGCGCGGAGGCCGACTTCGGCGTCGGATTCCGCATCGTCGCCGCGATCAACCGGCGCGACAGCCCCGAGTCCGCGGTCGCGATGGTGCGCGAGGTGATCGAACACGGCATCCCCGAGGTCGTGGGCATCGGGCAGGACGATCTGACGCCGGAGAACACCGAGGACCCCACCCGCTTCGCCGCGGCGTACCGGCTCGCCGCATCCGCCGGGCTGAAGCTGACGGCGCACGTCGGGGAGACCCCGACGGCGACACCGGATGCGGTGCGCGAGGCGATCGAGGTGCTGGGCTGCGACCGCCTGGACCACGGTTACCGCATCGTCGACGATCCGGCAGTCGTGGCGCTGGCCCTGGAGCGCGGCATCGGGTTCGCGACGACCCCCGTGTCGACGACGATCTGCTCGGGATGGACGCTGGACGAGGGACACCGCCTGCGCGCGATGATCGACGCGGGACTCACGGTCAGCGTGTCGACCGATGACGCGATGTTCTTCCGCACCGACATCGGCAAGGAGTACCGCGAGGGGCTCATGGCGCTGGGCGTGGATGCGGCCACGGCGAAGCGGATCGCCCTCGCGGGCATCGACATCTCGTTCGCGGATGCGGCCACGAAGGCGCGCCTGCGCGGCGAGTTCGAGGGCGCCTTCATCGCCCTCGACGCCCTCCTCGAGCCCTGACCCGGTTCGCCCTTTCTATTCGAGGGACGCGTTTCGCGGCCTTTTCCTTGGTTGGGCCGCGTTTCGGGTCCCTCGAACAGGGGCAGCTTGTGTTCGAGGGACGCGTGTTGTTGCGCCGGGGCCGGCGGGGGCGCGTTTCGGGTCCCTTGAACGGGGCTGGACGCGGGTCAGGCGGCCGCGGAACGGCGACGGAAGTACGGGTTCGACGCCGGAAGGTACATCAGCACGGCTGCCGCGAGCGCGACGACCACGATGAGGATGTCCACGACGTTGCCCGTGGCGAAGGCCGGAAGCCCCGCCAGCACCGCGATGATCGCCAGGATGAGCAGCACGATGCGTGCCCAGTTGCGTCCGCGGAGCATGTAGACGGCGAACAGGATGCGCAGCGCCGCACCGACGGCCAGGCCGATGATCGCCGCGGCGGGGCCCACCGCGGCAGCGACCTGCGCGTTGCCGCCGGGCGTCGGCGAAGGCGTAGCGCCCGTCCGCGAGCGAGGTGAGGATCGAGATCGCCGACAGCACGACGGTCGCTATCCACAGCCAGAAGGATGCGGTGACTGTCGCCGGGCGCGCGCTGTTGTCCATGATCGTTCCCCCTCCGAGTCGCCCACGGTGGGTGCTCTGGCTCAGACCGTAGGGCACGCACAGGAGCGAAGGCGGGACGAGCACGCCGGGTCGGTGCGGCATCGCTCACGCGCGCTCGCCGCATCCGCGCGGTCTCCGCATCCGGTGCTCAAGGGACGCGCGTTGCTGCGCCGGGGCCGTGCGGCCAGCGTTTCGGGTCCCTTCAACGGGGGTGGCTTGTGTTCGGGGGACGCGTGTTGTTGTGCGAGGGCCGGATGGTGCGCGTTTCGGGTCCCTCGAACGGTGGTCCCTCGTGTCGGAGGGACTCGATTCGTCGCCTCGGCGAGCGACCGGCCGCGTTTCGGGTCCCTCGAGCACTGTTGGCCTGAGTTCGAAGGACGCGTGTTGCTGTGCGCGGGTCAGCGGGCCGCGGCGACGAGTTCGGCGCCGCGCTCGGCGATCGCGACGGTGGGGGCCTGCGTGTTGCACGTGGGGATCGAGGGCATGACCGACGCATCCGCCACCCACAGCCCCTCGAGGCCCCTCACCCGCAGCGCCGGGTCGACGACCGCCAGCTCGTCGGTGCCGATGCGCGCGGTGCCGGAGCAGTGGAAGAAGGTGCCGATGTTCTCCCGCACGAATCGCACCCTGTCCGCGTGCGCGAGCCCGGCGGCCGGCGTGATCGGGCCCTGGGCGAGGTCGGCGTAGGCGGATGCGGCGACGAGATCCTGCACGGCGTCGACCGCCTCGACCATCGCGGCGAGGTCCGTCGGGTCGGCCAGGTAGTTCGGATGGATGTCGGCGACCGCCTCCGGATCCGCGGAGCGCACCCGCACCCAGCCCACACTCCGAGACCGGTACAGGCCGGGGACCAGGGCGAACACGCCATTCCCGGACAGGTCGTGCCGCGCGTGCAGCGCCTCGTCGCCGCGCGAGCCGTGCGCGATGACGGTGTGCAGGTCGGGCCCCGCGTCGGCGAAGGAGCTGCGCCAGTTGAGCATCGCGCCGCCCCCGTTGCCGATCACGGGGCCGAGGTCGTGCCGGGCGCGGAAGTTCATGCCCAGGATCAGCGGGTGGTCCTGGAAGTTCTCGCCGACTCCGGGCAGATGATGCGTCGCGCGGATGCCGGATGCGGCGAGCCGCGCGGCGTCCCCGATCCCCGACAGCTGCAGCAGCCGCGGGGTGTCGAGCGCCCCGGCCGCGAGCACGATCCGCGTGGCGGCGGTCTCGACGGCCACCCCGCCCACCGTGTGCCGCACCCCTGTGACGCGCTCGCCGGCCAGGAGCAGCGCGTGGACGCGGCTGTCGACCAGCACGTCGAGGTTCGGCCGGCTGAGCGCGGGCTCGAGGTACGCGCGCGCCGTGCTCCAGCGCTCGAAAGCGCCGTCGTCGGTTTCGATCGCGTTGTAGTCCGGGTATGTCGCGCCCTCGTTGGAGGCCGCGTTCGCATCGTCGATCACCGGGAAGCCGCGTTCGGCGGAGGCGGCGATGAGCGCGTGCGCGATCGGGTGCACGTGCGCGAGCGGTCCAACCCGCATGGGGCCGGAGAGTCCGCGGTAGGCGGGGTCGCCGCCCGCGCGAGTCTCCGAACGTCGGAAGTAGGGCAGCAGGTCGTCGTAGCCCCATCCGGTGGCGCCCGCATCCGCCCACGCGTCGTAGTCCGCCCGGTTGCCGCGGTACCAGAGCATTGCGTTCGTCGAGGACGAACCCCCGAGCACCTTGCCGCGCGGCATCGCGAGCGACCGACCCAGCACGTGCGGGGTGGGCGTCGAACGATAGCCGTGGTCGTACTCGCCGCCGATGAGGGCGTCCCAGTGGGCGGCGTCGAGGATCTCGCGCACGCCGCGGTGGTCGCCGCCTGCTTCGATGAGGAGCACCCGCACCGCGGGATCCTCGGACAGGCGCGCCGCCAGCACGCATCCGGCCGCTCCGCCGCCGACGACGATCTCGTCGTAGCCGGCGGCGGGAGTGCGCACGAGGGGCATCAGTTGTGCTCGCTCGGACCCATGATGCTGATGCCCTCCGTGGCCTCGACGTGGCGCACGAAGATGTACTTGTCCTCGCGCCCGTCGGAGTGCTTGCGCTTGATGCCGGGCTCGAGGATGCCGTCGGTCTTGGCGACGACGATGTACGGCTCGGATGCGGCGAGCCCCGCCGCGCAGTGCGCGTCGAACTCCTCGAGCGTCTCGGCGGTGAACGCGTTCTCGACACCGGCGCCGCGCGCGATCGCGGCGAGGTCGACGCGGCCCTTCGCCGTGTGGGTCGCAGGTCCCCCGATCGACTGGTACTGCTCGTTGTCCCACACGACGATGAACAGGTTCTCGGGGCGCTCGTTGCCGAGGGTCGCGAGGATCCCGAGGTTGAACAGCAGGCCGCCGTCGGTGTCGAGCGAGACGATGCGGCGATGCGGCAGGCCCACGGCGAGGCCGAACGCCTCCGGCGTCACGCATCCGAGCTGCTGCTGGAACAGGCTCGCCTCGCGCATGTGCGGCGCGGCGTTGTACCACTCGTCGACGGCGCCGCCGAGGGAAAGGATGACGAGCTCGTCCGAAAGACGTGCGGCGAGCAGCTTCATGGCTTCGAATCGGGAGTAGCTCATCGGACCAGATCCCCTCCGAGGACGATGGCGGCGTGGTAGTACGACGCGTAGGCGGTGTCGTAGGCGCGGACGATCGCCGTCTCGAGCTGGTCGACGTCTCGCACGATCGTGTATGGGGTGCGCAGGGCCTGCAGCAGAGGCTCCATGGTGATGCCGTGCGGGATGGCCCACCAGTTGTTCTCGCCCATCTCTCCGCGGTAGCTCATGATCATGACCACAGGGATGCCGGCGCCGAGTCCCATGCGGGCGAGGTGCTCGGTCGCGGCGCGCAGCCCGGAGTTCTCCATGACGAGCACGGCGCGCTTGCCCGAGAGGAAGACGCCGCCGGCGATGGCAGCGCCTTCGCCCTCGTTCGTGACGGGGATGGTGCGGATGTCGGGGTCCGCATCCAGAGCCGGATACAGCTCCTTCAGCAGCGAGTCGGGCAGGTACGTGGCGACGGAGACGCCGGCTCGCTTGAGCCCGCGGATCACCGCCTCGACGGCGTCGGCTCTCATGTGGTCTCTCTTTCGTGGGGCGTGCGGGATCAGGAAGGAAGGGATGCGGCTTCGCGCGCCGCGAGGCGATGCGCACGGTGCGTGGCGGCGAGGCGGGGGCCGCCGCCGAAGTGCTCGCGCAACGTGGCGCCGACGGGCGGGCTCACCCGGCCCCGGGCGGCCAGCACGGGCACGACGAGCTCGATGAACGCGCGGTAGGCTCCGGGCCCGCCGAAGGTCGGCTCGAGCATGAGGCCGTCGAGCCCCGAACCGTCGACGATCGCCTCGATCTCGTCGGCGACCTGTTCGGGGGAACCGGTGATCTGGAACCCGCGGATCGCCTTCGTGCGGAACTGGTCGAGGATCTCGCCCACCCGCATCTCGGCGTTCTGTCGCGCGTAGCGCTGGATGAGGGTCTGTCCGAGGTCGGTGCGCAGGTCCACGACCTTGGTGTCGGGGTCGATGCCGGTGAGATCGAGCCCCGTGATCCCGGCGAACATGACGGCCGCATCCGCGCGCTGCAGCACGCTCTCGTACTCGTCGCGGAGGATGCGTGCCTCGGCTTCGGTGGCGGCCACGGTCACGGTCATGCCCGAGATCACCTTGATGTCGTGCGGGTCGCGCCCGTGGGCCACCGCCTGTGCGCGGATGTCGTCGACGTGCGCCTTGGCGGCGGCGATCGACTGGCCCTGGATGAACACGGCCTCGGTGTTGCGGGCGGCGTAGGCGCGGCCGCGATCCGAGGTGCCGGCCTGGAAGAGCACGGGCGTGCGCTGCGGGGTCGGCGGCACCGCGAAGATCCCGGCGGCGCGCTGATACGTGCCCTCGACCTCCACGCGGTGCAGCTTCGCCGGATCGGCGTAGACGCCCCGATTGCGATCGCGCAGCTCGGCGTCGTCGTCCCAGCTGTGCTCCCACAGGCGCAGGCAGGTGTCGAGGTACTCGTCGGCGGCGTCGTAGCGCTGATCGTGATCGAGCGTCTCGGTCACCCCGAACAGCTGATCGGTCGTCGCTTGCGAGCTGCCGGTCACGACATTCCAGCCGATGCGACCACCGGTGAAGCGGTCGAGCGTCGCGAAGCGGCGGGCGGTGCCGTAGGGCTTCTCGACGGTCGTGGGCGAGGTGACGACGAAGCCCAGGCGCTCCGTCGCCCGCGCGAGCGTCGCGATGGCCAGCATCGGATCCAGCGCGGGGAACTGGATGCCGTGGGCCGCGACCTCGTCGGGCATCCGACCCTCGAGCGTCGCGTAGCCGTAGGTGTCGGCGAAGAACAGGAAGTCGAAGCCGGCCGCATCCAGTTCGCGCGCCAGATCGACCCAGTAGTCGAGACGGTCCCAGTCGTCGCCGCGGCCGTCGGGATGCGTCCACGTCGGCATCCCGTTGGAGGGGTTCATCATCTCGAAGACCCCGAGCGCGATCCGTGTCATACGACCATCACCACCGACTTCGTCTCGAGGTAGTTCTCCAACCCCTGCGCTCCGTTCTCGTAGCCCCAGCCGGACTCCTTGTGTCCGCCCTTAGGCAGCTCCGGACCGAGGAAGGAGTGGCAGTTGACCCACACGGTCCCCGCTTGCAGGCGCGCGGCGACGCGGTGGGCGTTGCTGAGCCCCTCGGTCCAGATGCTCGCGGCGAGCCCGTAGTCGCTGTCGTTCGCCCAGCCCACGACCTCGTCGAGGTCGTCGAAGGGGGTGACGACGGCGACGGGCCCGAAGATCTCCTCCCGCATGAGGCGGGCGTGAGGGGGGACGTCGGTCAGCACGGTCGGCGTGAAGAACGTGCCGGACGGCCCCGACCGTTCGCCGCCGGTGACCACGGTGACCCCGTCGGCCGCACCCTCGTCGACGTAGGCCGCGACGCGACGGGCCTGCGTCTCGCTCACGAGAGGGCCGAGATCCGTACCGGACGCGAGGCCGTGACCGAGCCGCAGGGCGTCGCCCGTGGCCGCCATACCGGCCACGACCTCGTCGTACACGTCGCGGTGCGCGTAGATGCGTGCGCTCGCAACGCAGACCTGGCCGCCGTTGTCGAAGATGCCGCGTGAGACGCCCGCGACGGCGGCGGACAGATCCGCATCCGGCAGGATGATCGAGGGCGACTTGCCGCCGAGCTCGAGCGTGAGGCGCGCCAGGCGATCGGATGCGGTGGCCACCAGCTTCTTGCCGACCGTGGTGGAACCGGTGAAGGCGATCTTCGCGACGCCGGGGTGCTCGACGAGCGCCTGTCCCGTCTCGTGCCCGTAGCCGGTGACGATGTTGACGACGCCGTCGGGCAGCCCCGCCTCCTGCAGCAGGCGGCCGAGGTAGAGCGCGCTGAGCGAGGTGTTCTCGGCGGGCTTGAGCACGATCGTGCAGCCTGCGGCCAGAGCGGGGGCGAGCTTCATCGCCGTCATGATGAGCGGCGAGTTCCAGGGCACGATCGCCGCGACCACGCCCACGGGCTCCCGCCGCGTGTAGGCGAACACGTCCTTGCCCTCGGGGGTGCGGGTGAGCGAGGTGGGGATCGTCTCGCCCGTGATCTTCGTGGGCCAGCCCGCGTAGTAGCGGAACTGCGAGATCGCCGCGGGGACCTCGCCGAAGCGGGCCGTGCCGAGGCTCTTGCCCTGGTCGAGGGTCTCGAGCTCGGCGAGGTCGTCGAGGTGCTCCTCCATGACGTCGGCGATGCGCCACAGCAGCTTCGAGCGGTCGGCCGGCCGCATCCGTGCCCACGCCGCGCTCTCGAGTGCGGCGCTCGCCGCGCGGACGGCGGCATCGACGTCCGCGGCCCCGGCGCGGGCGATCTGAGCCAGGGTCTCGCCGGTGGCCGGGTCGAGCGAGGCGAACGTGTCGGATGCATCCACCCAGCGCCCACCGATGAGCAGGCGTCCGGGATTGTCGGCGAGGAAGCCGGAGACCCGCTCGCGGAGCGGGCCGTGATCGAGCGCGATGGTCATGTCGTGGCCTTTCGGGGGAACAGTCCGTCGAGTTCGCCCTGCGCCGAGATCCACGCGGAGCGGCGGGCGAAGAGGTCGGGAACGAGCGCGCGCACGCGGTCGATGAGTTCGCCCAGGTCGGCGTTCACGAGGCGGCCGTCCCGCACGACGATCTCGCCGTCGACGACCGTCATGTCGACGTCGGAGCCGCGCACCGCGTGCACGAGGTTGTGGTGGATGTTGGGATATGCGCCGTCGGGCATGAAGGGCGTCATGCGGGGGGTGTCGGTGCGCACGGCCACGAAGTCGGCCTTCCGACCCGGCGTCAGCGCGCCGAGCTCGTCGCCGCGGCCGATCGCCGCCGCGCCGCCACGGGTCGCCATGCCCAGCACCTGCCACGAGTCCATCGCGGCCGCATCCATCGTGCGGAGCTTGCCGAGGAGGGAAGCGACCTTCATCTCCTCGAACATGTCGAGGTTGTTGTTCTCCTTCTCGCCGTCGGTGCCGAGACCCACGGCGACGCCCGCGGCGAGCATCTCGGCGACCGGCGCCATGCCGCTGGCGAGCTTCATGTTCGAGACCGGATTGTGAGAGACGCCGACGCCGCGGGCGGCAATCAGGTCGACCTCGGCCTGATCCAGCCACACCGCGTGGGCGATCATCGCGCGCGGCACGTCGAAGAAGCCGAGCTGCTCGAGGGCGAACATGGGGCGCGCGCCGTGGCGGGCGGCGAAGTCGGCGAGTTCGATCTCGGACTCGCTGCAGTGCGTGTAGAGGCCGGTGCCGTAGGCGTTCGCCAGCGCGATCGCGCGGCGCTGGCCCGCCGCATCCGCGTAGAACGGGTGCTCGAGTCCGACCCAGGGCATGATGCGGCCGTTGGCCGCTCCCGTCCATTCGCTGAGCATCCGCTCGTTGTCGTCGAGCGTGTCGAAGTAGTCGAAGTCGGGGTGCTCGCCGACGTAGTTGACGGTGACGACGCGGTTGCCGAGGGCGGATGCGGCGCGCGCCGCGCCGTCCATGTACCGCCACATGTCCACCACGGTCGTGGTGCCCGACAAGAGCCCCTCGGCGTAGCAGAGCCACGCGGCGGCCTCGGCCTCGTCGGGGCGGAGCACGCGGTGCATGGGGTCGATGTGCAGCCGGAGCCACTCCCAGACCGGCAGGTGCTCGGCGGTGCCGCGCAGCATCCCGGAGTGGTGGTGGGCGTTGATCAGCCCCGGCATGAGCAGGCGGTCGGGCAGCTCGACGTGCTCGGCGTCGGGGTGGGCCGCGATCAGCTCGGCCCGTGGCGCGACATCGGTGATGGTGTCGCCGGTGACGAGGACGCCCGCATCCGTGAGGACGCGGCGCTCATCGTCCATCGTGACGACGAGATCGGGCAGGAACAGGCGCGCGGTGGGAGGCACGCTGCCGATCGTAGGTACCTATCGTTGATTACACATACCAATCGCGTTTCGCGCGCGTTACCTCTCGCGGGGCGCGGGGGATCGGAAGCGCGGCGCGGGGGCAGAATGCGGGGGCTCAGCGCTCGGCGACATGCACGAGCAGCAGCACGGCCGGGTCGGCGCCGTCGACGCGCCAGCGGTTGCGCAGCGCTCCGGGGTGCGAGAGGGCGTCGCCCGCAGTGAGCGTCCACGACCCGCGGTCCTCCAGCTCGACCGTCAGCGACCCCGCGACGAGGTAGATCGTGTTCTCGCCGTCGGACTCGAACCACTCGCCCACATACGGGGCGCGCGCGATGCGGTACTCCTGCACGGTCGCGCCGCGCGTGGCGGCCGAGGAGATGATCCGGCTGACGGCGCCGTCGTCGCTCTCGGAGACGGGAACGAGCTCGCCCTCGCCGCGGCGGACGACGTGGATCGGCTCCGGCTCCTCGTTCGCCGGCAGCAGCTCGGACGGCGAGATGTCGAGCACCTTCGCGAGCTTGAAGAGTGTGAGGATCGACGGCATCGTGCGGCCGCCCTCGATCTGACTGAGAAACGGCTGGCTGATCTCCGCCGCGCCCGCCAGAGCCCGCATCGAGAGCTTCTTGGCAGTCCGGGCGGCACGGATGCGACGCCCGAGCGAGACGCCGATGTACGCCTCCGCACCGGCGGGGCTCGCCGCATCCGGCTCGGTCAGGGCATCGGTCGTCACGGACCCAGGATCGCACCGGGCTCGCCATGCCACAAACCGTGCCGGCCGGCCGAAACACTACGGATGCACGCACCCGATGTGTTCGAGGGACCCGAGTCGCGTGCTCCCGACGTGTTCAAGGGACGCGAATCGTCGTCCCTGGGCCCGTGGAGCCGCGCTTCGGGTCTCTCGAACAGGGGAATCGGCATCGGCGAGTGTTCAAGGGACCCGAAACGTCGTGTTCCGGGCCGCGGAGCCGCACATCGGGTCCCTCGAACAGGGGATGCGGGCGCGCGAGCGCGGAGCACCGCGGGTCACGCGCGCGCGACCGCCCCGGGGTTCACCCCTGGGTGAGACGCCAGACGCGCTCGCGCGTGAACGGCTGCTGATAGGGGCGCACACCCAGGGCCCGCGCGATCGCGTTGCCGATCGCCGGGGCGACCGGGTTGTACGGCGACTCGCTCATCGACTTCGCCCCGAACGGGCCGAGGTCGTCGCGGGTCTCGGCGAAGTACACCTCGGTGTCGACGATGTCGGCGAACTGCGGCACGCGGTACGTGCGGAACACGGGGTTCTCCACGCGGCCGTTCTCGTCCACCAGCACCTCCTCGTACAGCGCGCTGCCGATGCCCTGCGCCGCGCCGCCCTCGACCTGTCCCCGGCACTGCGCGGGATTGAGGACCGTGCCCGCATCCGCCGACTGGATCGATTGCAGGATGCGCACGGTGCCGGTCGAGGGGTCGACGGCCACCCGCACGGCGTGCACGTTGAACGCGAGCGAACGCACCTCGCCGAGCTCCGCGCCCGTCGCCGTGAGGCCCTCCGGGGTCGCGTCGGATGCCGCCGCCACGATCTCCGCGAACGCGATCAGCCGGTCGCCGGCGCGCACGCCGTCGGGGGTGAGCTCGGGCTCCGCATCCGGGACGAGCGCGCGCGCGACGTGCAGCACCCGCTGTTCGAGGGCGAGACACGCGGCGTAGAGCGCTTTGCCGGCCACCGTGACACCTGCCGAGGCGAACGCGCCCGTGTCGTGGCTGACGAGGTCGGTGTCGGCCGTCTTGAGATCGAGGCGGTCGACATCGACGCCGAAGACGGATGCGGCGATCTGCCGCAGCACGACGGTGGTGCCGTTGCCGAACTCGCTCGTGCCGGCGCGCAGCGCGTAGGTGCCGTCGGGGCGCAGGGTCGCGGTCGTGTGCGAGATGTGGCCGAAGGGAGCCATCGTGGCGATCATCGCGACCGCCATGCCCTCGCCGACCGCCCAGCCTTCCGGCGCCTCGACCCCGTTGCCGCGGCGCAGCGCGGTCTCGGCGAGGTCCAGGCACTGGTCGAGTCCGTACGAGCCCCACCGCAGGTCGGGTTCGTGCAGATCGTCGCCGGGCCGGATGACGTTGCGCCGCCGCAGCTCGAACGGGTCCATCCCGAGGGCGAGCGCCAGCTCGTCCATCGCCGACTCGACGCCCAGGATCACCTGGCCGAGCCCGTATCCGCGGAAGGCTCCGGAGGGCACGTTGTTCGTGTACACGACCTCCGCGTGGATGCCGCGCACGGGCGAGCGGTACACCGTCATGGCATCGGCGCACGCGTGGAACAGCACGCCCCGCGAGTGGTTGCCGTAGGCGCCGGTGTCGCTCAGCAGGTCGAGCTTCATCGCGGTCAGCACGCCGTCGCGCGTCGCACCGAGCGTGACCGCGACCCGCATCGGGTGGCGCAGAGCCGCACGCTGGAACTCGTCGGTGCGCGAGAACTCGTAGGAGACCGCCCGGCCGGTGTCGAGCACGGCGAGGGCTACGAGGTCCTCGGTGAAGATCTCCTGCTTGCCGCCGAAGCCCCCGCCGACGCGAGCGGCGAACACCCGCACCTCGGCGGGGTCGCGGCCGAAGATCCGCGCGATCTCGTCGCGCACGAGGAACGGCACCTGCGTGCTGGAGCGGATGACGAGCCGTCCGTCGTCATCGATCCACCCGATCGAGCCGTGCGTCTCGAGCTGTGCGTGCGTGACACGACCGGTCTGCCACGTTCCCGTGACGGTCACCTCGCTCGCCGCCAGCGCCGCCTCGACGTCGCCGCCGTGGCTCTCCTGCAGCGACAGCACCGTGTTGCGCTCGGCGTGGTCGACGCGGTCCTGCGGCGTGCGGTCGGGGTGCAGCAGCGGCGCACCCCGGGTGCGGGCGGCCTCCGCGTCGAAGACGGCGGGCAGCACCTCGTAGTCCACCCGGATGGCGCGGCAGGCCGCATCCGCCGCCGCTGCCGACTCCGCCACGACGGCAGCGACCCGCTGACCCACGTGACGCACGACCGAGTCGAGCAGGCGGGTGTCGTCGGGGTCGTCCGTGCGGTGCTCGTGCCGGCCGGTCGAGTACAGGACGTCGGGCACGTCCTCGTGCGTGTACACCGCCACGACGCCCTCGATCGCGCGGGCGGCGGTCGTGTCGATCGACCGGATGCGGGCATGCGCGTGCGGTGACGACAGCACACGCAGCACGAGGGTGCCGACGACGGGCTCGTCGAACGTGTAGGGCTCGAGCCCCTGCACGATCCGGCGGGCGGCGGGCGGAACGAGCGAGGTGCCCACGGCGCCGGTGGGCGCGGGCCCGGTCTCGCGCACGGGACCCAGCACCGAGGAGCGGATGGCCTCGCGGATGGGACGGTAGCCCGTGCAGCGGCACAGGTTGCCCTTCATCTTGCGGTCGAGGTCGTCGAGGTCGTGCTCGCAGACGGTGGATGCGGTCACGCTCATGCCGGGCGTGCAGAAACCGCACTGGAACCCGAAGTTCTCGGCGATCGCCTCCTGCACGGGATGCAGCTCGCCGGGAGGGGCGAGACCCGCGGCGGTCGTGACCGAGCGGCCCTCCATCCGCACGGCCGGGATGATGCAGGAGTGCACGGGCTCGCCGTCCAGCAGCACCGAGCATGCGCCGCAGTCGCCGGCGTCGCAGCCCTTCTTGACTTCGGTGTGTCCGTGCTCGCGCAGGAGCGTGCGCAGGCACTGGCCGGGAGCAGGTTCCGCCTCGATGTCGGCGCCGTTGACCTCGAACCTCATACGGACTCCTCCAGCTCGGCGCGGATCCGCTCCGCGAACTCGATGCTCACCCCGCGCCGCCAGTCCGCCGCCCCGAGGGGATCGGTGTAGTAGCCGGACACCGATCCGACGGATGCGGCGAGGGTCGCCGCATCCGGCAGCTCGGAGAACCGCAGCACGGTGGGAGCCGCGGTGGCGGCGGTCAGAGTGAACACGCTCGCGCCGTCCTCGTCGACGCGGCCGGTGACGACCGCGCCGGAGCGGCCCAGCTCGGCGAGGGCGATCTTGCGCAGGCGCGCGGTGGAGCGCAGGGCGGATGCGGGGAACTCGAGCGCTCGCAGCACCTCGCCGCGGGTCAGCACATTCGTGCCGTTGCCGGTGGGCACCTCGGCCACGGGCATGCGGTGTTCGCCGCCGTCGGGTGTCCAGATGACGGCCGTGGCGTCGAGTGCTGCGGCGAGCGAGATCATGGCGCCGGCGGCGAACGAGCGGCACACGTTGCCGCCGACCGTGGCGGTGGTCCAGATCTTGAACGAGGCGAGGAGGGCGTGCGCCGCATCCGTGACGAGGTGCGCGGCGGTCCACTCGGAGGGCACGGGGGGAAGGCCTGCGGCGCGTCCCTCGGCCCAGGCGAGGAAACGGGCGATCGTGCAGGTCGCACCGACCCGCAGGCCGTCCTCGGTGAGCTCGATCTCGGGCCAGCCGAGGGTGGTGAGGTCGACGAAGCCTGTGGTGCCCGGCAGGGGCTCGCTCATGAGCCAGGTGCCGCCCGCCAGGAAGACCTCGCCCTCGTTCAGGCGCAGGTCGGACCGGCTTCGCGCCGGGCGGAAACTCGTGATGGTCGTGATGTCCACGGCTGCCTCGGGATGTTGGTCACATGAACAGCCCTCAGTGAACCAGGGCGGCGTTTCGTGGGTGTTTCGCGTGCGTGAGCCTGCGGTCCCTCGGCGAGCAGGCTACGCCCGGACGCGAGCACAACTCCTGCAAACCCGTCGTGCAGTACGCTGCCGGGCGGTGAGGCGCCGGTTCTGCAGGAGTTCGGGCGCGCGGACGCTGCTGGAGCCGCTGGCGGGCGCGGACCGCGTCCGGCCGCTCGCCGCGACGTAACTCCTGCAAAACCGCGGCGCGGCCCCGTCGAAGGCCCGGATTCGCCGGTTCTGCAGGAGTTCGGGCGCCGTGACGGTGCGGCGTGCGAGGCGCCGGGTCAGCGCGGCGCTCGGTCGGGGAGGCGCCGGGTCAGCGCGGACCCCACCCGGTGACGAGGATGCGGGCGTTGTCCACCAGATCGGCTGCCGCCGCGGGCTGGGCGCGCACGATCGCCATGGCCGAGAGCACGTGGGCCGTGCAGGAGCGGGTGAGCACGGCGCGGGCCTCCGCATCCAGATCGGGGCGGCGGGCGCCGACGCCCGCGGCGAAGGCGGTCGTGAGCTCGGCGCGGTACTGACCGACCGCCCGCTTGACGTGCTCGTCGTCGGCGAGGGTGCCGCGCACGCTGTTCATCAGGAGGCAGCCGTGCTCGGCGAGATGTGTCTGAGGGGCTTGCAGAGCGGCGGCAAGACCGGTGAGGTAGGTCTCGAGCGCATCGGTGCTCACGTCGGGTCCCAGGAGAGGGGCGAGTCGTGGTCGGATCACCTCGTCGAGGTAGCTCTCGATCGCCGCGTCGAACAGCTCGCGCTTGCTGCCGAACGAGTGGTACAGGCTTGAGCGGCCGAGTCCGGTGGCCGCCTCGAGGTCCGGGACGGATGCCTCGGCATACCCGTGCTGCCAGAACACGTCGCGTGCCGCGCGCACGACCGCATCCTCGTCGAAGGTCCGGGTGCGACCCATTTCGACCACCGCCTTTACTAGAACGTCCATTGCAGTATATATTGAAACGACCGTTGCAATAACAGGAGGATTCCATGCTCATCGTCGGACTCGTGTTTGCCGGCCTCGCCGCCGTCCTGCACGTCTACATCTTCTGGATGGAATCGTTCGCGTGGGATCGTCCGCGCACCCGCCAGACCTTCGGGCTGGGCAACGATGAGCAGGTGCAGATGACGAAGCCGATGGCGTACAACCAGGGCTTCTACAACCTGTTCCTGGCGATCGCGGTGTTCGTCGGCATCGTCGGCGTCGCCGCGGGTGCCACCTCCGTCGGCGCGGCCCTCGTGCTGACAGGCACCGGCTCGATGCTGGCGGCGGCCCTCGTGCTGCTGCTCTCGGACCGCACGAAGGCCCGCGCAGCGATCACGCAGGGAACCCTGCCGCTGCTCGCCGTCATCGCGACGACGATCGGCCTGCTGGTCGCCTGACCCCAACGACCTCGAGGACGTCCATCCGACGCCCCCGTCTTCCCTCACCCCACGAGAAAGAGGAACAACATGCGCGCCATCGTGCACTCCGCCTTCGGCGATCCTGCCGAGGTCCTTCACGTCGAGGATGCCCCGCTCCCCGAGCCCGGCGCAGGACAGGTCCGCGTGCGGACGCTGCTCTCGCCCATCCACAACCACGACCTGTGGACCGTGCGCGGCACGTACGGCTTCAAGCCCGAGCTGCCGGCCCGCGCCGGCACCGAGGCCGTCGGCGTCGTGGATGCGGTCGGTGAGGGCGTCGAGAACCTGAGCGTCGGCCAGCGCGTCGCCACCGGCGGCACGTTCGGCGTGTGGGCCGAGTACTTCGTCGGCCATGCCGCCGCGATGATCCCGGTGCCCGATGCGATGGACGACGTCACGGCGTCCCAGCTGGTCTCCATGCCCTTCAGCGCCCTGAGCCTGATCGAGTTCCTCGAGCTCGAGCGCGGCGACTGGCTCGTGCAGAACGCGGCCAACGGCGCCGTCGGACGCCTCGTCGCCCAGCTCGCGGTCGCCCGTGGCCTGAACGTGCTCGGTCTCGTCCGCCGCGACGCGGGCGTGGCGGAGCTCGAGGGCCTCGGCATCGGCAACGTCGTCTCGACCGAGGGCGAGAACTGGCGCGAGCGCGTCGCCGAGATCACCGGTGGCGCCCCGATCGTCGCCGGTGTGGACTCGGTCGGTGGCGCCGCATCCGGCGAGGTGCTCTCGCTGCTGGCCGAGAACGGCACGCTGGTCGCCTTCGGCGCGATGGCCTCGCCCATCATGGAGATCGCCTCGGGCGACGTGATCTTCAAGCAGGCCACCGTCAAGGGGTTCTGGGGAAGCAAGGTCAGCTCGTCGATGGCGCCCGCGCGCCGCGGTGAGCTGCTGCGCGAGCTCGTGACCCGCATCGGCGAGGGCGTTCTCACGCTCCCGGCGTCGCACACCTTCAGCTTCGACGAGATCTCGGATGCGGCCCGCGCCAACTTCGAGCCCGGCCGCATCGGCAAGGTGCTGCTCAAGCCCTGACCGCGCGTCATCCCGCCGAGCGAGCATCCGTTCGCCGAGCGAGCATCCGATGGGGTGCTCACTCGGTGAACGGGTGCTCTTTCGCGTGGGCGGGGGCTACAGCTCCAGTTCGACCGCGGTGTCCAGGGCCGCCTCGATCGAGCGCATCCAGCCGTCCTTGAGCGCGGTGTTCTTCTCGTCGTACAGCGACGAGCCGTCGACGAGGTTGCTCGAGCAGGCGCACACCATCCCGGCGCGCAGCCCCCGCATCCGCGCGACGATGTACAGCGCCGAGGCCTCCATTTCGACGTTGAGGATGCCCATCCGGTTCAGCTGACCGATCCACTCAGGCGTCTCGGCGTAGAACGCGTCGTCGCTCACGCTGATGCCGCTGTGCGAGCGCGTGCCGGATGCGGCGGCGAGCCGCTCGGAGTGCCGCTGGAGAGCGAGCGTGAGCGACAGGTCCGGCACCGCGGGAAAGCCCTTGGGCAGATACGCATCCGTCGTGCCGTCGTTGCGGAAGCTCCCCTCGCTGACGAGCAGGTCGCCGGGTTCGACGCCGGGCTGGAGCCCGGCGGAGCTGCCGACGCGGATGAACGAGGTCACCCCGACGCGAGCGAGCTCCTCCACGGCGATCGCGGTCGAGGGGCAGCCCATACCGGTGGAGGTGGCCGTGATGTGGCGCCCCTTGTACCAGCCGGTCATCGTGCGGTGCTCGCGGTTGTGCGCGACCTCGCGCACGTCGGTCAGGAACTCCGCGACCAGCGGCACCCGGAACGGGTCGCCCGGCAGGAGAGCCACGGACGACACCTCTCCCGGCGCGATGCCGATGTGGTACTGCCGGGCGGTGAGACCGGCCTGGGACTTGTCGACGGGCTGAGACATGCTGCTCCTCGGGTGCTGAGACGAACGGTTCGTCGCAGTCCCCGCCCTGGCTGTCGCCATGGTTGTTAGGACGCGCGGTCAGGCTAGCACCGCGTGCGCGCCTCCCTCGCCGAGCGCGCATTCATTCGTCGAGCGAGCACCCGATCGAATGCTCGCTCGGCGAAAGGCTCTCTCGCGCTGCGGGTGCGGATGCGGGTACGGAGGCGGAGGCGGATGCGGATGCGCGGGGGTGCAGGGCGCCGGTGCCGGCGCGGAGCGGCAGGCCCGAGCCGCCGCGCCGCGCCGCGACGATCTCGGCCAACACGGCGATCGCGGTCTCCTGCGGCGTGACGCCCGCCAGATCCAGCCCGAGCGGCGAGTGCAGGCGGGTGAGATCCGCCTCGGACACACCGGCCTCGCGCAGCAGGTCCGCCCGTCGGGCCACCGTGCGCCGCGCCCCCATGGCGCCCACGAAACCGACCGGGAGGGCGAGGGCGGTCTGCAGCGCCGGGATGTCGAGGCGCAGGTCGTGAGTGAGCACGCAGACCGCGGTGCGTTCGTCGAGCTCGCCCCGCTCGTGAAGTTGCTGCAGGTGCTCGTGCGGCAGCGCGCACACCCGTTCGTCGGCCTCGGGGAAGCGCTCGAGGGTGACGAGGGTGTCCCACACGTCGCAGACCGAGACGGCGAAGCCGGATGCGGCCGCCACGCGGCTGAGGGCCGCGGCGTGCTCGCCCGCTCCGAGGATCACGAGGCGGGGGCGGCGCGGAGCCGCCACCACGAGCAGCTCGTCGTGCCGCACGCTCTCGGGCACCGCGTCGTGAGGCACGAGCGTTCCGGCGTCGGGTCCCGAGGCGACGATGCCGACGGCGGCGGGACGGTCCGCCGCCGCCCGCTCGAGCGCGTCGAGGGCGACCGCATCCGTGGGCGAGACGACGCTGATGACGGCGTCGATCGTGCCGCCGCAGGCGAGGCCCGCCGCGAACGCCTGATCGTCGGTGAAGCCGAACCGCGCCGCGTCGCCGGTGCCGCGCGCGAGCGCCGCGAGAGCGAGCGCGACCGCGTCGCCCTCCACGCATCCGCCCGAGATCGAGCCGATCACCCGGGCGTCGCGCGTCACGGCCATCGCCGAGCCGACGCCGCGGGGAGCGGAACGGGCGACGGCGGTGACGGTGATGGTCGCCACGGTCTGCCCCGCGCGCAGCAGCGGCAACAGGTCGGCGGCGAGTTCGAGCATCCTTCCACGCTAACCAGCGCGTGTTTCGTGCGCGATACGCTGACCTGATCATGCGCCAGCCAGCTGTCGCCGGCCTCGTGCTCGCCGCGGGTGCGGGGCGCCGGTTCGGTTCTCCCAAGGCTCTCGCCCGCACCCCAGATGGGCGCTCGTGGCTCGCGCTCGCCGTCGGAGCGCTCCGGGATGCGGGGTGCTCACCGATCTACGTCGCCGTGGGCGCGGCCGCCGACGAGGTGCTGCCGCTCGTGCCCGCCGAGGCGGAGCCCGTTCTCGTCGCCGATCCGTCGGAGGGTGTGGGCGCGTCGCTTCGCGCGGGGCTCGCCGCCGCGAGGTCTTCGGATGCGGTCGCTCTCGCGATCATCACGGTGGACACCCCCGACCTCCCCGCCACTGCGGTGCAGCGCATGACGCGGTGTGCGGACTCCGCATCGCTCGTGCAGGCGGTGTACGGCGCCCGCCCCGGGCACCCCGTGGTGATCGGCCGTGACCACTGGCCGGCGCTGGCCGCATCCGTCGTCGGCGATCGCGGTGCGCGCGACTATCTGCGGACCCACGGGGCACAGAAAGTCGATTGCGCCGATCTCTGGTCGGGCGAGGACCGCGACACCCGCTGATGCGCCCGAGCGCCGCCGCAGGCCAGGATGGGCCTATGCCGGACGACACCGACGACGAGCTGGCGCGTCTGCAGGCGCGCGCGTACGGACCCGCCGCCGACATCGATGCGGCAGGCCTCGCCCGGCTCGCCGAGCTGCAGGAGAGCGGGGCCACCGCGGGGCAGACCGCCGCCGGCGCCTCCGCGGCAGACACACTGGCCGCGCTCTTCGGACCGCCGGCGGAACCTGAGGGCGCCGCATCCGACGTCGCGGCCCCGACGCGCCGCGGCTTGCGTGCCGGACTCCGTGAGGAAGACCTCGCGCCCGCACCCGAGCCCGAGGTCGTCTTCGAGCCGCTGCCCGATGCCGCGTCGGAGGCCGCCGAGGAGGAACCCACGGCGCCCGCGCGATCGAGCTCCGCCACGCGGATCGCCGCATGGCTGCCGAGCGGACGGACGCGGTGGGTCTGGATCGCGAGTCTCGTGGTCGCGATCGTCGTGACGGCGCTCGTCACGACGTGGCTGCGTCCGTCGGACGGCGCGGGACAGTTGGCGAGCATGCATCTTCAGGGCGATGTGGTGAACGGGGAACGTACGCGGGGTGGGATGTCGGAGCGGGAGGGCGTTCGCTACTACGGCGACTACCTCGGTCTGCACATCTATTCGCTGAACTCGTGTCTCCAGGCCGCTGTGGGCGAGACCCGCACCCCTGTCTCAGGCACCTGCGCAGGCGAAGGCCTCCCGCCGATCATGGACATCTACTTCGGCGGGACGAGTTCCGGTGGGGACGCGGCGGTGCCGGATGCGGTTCGCGAGCGGTACCCCGACGGTGGTGTGCTGCGCTTCACCCTCCGTGGCGACACGGTGCTCGTCGACGAGGGTGATCTCCCCGGTCGCACCTGACAGCTCCGCGATCGAAGCCCGATACCGAACAAGGAGGAGCATGCCCGACCCGACCGAGGAAGAGCTCGCGCACCTCCGCGCCCGCGCCTACGGACCGGATGCCGATCTCGATCAGGCGGGGCTCGCGCGGCTCGCCGAACTCGAGGCCGCGCTCTCGTCCCGGAGCGCATCGCGAACGACGCCCGCCCCGGAGCCTGAGCGGGAGGCGGAGCCTGAGCAGGAGTCGTCGCCGGTCGCCGCGGAGAATCCGCCCCCCGCCGACGATCCGGAGCCCACTCCGCCCATCGCCCCGGTCTCGTTGACCGCGCAGCCGACGCCGCGGACGCTCGATCGCCGCCTCCGCATCGCCTGGATCGTCAGCATCTTCGTGACGGCCGCCGTCGCCGCAGGTCTCACGGCGTGGACGTTGCCGTGGGGTGTGCGCGACGACCAGCACCACGCGGCGCGGCTCACCGAGCAGCCGGGTGCGGTCTCGTATGCGGGGCAGTGGATCATGGCGGGTCTCGAGCCCGACGAGCTCCGTTCCTTCGGCTCGTACGCCGGCCTCGAGGTGTATGCGACCGATGCCTGCATCATCGTCGCGACCGATTCTCTCGAGGAAACAGGCCCCGGCGCCGGGACGTGCGTGGGTGAAGGGATGGAGCCCCTCGTCGATTTCTTCATCCCTCGAAGATCCCGCGCGAGCGCCGGTGACTTCGGCTACCCCGAAGAAATGCGCGACCGGTACCCGGATGGCGTATCCCTGCGCTTCGCGCGCCACGGTGACGTCATCCTCGTCGACGAGGGAGAACTGCCGCCGGGATTCTGACCTCTCACGTGCGGATGACCACGTTCTCGGGCTCCTCGCCCGCGAGCAGGTGGGCGATCTGGCGCCGCACGAGGGCCACCATCCGCGGCTGCATCGCCGTCGAGGCGCCGCCCACGTGCGGCGAGATCAGCACGCCCGGAAGCTCCCAGAGCGGGTGATCCTCCGGGAGGGGCTCGGGATCGGTCACGTCGAGTCCGGCGCGGATGCGGCCCCGCCGGACGTGATCGACGAGTGCGTCCGTATCGATGAGCGTGCCGCGCCCGACGTTGACCACCAGCGCACCGTCCGGCAGCGCCGACAGCTCCGCGTCACCGATGATGCCGCGGGTGCGCTCGGATGCGGGGAGCGCGAGGATCAGCACCTCCGTGTCGGCGAGCACAGCGTGCAGATCCTCGAGCGCCGCCACCTCGACGCCGTCCTCGATGCGGGCATGCGTCGCGACGGCGCGCAGGTGCACCTCGAACGGGCGCAGGCGCGCGGCGATCGCCTTGCCGACGCCCCCGAAACCCAGCACCGTGGTGCGGCGGTCGGCGAGGCTCTGCGCGAAGGCGCGCGTCCAGTCGCGCTGACGGGCGAAGACGTCCAGCTCTCGCTGGACGGCGAGGGTCAGCGCGAGCGCCAGTTCTGCCGTCGACGTCTCGTGGACGGTTGCCGCGTTCGCGAACACGATCCCGGGCGGCAGCAGCTCTTCCGTGCCCTCATAGCCGATCGACTGGCTCTGCACGAGGCGGGTCTCGACACCTTCGAGTCGCGCGACGACGTCGCGCGCGCTCATGTACGGCGGTACGACCAGATCGATCCGGTCCGCCGGCGCGGCCGCATCCATCGGCCAGACCATCACCTCCACCTGCTCACCGAGGTCCGCCAGCTCGGCGGCGAAGGAGGGATCGGGTACGGACACGATGAGGCGGGAGGGCGTCATGCTGCGAGCGTAGCCACCGGGCCGAGGATTCTCCGGGGCGTTGCGCTGCCGCATTCGTTTCGGATGCGGCAGACAGCCGGTTCAGCGGGAGCGGTCGCCCCACTCCTTCTCCGACACGACTCTCGCGACCGTCAGCCCGATCGCGAGCGCCGCCACCACGAACAACGCCTGCACGCTGTTCTGCACCGCCGCGAGAGTGTCGCCGTCGATCGTCGCCACGATCGCGCGATACGCGGCCGCGCCGGGGACCATGATCACGACCGCCGGAACCGTCAGCGCCACCCGCGGCGCGTCGAGCCGGCGGTAGCAGATGAAGGCGCCGAGGCCCACGAGCAGTCCCGCGGCCATGGCCGCGACGGCGGGCATGAGTCCCGCATCCACCGCCGTCAGACGCGCGGTGTTCGCGATCGCGCCCACCGCGGCCGAGGCGATCGCGATGCGCCAGGGAGTGGCGAACAGCAGCGCGAAGCCGAGAACGCCGACGAACCCGGCCGCGAGGCGCATGACGGCGAGCACGGGTTCGTCCAGCAGAGGGGTCGCGACCGCGCCCGGCGAGGTGGCGAACAGGGCCGCCACGGCCCAGACGGCGGAGCCGGCGGTGAGCAGGATGAGGCAGGCATAGACCACACGGGCGATCCCCGCGTTGAGGTCGAGGCGGGCGAGGTCCATCGCGCCCGTGACCAACGGGAAGCCGGGCACGAGGAAGAGCACGGCGCTCGTGAGGGCGGCGTCGTGGGCGAACGGCTGGCCCAGCACCTCGAAGAACTGAGCGGCGCCGAGGTAGATCAGCAACGCCGTCGCCGCGGCGACGAACACGGTGAGGAACTCGTTCAACCGTGCGCGGCCCAGCAGCATCCGGACCGCCTGACCGGCGGCGGCGCCGACGCCGACGGCGACCGCTGCCGCCCATCCGCCGTTGTTGAGCAGGGCGAACGCGGCGCACGCCGCGCCGGCGGCGAGGATGCGCAGCAGCATCCCGTAGCGGGCCGGACGAGCGGCGATCGCATCCAGACGTGCGGCGAAGTCGTCGACGCTCCCGCCCGCCTCGGCCTCGACCTCGTGCGACAGCCGTTGCAGGGCCGCGATGCGTTCTGCGTTCACGACGGGGCGCGCGACCTCTGCCACGCGGGTGCGGACGAGCTGGCCGCGGCTGACCGTGAGCACGATGTCGAGCATGCCGACGCGAGCGTTCATGGTCTCGATGCCCCAGGCGCGGCCGACGCGCTCCATCGTGGTGCGCACGCGCGCGGAGGAGGCGCCCGCGCCCAGCATCAGAATTCCCAGCCGCAGCACCGCATCGGTGAGCGCGACGAACCGCACGGGTTCCAGTCGTGCCTCATCGAGGGGAGTGGCGTCGCCGTCGTCCGCCGGGATCATACGGGCGCCGGCCATGCTGCCATCCTCCCACCTCGACACGGCCGGATGAAGGACCAAGGCCCCGCCGCCGGCCCCCGTTGTTCAAGGGACCCGTGTTGCGGCGCCGGGCGGCCCGGGGCGACGTTTCGGGTCCCTCGGACAGCGTGCGCTCGTGTTGAAGGGACCCGTGTTGCGGCGCCGGGCGGCCCGGGGCGACGTTTCGGGTCCCTCGAACAGCGAGCGGGGCCGGGGCGTGAAGGTGACCCCGTTGTTCAAGGGACCCGTGTTGCGGCGCCGGGGTCCCGGGGGCGACATCACGGGTCCCTCGAACAGGGCATCCTCCGGTCAGGAGACGGCGACCTCGTTCGGGGTCACGGCGAGCGTCGTGCTCGCGCGCACCTCGCCGGTCGTCAGGTCGACCGCGTGCACCTTCTTCGCCGCGGGCTCGGTCACGTAGGCGATGTCGCCCGACACGACGATGGCGGGATGCGGGTCCTGCCACTCGAGCGGGCCCTCCCACGGTGCGATGACCGGGAACTCGTCCACCAGATCGCCGCTCGCGGGATCGATCACGTGGATCGATCCGTCGGTGGCGAGGATGTAGCCGAGGTCCTTCGGGCCTCGCGCGAGGTCGCGGAACGTGTACGAGACGCCCTCCGGGAGCGGCACGACCTTCATGCTCGCCTTCTCGGTGTCGATCAGCGCGATGTTCGAGAGCAGGTAGCCCTCCGCATCCGGGTCGTTCTTGTAGTCGCCGACGACGAGCGGGCTCGTGTCGGTGACGAAGATGTTGCCGGTGCGGCCGTATGCGTCGGGCGCCGTGACCTTCTCGATCTCGCCGTCGCGGTAGATGAGGGCGCCGTTCTCGCACCCGAAGACGACGACCTCGTCGGCGGCCGTGCCCTCGCCGTGCACGCCGGGGCAGTCGGCGTTCGACGTGATCTCGGTGCCGTCCTCGTCGCGCACCGTGATGCCGGTGCGCCCGTTCGCCGAGCCCACGGTGGTCACGAAGGTGCCGTCCTCCAGAACGATCGACACGCCGTGATGCGCCTCGGTGCCGGGGATCGTCGTCGATGCGGGAAGGGCGTCGCCGAGCGAGGCGAACGCATCCGTGTCGACGATCGTCGTGTCGCTCGTGCCGTCGGCGTAGAGCACCGTCTTGCCGGCGTGCCGCACGACGTGCCCGGGGGCCTCCGCGGGGAACACGAGATCGGTGAGCGCCGGATCGGACCCGGATGCGGCACCGGTGTCGAGAATCTGGAAACCCTCGCTCATCGTGACCAGCACGTGCGAGCCGTCGCCGGCCCGGTTGAGTCGGGTGAACTCCTCGGAGGCGAGGTCGCCGACCGTCTCCAGCGTCGTGCCGTCGAGCACGAGGATGCCGCCCTCGTAGCTGATCGCGACGCGTTCGCCGGCCGGCGCGGCGGCGGATGATGAGGATGCGGGCGCAGGTGCGGTGCCCGCGCAGGCGGTCAGCGTCGCGGCGGCGACGAGGGCGAGCGTGAGCAGCGCGGGACGTTTCAGGTGCATGTGGTGCCTCGTTTCTGTGGGTTCGCGGGCGTGGCCCGCCGGCCGGTGCGGCTGTGTGGAGGGGCTCAGGAGAGCCCGGTGACGATGCGCTGCGTGTTGACGCGCATCATGGTCAGGTAGTCGGGCGCCGCGCCGTCGGCGGCGGTGAGTGACTCGGTGAACAGCTCCTCGACGCGCACGTCGACGCCGGCCTCCTCGGCCAATGCCTGCATGAGCCGGTCGGGCGAGGAGGACTCGGCGAAGATCGTGCGTACGCTCGCCTGCCGGATGGCGGAGACGAGCTCGGCGAGGTCGGCGGCGCTCGGTGCGGCGAGTGTCGTGCCGCCGGGGATCGCGGCACCCACGAGGCGCACGTCGAAGCGGTCCGCCAGGTAGCCGAAGACGTGGTGGTTGGTGACGAGTGCGCGCCTCTCGGCGGGGATGGCGGCGAAGGCCTCGCTCATCTCGGCATCCAGCACCGCAAGCTCGGTGCGATACGCGGCGGTGTCGGCGCGGAGAGTCGCCGCATCCACCCCGTCGATGCCCGCGAGCGTCGGCTCCAGCGCGTCGACGACCTGCAGCATCCGCGCCGGATCGGTCCAGAAGTGCGGGTCGTCGGCGCCGTCCGCCTCCTCGCTCGCGTATGGCAGGACGTCGACGACGTCGCCCGCGACGAACTGCGTCACACCCTCATCCGCCGCCGCTTCGAGGTGTTGCGCGAGGCCCTCTTCGAGCCCGAGACCGTTCGAGACGACGAGGTCCGCCGAGCGCAGTCGCGCCGCCTCCTGGGCCGAGATCTCGAAGGAATGCGGATCCGAGTCCGGCTTCATGAGGGTCACGACCTCGGCCTGATCGCCGACCAGCTCGGTCACGACGTCGCCCAGGATGTTGGTGGAGACCACGACGAGGGGGCGATCTTCGCCCGTCGGGGCGCAGGCGGACAGTGCGCCCGCGACCACGAGCGCGGCTGCGAACGCGGCGACGCGCTGCCCGGCGGTCATCGTCCGGTCTCCGCGACGAAGGCCGGCTCGTCGGTCGTGGTGAACGTGCGGGCGATGCGCCCCGCATCCGCGAAGTCGATCTCGAAGAGCACGCGTTCGGTGATCCCGTTGAGGTACGCACGCCGGTCGTCCGCGATGAGTGTGGGTGTCCATCCCGCCGCGAGCGAGGCGGCGACGAGCGGTTCGGTCAGGGCCAGCTCGGCGCCCGTCGCGCCGTCGATCACGCTCACCCGTCCGTCTGCCGTGAGTCCCAGCACGTGCTCGGATGCGTCGTCGACGGCCGTGACGGCCAGAAGCGGCCTCGGGGCGGCGATCGTCGCCGCGGTGCGCGCGCGGGTGTCGAGCAGGACGATCGAGCCGTCGGGGCTGAGACCCGCGGCGGTCGGGCGTCCCTCCCGGTTGGCCCAGACGCGGGGAGCCGTGACCCCGTCGGGCAGCGCGATGCGCTCGACGACGGTGCCCGCGTCGGCGGCGACGGCCAGCAGCACGCTATCCCGGCATCCGAGGATCGCGCCCACACGCGTGGTGAGCGTGCCGGCGGGGTCGGCGCAGGGGACGGGGTCGCCGTGGAGAGCGCCGTCGCGGTCGCGCACCTGGACCGCGCCTGCGCCGGTCGTGACGAGGGCGTGGTCGCCCACGGGGACGATGTAGCCCTCGTGCTCGGGCATCCGCACCCGGAACCGCTCGGCGACCTCGCCCTTCGAGAGCGCCTCGGTGTCCAGCAGCACGGCCTCTCCGTCGGCGAAGAAGATCCCGGTGTCGCCCGTCGTCGATGAATTGGTCGTCGCGATACGAGCGGTGCCGTGGCCGGGGACCTTTTCCAGCACACGCGGTTCGGCGCGGTAGTAGTGGAAGTGATCCACGTGATCCCAGGTCCACATCCCGCTGTCGACGATCTCGACGCCGTCGCCGGTGTCGGCGAAGAGGTAGCGACCGTCCGTGGCGGTCGCGAGCGGAGCATCGATGCGGCCGAGGCTCGAGGTCTCCTCGGAGAGCAGATCGAGCAGCGTCAATCGACCGTCGGTCGTCGCGGTCAGCAGGTGCAGGGGCGGCTCGCTCACCTCGGCGGCGCCGGCGACCTGCCCGTGGCCGGCGCCTGCGGTGGGCTGAGGTTCTGACTGCGGAGGGCTCGCACAGGCGGCGAACAGGAGAGCGGATGCAGTGAGGGCGGTGAAGGCGAGGGGATGACGCACGCGGAGCTTTCTAGAGCGGCGCCGGCACCGCGGCGGCGGAGCGGCGGGAGGCGAACAGGGAGCGCAGCAGCGCGGACAACGCCGCCGCGGCGATGGCGGATGCGGCGATCGACGCCCCCGCGGCGGTGCCGAGGTGCCAGGAGAGCGAGAGTCCCGCCACGACGGCGGCGATCCCGATCGCGGCGGCGAGGGTCATCGTGGCGGCGATCCCGCGCACCCACGGTCGGGCGGCCACGGCCGGGGCGAGCAGCATCCCGACCACGAGGAGCGAACCGACGGCCTGGTACGAGGCGACGACGGCGAGCGTCACGAGGCCGGTGAGCGTGGCCTCGGCCCAGCCTGGACGCACACCCAGTACCCGGGCGACGCGCGCGTCCACGGCCACCGCGACCAACGCCCGGTGCGCGACGACCGCGAGCGACAGGCCGATCCCCGTGGCGACGGCCAGTACCGCGAGGTCCTCGGCCGAGATCGCCAGCACGTCGCCGAAGAGGATCGCGGTCGCATCCGTTGCGAAGCTGCCGGAGTGTGAGATGACGATGACGCCGACGGCGAGCATCGCGACGAACAGGAGCCCGATGCTCGTGTCGTATGCGAGACGCCCACGTCGGCGCAGTGCCCCGATCCCGATCGTCATGGCCACGGCGCTCGCGGCGCCGCCGAGGAGAACGGGGGCACCTGTCACGGTGGCGAGGGCGACGCCGGGAAGCATCCCGTGCGCCAGTGCTTCGCCGAGAAAGGCCATGCCCCGGATGACGACCCAGGTGCCTACGACCGCGCACAGCACGGCCACGAGCGAACCGCCGACGAGCGCGCGCAGCAGGAACGCGTGCTCGAGCGGCAGGAGAAGGGTCACGACACCTGACCGTAGCGATAATGAGAACCGTTCTCAACTCGGTTAGTCTGGTCGGATGTTCCTCTCCGATTCGCCGTCGGCTCCCGCATCCAGCCCGCTGTGCGCGACGGGCCTGCGCGTCGACGCGGGAGGTCGGACACTGCTGCATCCGCTCGATCTGCGCCTGGAGCCGGGCGTGGTGACGGTCATCACCGGCCCGAATGGTGCGGGCAAGACCACGCTGCTGGAGGCGCTCGCCGGGGTGCGGCCCGGCCGGAGCGGCGTCGTCGACGGGGCCAGGCGGATCGCCTTCGTGCCCCAGCATTCCGCCATCGCCGAGCAGCTGCCGTTGACGGTGGCGCAGCTCGTGCGGATCGGTGCCTGGCGGCGCCGGCTCCCGCTGCCCTCACGCGCGGAGCGGGCGGATGCGGCGGAGGCGATGGCAGCGCTGGAGATCACCGATCTCGCCTCCCGACCGGTGGCGACGCTCTCCGGCGGTCAACGACAGCGTGCGCTGCTCGCTCAGGCGCTCGCCCGCCGCGCCGACGTGCTGCTGCTCGACGAGCCGACGACGGGGCTGGATGCGGACAGCAGCGCCCGCATCCTCGCCGCCGTCGAGCGGGAGCGGCAGCGCGGTGCCGTCGTCGTGTGCGTGAGTCACGACCCGGTGCTCATCGCCGCGGCCGGGTGCGTGCTCCGCCTCGAGGGCGGCCGCCTCGTGTGACCCCGCGCCCGCGCCCCTGCTGACCCGCGCCGCCGCCCCTGTTGAAGGGACTCGTCTTGCGGCGCGGAGCGTCCGGGGCGACGTTTCGAGTCCCTCGAATTAGGGGCGGGCCTGTTGAAGGGACTCGTCTTGCGACGCGGAGCGCCCGGGCCGACGTTTCGGGTCCCTTGAACAGTGCACCCGTCGCGGAGGGTGACGATCGCCCCCGAACACCGCGCGCCGGCGCGCCTGCGCTAGATCCAGCCCTTCTCGCGGGCGACCTGCGCCGCCTGCGAGCGGTTCTCGGTGCCGGTCTTGCCGATCGCCGACGAGAGGTGATTGCGCACGGTGCCCGCCGACAGGAACATCTCCGCGGCGATCTGCGCTACCGCCCGACCGTCGGCCGACAGGCGCAGCGCCTGCTGCTCGCGCTCGGTCAGCGGGCTCTGACCCTCGAACAGCGACGCCTCGGCGAGCTCGGGATCGACCACCCGGAGCCCCGCATGCACGCGGCGTACCGCATCCGCCAGGCGATCGGCCGGCGCATCCTTCACGATGAAGCCGCTGGCTCCCGCATCCAGTGCCTGGCGCAGATACCCGGGCCGGGCGAACGTCGTCACCACGAGTACGCGTGTCGCCGGACTCGCCTCGCGCACCTGGCGCGTGGCGGTGATCCCGTCCATCCCGGGCATCTGGATGTCCATGAGGCAGACGTCGGGCGTCGCCTGGCCGGCGAGGGATGCGGCCTGCGCACCGTCGGCCGCCTCGGCGACCACGACGAGGTCGCCCTCCAGCTCGAGCAGGGCGCCCATCGCACCGCGGACGAGCGCCTGGTCGTCTACGAGCATCAGTCGGATCGGTGCGTTCACCACGTCATGCTCACTCTCGTTCCGCCGCTGGGTGCCGGGACCACTTCGAGCACGGCGCCGGCCGCTGCCGCCCGCTCCTGCATGCCCCGGATCCCGTTGCCCGGCCGCTGGCGCACCCCTTCGCCGTCGTCGTCGACCGTCACGACGCCCGGTGCCACCGAGATGCGCACCGTGCGGGCGTGCGCGTGGCGCAGGATATTGGTCGTCGCCTCCCGGACGATCCACCCCGCCGGCAGGGACTGGGCGGGGGAGAGGGAAGCGGCGTCGCCGGTGACCTCCACGGCCATCCCCGCGGATTCGAGGGCCGCACGACTCGCGACCAGCTGCTCGGCAAAGGCCTGTCCGCGGATGCCGGTCACGGTGCTGCGCACGCCCGTGATCGCCTCGCTGGTCAGGCGCACGATCTCGGCGAGCTCGGCCTTCGCGCGAGCGGGATCGCGGTCGACGAGACGCTCGGCGAGCTCGGCCTTCAGTTTCACCGCCGTCAACGTGTGACCGAGCAGGTCGTGCACGTCGCGGGCGATCGCGGTGCGCTCGTCGCTGGCGGCGAGCTCCAGCCGGATCCGATCCGTGTCGACGGAGCGGCCGATGAGCCAGCTCGTCACGGTGTTGACGACGGAGATCATGATGACCACCGACAGGATCTGGATGTTGTCAGCGATCGAGCCCGTAGCGACGATCACGACGACGACGAGTCCGATGCCGGCCGCCATCGTCACCCAGTGCCAGATACGCCGGAGGCCGTAGCTCGCGTACGACATCACGAACGGCACGAAGCTCAGGGCGCCGTCGGCGATGGCGGGCACCGTCGCCGCGGCGCACGCGATCTGCACCCAGAAGAGCGTCTTCACGAGTCGGGTCGGCGCGCCCCAGGCCGATCGCATCCCCGAGACGAATCCGACCACGTAGGACACGGCGAATCCGACCAGTGCCGCCCACCCCAGCACGAGCAGGGGCGCCGGCGCGGACGACGACAGCAGGGAGAGTACCGGGAAGGCCAGGAAGACCATCCACACGATGGCCATGACCCAGCCCCAGCGCTGCCACGGATCCTGTGGCATGCGCTGGGGCACGGAGGGGGTCGTCACCGCTCGAGCCTAACGACGACGCCGCGAGCGCACGACGCCGAAGCGCACCAGCAGGGCGAACAGCGCGCCCCAGACGAGCACGTTGAGAACGACAGCCCAGAGCTGGTCGGAGCCTCCCGCCACGAGTGCGCCGCCGGTCGCCGGCCAGCGCACGAGGGCTGCGTAGCCGTACATCGGCGTCCACTTGGCGATGTCGAGCATCACGCCGCTCAGGGGCACGAAGACGTTGCCGAAGAAGCCGAAGAAGGTGATCGAGATCGAGGCGAGAGCGGCGGCCGAGTCCGAGTTGAACGCGAGCCCGACGCCCAGACCGAACAGGCCGTAGACCAGGCCGAGCACGAGAGTGATGGCGGCCGAGGCGAACCATCGCCACACGTCGTCGGCCGCGGCGCCCGTGACGTATCCGGCGATGTAGACGATGAGCACCGACAGTGCGGCGAACGACATCGCGGAGAGCACCTTCGTCAGGGCGTATCCGGCGGTCGAGAGAGGCGTGAGGGCGAGCTGTCGTCCCCACCCCTGTCCGACCTCGGATGCGGCGAGCGAGCACAGCGAGCTCATCGCCGTCGCGGTGCCGTAGGCGCCCATCGAGACCATGACGTAGAACGAGGCGTTCGCGTGACCGACGCTCTGCGAGGCGTAGTCCATGCTGGCGCCGAACAGCAGGTACATCGCGAACGGCATGGCCAGCGTGAATGCCAGCGTGTACGGGTTCCGCAGCTGGCGCAGACCCTCGATGCGATACATCGCGGGGGAGACGAGCGTGCTCATGAGGGCTCCTCGGTGAGTCGGGTGAAGGCGGATTCCAGGGTCGGGGCCGTGATCTCGAGGTCGCTCGCGCCCGCGGCGAGCAGGCGCGCGGCCAGTGCATCGGATGCGGCGGTGCGCACCGTGAGCCGGGACGCGTCCACCGACACCTCGGCGGCGGACTCGTCGCCCACCAGCTCGGCGGCGAAAGCCGTGGCGAGCGCCTCGTCGGCGAGCGTCGCCGAGACGAGGCGGCCTCCGAGGGAGGCGCGCAGGTGCGCGGTGGCGGCATCGGCGACGATGCGGCCGCGGCTCATCACGACGGTGCGCCGGGCGAACTGCTCGGCCTCCTCGAGGTAGTGGGTGGCGAAGACGATCGTGCGTCCCGCATCCGCGTCGGCGCGCATCGCCTGCCAGAACCGCCGGCGGGCCGTGACGTCCATGCCGGCGGTGGGCTCGTCGAGCACCAGCACGTCGGGGTCGGGCAGCAGTGCGAGCGCGAACTTCACGCGCTGCTTCTCGCCGCCGGAGCACTTGCCGACGCGGCGGCGAGCGATCTCGGTGAGATCGGCGCGTTCCATCACTTCGGCGACCCGGGTGCCCGCACCGTACAGGTCGGCGATGACCGAGACCGTCTCGCGCACGGTGAGATCCGACAGCAGGCCGCCGGTCTGCAGCACCGCGGCGAGCCGCCCGGCCGCCACCGCGCGGTGGGGGTGGGCGCCGAAGACGAGGGCGCTGCCCTCATCCGGCTCCGCGAGTCCCAGCAGCACGTCGATCGTCGTGGTCTTGCCCGCCCCGTTCGGGCCGAGCAGCGCCACGATCTCGCCGCGCTCGATGCGCAGGTCGATGCCGTCGACGGCGGTGAAGCGCTGGCCCGCGCGGCCGAAGCGGCGCACGATGCCGCGCAGCTGGACGGCCGGCGCATCCGGGGCGAGGGGGGTGTCGGGTATCTGCACGCGCGGTTCGCTCATGCCTTCAGCCAACCGCGCGGCGACCCCCTGCGCCGGAGGGTTCTGTCACGTCTCGGGCATGACACGTGTCATGCCCGAGAGGGCGCGACCGGTGCTCGCCCGTTCGTCGCCGCCCTCACCCCCAGCCGAACGGGGAAAGGGGAGGCAGTGCGCCCGGATCAGGCGGCGGCGGAGACCACGGCCGCGATGGCGGAGCTGAAGAAGCCGAGGCCGTCGACGCCGGAGCGCATGGCGGCGGAGGTGTCGGGCCCGAAGCCGGGCTCGACCGCGTGCTCGGGATGCGGCATGAGCCCCACGACGTTGCCGCGTTCGTTGGTGAGCCCGGCGATGTCATCGAGCGAGCCGTTCGGGTTCACGCCGATGTAGCGGAACGCCACGAGACCTTCGCCCTCGACGCGTGCGAGCGTCTCGGCGTCGGCGATGTAGCCGCCGTCGGCGTTCTTCAGCGGGATGACGATCTCCTGGCCCGTGCTGAAGTCGCTCGTCCAGGCGGTGTCGGCGTTCTCGACCCGCAGACGCTGGTCGCGACGTACGAACTGCTGGTGCGCGTTGCGGATCAGTCCGCCCGGGAGCAGGTGCGCCTCGACGAGCATCTGGAAGCCGTTGCAGATGCCGAGGATCGGCATGCCGGCGGCGGCCGCATCCTTCACCTCGGACATGATCGGCGCGAGCGCCGCGATCGCACCCGCCCGGAGGTAGTCGCCGTAGCTGAAGCCGCCCGGCAGCACGAGGGCGTCGACGCCCTGCAGGTCGTGAGCGCCGTGCCAGAGGGCGACCGGCTCGGCCCCGGCCACACGGATCGCGCGCTGCGCGTCGCGGTCGTCGAGCGAACCGGGGAAGGTGATGACCCCGATGCGTACGCTCATTCGACGACCTCGATGCCGACGACATCCTCGATGACCGCGTTGGAGAGCACATCGTCGGCGATCTCGCGCACCTTCTCGAGCAGGGCCTCATCGACGGTGCCCTCGACGGTCAGCTCGAACCGCTTTCCGATCCGGACGGAGCCGAAGTCCTCGACGCCCAGGCGGTGCAGGGCGTTCTGGACCGCCTTGCCCTGCGGGTCGAGCAGTTCGGCCTTGGGCATGACATCGACGACGATCGTGGGCATAACGGCTCCGAGGGTGCGCGGGAGATGGTCTGCTCCCAGTCTAGAGGCGGGCAGGACGCCCGCGGTGCGGATGCGTTATCCAACCGTTACCCGAACGGTGAGAGCGCTCTCTTGACCTCTCGGGAGCGCTCCCATACTGTGAGTCGCGTCCGATGAGAGCGCTCCCAGTCCTGGGGACATCGAGAGCTTTCTGGCACCGAACCGCATCCACAAAGGAGTGTCCCGTGAAATCACGCGCCCTGCGACCGCTCGGCCTCGCCGCCGGCATCGCAACCGCAGCCATCGTCCTCGCCGGTTGTTCGACCGGCGGCGGCGAGCAGTCCGACCCGAACGCGCCGGTCACGCTGACCATCGCCACCTTCAACGACTTCGGTTACACCGATGCACTCCTGCAGGAGTACATGGACGAGAACCCGAACGTGAAGATCGTCCACAACAAGGCCGCGACCTCCAACGACGCCCGCGCCAACTACTTCCAGAAGCTCGGCAAGACGGGCCTGGCCGACATCGAGGCGATCGAGGTCGACTGGCTGCCCGAGGTCATGAAGTACTCCGACATGCTCGCGCCGGTTCCCACCGACCTCACCGACCGCTGGCTGGACTGGAAGGTCAAGGCCGCGACCGACGCCGACGGCAACCTCATCGGCTACGGCACCGACATCGGCCCCGAGGCCGTCTGCTACCGCTCCGACCTGTTCCAGGCCGCCGGTCTCCCGACCGACCGCGCCGAGGTCGGCAAGCTCTTCGACGGCGACTGGGCCAACTACTTCAAGGTCGGCGACCAGTACGTGGCCGCCACCGGCAAGGCCTTCTTCGACTCCGCCGGCGGCACCTACCAGGGCATGATCAACCAGGTCGAGGCGGCGTACGAGAACCCCTCGGACGGCAAGATCACCGCCACGACCAACGCCGAGGTCAAGGACATCTACGACCAGGTCACCAAGGCGAGCGCGACGCAGTCGGCGCACTTCAGCCAGTGGTCGGACGACTGGTTCGCCGGTCTCAGCAACGGCGACTTCGCCACGATGCTCTGCCCCGGCTGGATGCTCGGTGTCATCTCCGGCAACGCGAAGGACGTCACCGGCTGGGACGTCGCACCGATGTTCCCCAACGGCGGCGGCAACTGGGGCGGCTCGTACCTGACGATCCCCGCCAACGGCAAGAACGTCGCGGCCGCCCAGAAGCTGGCCGACTGGCTGACCGACGCCAAGACCCAGGTCAAGGCCTTCGAGAACGCCGGCACCTTCCCGAGCCAGAACGACGCGCTCAGCGACGCCACGCTGCTGGACTCGACCAACGAGTACTTCAACAACGCTCCGGTCGGCCAGATCTTCTCCGAGCGGGCCAAGGCCGTGACGGTCACCCCCTTCAAGGGCGAGTTCTACTTCCAGGTCAACGACGCGATGCAGAAGGCGCTCACGCGCGTCGAGGACGGCACGCAGGACGCGAAGGCTTCGTGGGACCAGTGGGTCTCTGAGGTCGAGGCCATCAAGTAATCCCGCAGTGAGACGGGCCCGCAGGGCCGACCCTGCGGGCCCGTCTCACCCTCAACGAAACGAAGGAACGACGTGAGCGCCTCGTCCACGACGGCCAGATCCCCCAAGCGCATCGGCTTCGGTGGCAAGAGCCTCAGCTCCTGGGACCTCAAGCTGTCCCCCTATCTGTACATCTCCCCCTTCTTCATCCTGTTCCTGATCGTCGGGCTCTTCCCGATCGCCTACACGGCGTACATCTCTTTCCAGGACTGGGATCTCGTGCGCGGCACGGGCACCTTCGTCGGCTTCGACCAGTACGCGACGGTCATCAACGACCCGAAGTTCTGGACGGCCCTTCGCAACTCCTTCTCGATCTTTCTGCTTTCCACCGTCCCGCAGCTGATCCTGGCGGTGTTCATCGCGGTGCTGCTGGATCAGAACATCCGCGCCAAGACGTTCTGGCGCATGGGCGTGCTGCTGCCCTACGTCATGGCCCCCGTCGCCGTGGCGCTCATCTTCTCCAACATGTTCGGCGACCAGTACGGTCTCGTGAACTCGATCCTCACCGACCTCGGCATCCCCGCCATCAAGTGGCACTCGGATGCGTTCGCCAGCCACATCGCCATCGCGACGATGGTCAACTTCCGCTGGACGGGCTACAACACCCTCATCCTGCTCGCGGCCATGCAGGCCATCCCGCGCGACTTCTACGAGGCGGCGACGGTCGATGGCGCCGGCAAGGTCCGCCAGTTCTTCTCCATCACGCTGCCGAGTCTGAAGCCCACCCTGATCTTCGTCATCATCACCTCGACGATCGGCGGCCTGCAGATCTTCGACGAGCCGCGCATGTACGACCAGACCGGAACCGGCGGCGCCGACAACCAGTGGCTCACCATCACGCTGTGGCTCTACGACCTCGGATGGGGCCAGTGGAACTTCGGCCGCGCCGCAGCGCTGGCCTGGATCCTCTTCCTGATCATCCTCGCCATCGGCGCGATCAACCTCTTCGTCACCCGCGGGCTCGTGCGTGACGAAGGCAAGAAGTCCGACATGAGCCGGGCCCAGATGCGCGCCGCCCGACGCGCCGCCAAGGAGGCGGTCGAAGCCTCCCGTGCCACCGCGTCCCAGAAGACGGAGGTCCTCCGATGACCACTCTGCAGAACCCGCCCGTCGCGGCGGAGGAAGCGCTGTTGGAACCCGGCCGCAAGCCGGTGCGCCGGCGGCGCCCGGTGCGAGGCTCGCGTCCTGGCTGGTTCGTGTACGCTGCCCTCGGCGTCGTGCTGCTGAGCGCCGCGTTCCCTTTCTACTGGTCGCTGCTCATCGGCTCCGGCGACTCGTACACGATCCGCGACCCCAACATGTCGTGGATCCCCGGCGGCAACTTCATCGCGAACGCCGCCAAGGTCATCAACGACCCGGCCGTGAACTTCTGGCCTGCGCTGTGGAACTCGATCTTCAGCTCGGCTCTCATCGCCGCATCCGTCGTGTTCTTCTCGACGCTCGCCGGATGGGCCTTCGCCAAGCTGAAGTTCCGCGGCTCGAGCTGGCTGCTGGTGTTCGTGATCGCCACGATGGCCGTGCCGACGCAGCTCGGCGTCGTGCCGCTGTATCTCCTGTTCAGCGAGATCGGATGGACGGGCCAGATCGGCGCGATCATCATCCCGGCCCTGGTGAGCGCCTTCGGGGTGTTCTGGATGACGCAGTACATCCGCCAGGCCGTGCCGGACGAGCTGATCGAGGCGGCCCGTGTCGACGGGGCGAGCTCGTTCCGCACCTTCCTCACGGTGGGAGTCCCCGCCGCGCGTCCCGCGGCCGCGATGCTGGCACTGTTCACGTTCGTGACAGCCTGGAACAACTTCTTCTGGCCGTTCATCGTGCTCGACCGGCAGAACCCGACGCTCCCCGTCGCGCTGTCGCTGCTGCAGTCCAACTACTTCGTCGACTACTCCATCGTCCTCGCGGGCGTGCTGCTGTCGACGATCCCGCTCCTGATCCTCTTCGTCTTCGCCGGCAAGCAGCTGGTGAGCGGAATCATGCAAGGCGCCGTCAAGGGCTGAGGCCCGGCGCGAGAAAGGTACATCGACAATGAGCGACGCTCTGCGCGCGTTCCCGCGGAACTTCCTGTTCGGAGCGGCCACCGCAGCCTTCCAGATCGAGGGCGCTGCCTTCGAAGACGGACGGACGGCATCCATCTGGGACGCGTTCTGCCGTGAGCCCGGTGCCGTCATCAACGGCGATAACGGTGATGTCGCGTGCGACCACTATCACCGCTACGGCGATGACGTCGCGCTCATGAAGGGGCTGGGGCTGGACACGTACCGGTTCTCGGTCTCGTGGTCGCGGGTTCGCCCGGACGCCGGTCCTCTCAACCAGAAGGGCCTCGACTTCTACAAGCGTCTGGTCGACGAGCTGCGCGAGGCCGACATCCTGCCGTGGCTCACGCTCTACCACTGGGACATGCCGCAGGCGCTGCAGGAACGCGGCGGCTGGGCGGTGCGGGAGTCGAGCGACCTGTTCACGGAGTACGCGCTGGATGTGTACGACGCGCTGGGCGACCGGGTCGACATCTGGACCACGCTGAACGAGCCGTGGTGCTCGTCGTTCCTGAGCTACACCGCCGGCATCCACGCTCCCGGTCACTACTCCATCGCCGAGGGGATGCTGGCCTCGCACCACCTCCTGCTCGGTCATGGCCAGGTGGTGCAGGAGCTCCGCGGACGCGACGCGGGCAAGAACCTCGGGATCACGCTCAACCTCACCGTTCCCGACCCCGTGGACCCGCAGAACGAGGGCGACCGGGATGCGGCGCGGCGCATCGACGGCCAGTTCAATCGCTGGTTCCTCGACCCGATCTTCCGCGGTTCGTACCCGCAGGACGTGATCGACGACATCCGCGTGGTCGACCCCGCGGCCGTCGAGACGTGGCAGGCCGCCATCCGTCCGGGCGACCTCGAGCTCATCGCGCAGCCCATCGACAGCCTGGGCGTGAACTACTACCACGGCGAGTTCGTGGGCGCTCAGCCCGACCCGAACCCGCCGCTGCCCGGCGAGGCTCCCACCGATCGTCCCGGCCGCTCGCCGTTCCCGGCGGCGGAGGGGATCCACTGGCACGATCGCGGCCTGCCGCGCACCTCGATGAACTGGGAGGTGCAGCCGGAGGGTCTGACCAGGCTCCTGCGCCGCGTCTCGGACGAGTACGCCGCTTCCGCGGGCACCGTGCTCTACGTCACCGAGAACGGCGCGGCCTACGATGACCAGCTCGTCGTCGAGGACGGCGTCGCCCGGGTGAAGGATGTCGAGCGCACCGAGTTCCTGCGCGCGCACCTGTCGGCCGTGCTGGACGCTGCCGATGCGGGCGTCGACGTGCGCGGGTACTTCTACTGGTCGCTGCTGGACAACTTCGAGTGGGCCTGGGGCTACGAGAAGCGGTTCGGAATCGTCCATGTCGACTACGACACCCAGGTGCGTACGTTGAAGGACAGCGCTCTGGAGTATCGTCGGGTCATCGCCGCCCGTGCGATCGATAACGCGCCCGAGGGCGCCGTCCTGCAGAGGTAGAGAACCGTGACCAGCGACCCTCGTCGTGCCACCGCCACCATCGAGGACGTCGCGGCGATGGCCGGGGTCTCCCGGTCTACGGTCTCCCGAGTCGTCAACGGCGCCACCGCAGTGAGTCCCGCTGCGGTGGCCGCCGTCGAACTCGCCATCAGCGAGCTGAACTACGTGCCCAATCGGGCCGCGCGCTCGCTCGCGAGCCGGGCGACGATGGCGATCGCGCTGATCGTGCCGGAAGACACGAACAGGTTCTTCGGCGACCCGTTCTTCGCGTCGATCGTGTCGGGCATCAACGCGCGGCTCAGCAGATCCGACTACGTGCTGAACCTCATCATCGCGAGCAACGATCCGCGCGACAAGACGGCCGCGTATCTGCGCAGCGGCGCCGTGGACGGCGCGATCGTCGTCTCGCACCACACGACCGACACGTTCGTCGACCGGATCGCCGCCGCGGTCCCCGTCGTCTACGGCGGCCGGCCCGCTCACGGACGAGACGGCGCCTACTTCGTCGACATCGACAACGTGGAGGGGGGTCGTACGGCGACCCGGCACCTCGTCGAGGCGGGGCGCACGCGCATCGGCACGATCTCCGGTCCGATCGACATGCCCGCCGGCATCGACCGACTCACCGGCTACCGCGAGGTGCTGCAGGATGCGGGACTTCAGGTCGGCCCGATCGAGGACGGCGGATTCAGCTCGGCCGGCGGCTACACCGCGATGCAGCGCATCCTCGCCTCCGGCGCCGAGATCGACGCCCTGTTCATCGCGAGCGATCTCATGGCGCGCGGCGCGCTGGCGGCGCTCGAGCGCACCGGCCTGAGTGTGCCCGACGACATCGCGATCGTCGGGTTCGACGACTCGCCGGTCGCCACCGCGGTGACCCCCGCGCTCACGACCGTGCGCCAGCCCTCGCAGCTGCAGGGCGAGCAGATGGTCGATGTGCTGCTGGCGCTGCTCGCAGGCCAGGAGCCCCCGCACGCCACGATCCTGTCGTCCGAGCTCATCCGGCGCGAGTCGGCCTGAGCCCCCGCATCCGGGGCGACCGGATGCGGCGCGCCGCGAGCGGGATGCCGCCCGCGGCGCCCGCGTGTCACTCCGGGTCGCCGCCCAGCGGGCCGACCGCGGGGATGGGGCCGCCGTCGTCGGCCCCCGTCTTGCGCCATCGGGCGATGGCGTTGCCGAGGTGGTAGATCAGCAGTGCCGCGGCGGTGGCCACCACGATGGCGCCGAGCTGGAAGTCGCCCCACGACATCGAGAAGCCGGCGATCGCCATGACGAGGGCGACAGCGGCGGTGTACTGGTTCACCGGGCGGGAGAAGTCCACTCGGTTGTCGACCCAGATCTTGATGCCGATGATGCCGATCAGACCGTACAGCGCGGTCGTCACACCGCCCAGCACGCCTGCAGGCACGGAGTTGATGACGGCGCCGATCTTGGGCGACAGGCTGAGGAGGATCGCCACCACGCCCGCGACCCAGTACGCGGCCGTCGAGTACACGCGGGTCGCGGCCATCACCCCGATGTTCTCGCCGTAGGTCGTGGTTCCCGAACCCCCGAAGAACCCGGCGACGGTGGTGGCGGCGCCGTCGGCGATGAGGGCGCGCCCGGTGGAGCGGTTGACGGACGCATCCGTCATCGTGGCGACACCGCGCACGTGGCCGACGTTCTCCGCCACCAGCACGAGCACGACGGGCAGGAACATCGCGATCGCGCTCCACGTGCCCGGGCTGCCGAAGTCGGCGATGTGGAAGGTGGGCAGGCCGACCCAGGCCGCATCCGCGACGCTGCTGAAGTCGAGCTCGCCCGAGATCGCGGCGGCGATGTAGCCGACGACGACGCCGAGGAAGATCGAGATCCGGCCGAGGAAGCCGCGGAAGAGCACGCTGAAGAGGATGACGGCGGCCAGCGTGATCGAGGCGATCACGGGCGCCTGCTGGAAGTTGTTCCACGCGGCGGGGGCCAGGTTGAAGCCGATCAGAGCGACGATGGCGCCGGCCACGACCGGGGGCATGAGCTTGTCGACCCAGCCGAGGCCCGCCAACTGCACGACGACGCCGATGATGGCCAGCAGCACACCCACGGCGACGATGCCCGCGAGGGCGGAACCCATGCCGGCGGATGCGGTCGCCGCCGTCACGGGCGCGATGAAGGCGAACGAGGAGCCCAGGTAGCTCGGGAGCTTGTTCTTCGTGACCACGAGGAACAGCAGCGTTCCGACGCCGGAGAACAGCAGGGTCGTGGCGACCGGGAAGCCGGTCAGGATCGGCACGAGGAAGGTGGCGCCGAACATGGCGATGACGTGCTGGGCGCCGATCGCGATCGTCGCGGGCCAGTTCAGGCGTTCGTCGGGTGCGACGACCTCGCCCGGAGCGACGGTGCGGCCGTTTCCGTGGATCTTCCACAGGGGCATGGGGTGGTCCTTTCCGGGCGGACGGCCCGTTCGCGTGGGTGTTTCATCCCGCGAGACTGCATCTCCCGCACGAGATCACGGGTATTCCCCGTGATCTCGTGGCAAAAGTGCAGTCTCGCGGAAAGTCTGGCGCGCGCGGGGGCGCGGCGGTAGTGGCCGCCGGCCCGTACGACGACGCGGATGAGGGGAGGGTCAGACAGCGGTGAGTCGGCGCAGCAGTTCGGCGTAGCGCGCGGAGGTCTGCGCCGCGATCTCGTCGGGGAGCCGCGGCGGCTCGCCCTCGCGGGGGACCCAGGCCGCGGCGAGCCAGTTGCGCACGATCTGCTTGTCGAAGCTCGCCATCCGCTCGGCGGGCGTCGTGCCGGTGCGCCACGCATCCGCATCCCAGTACCGGGACGAGTCGGGGGTCAGCACCTCGTCCGCGAGGGTGAGCACGCCCTGCTGGTCGAGCCCGAACTCGAACTTCGTGTCGGCGAGGATGAGGCCGCGCTCCTCGGCGGTGGCGGCGGCGCGTGCATAGATCTCCAGCGAGAGCTCGCGCAAGCGCTCGGCCATCTCGCTCCCCACGATCTCTGCGGTGCGCTCGAACGAGATGTTCTCGTCGTGCTCGCCCATCGGCGCCTTGTAGGCGGGGGTGAAGATCGGCTCCGGGAGGCGGTCGCCGTCGGCGAGTCCCGGGGCGATCGGGATGCCGCAGACCGTTCCCGTGCTCTGGTACTCGAGCCAACCGGAGCCGGTGAGATAGCCGCGCACCACGCACTCGATGGGCTGCATCTCGAGTGCGCGCACGACCATGGCCCGGCCGGCGACCGCATCCGGGATGAGCTCGTGCGCGGTGTCGTCGGCGCCGAGAACGTGGTCTGCGACGAGGTGGTTCGGGATGCGGCGGCCGCCGTCTCCGCCCGCGAGGCGGTCGAACCACCAGAGGCTCAGGGTCGTCAGCAGCACGCCCTTGTCGGGGATGCCGGGCTCGAGCACGTGGTCGAAGGAGCTCACGCGGTCGCTCGCGACGACGAGCATGCGCTCGCCGGAAGCGCCTTCGGGCGTGTCGTCGGGAACGTAGAGGTCGCGGACCTTTCCGGAGTAGACGTGCCGCCAGCCGTCGAGGAGCGCAGGGTCGTTCACTCGCCCATTATCCCGTGCGGGCGTCGGTGCGCCCGTCGCATCCGTCAGGGGGTGATCTCGTCGAGGAACGCGCGCGCGTCGTGGATGATCCCGGCCCACGCCTCGGCCTGATCGGTGCCGACCTCGACCCACTCGCGCAGCGGGCGCCCCTTCATGATCATGCGCCGGGCGGTGCCCGCCTGGACGAGGTCATCGATGCGCGCCGTGGGCAGTTTGGCCATGAGAGTGCCGTCGAAGCCGAGGAAGGCGAAGACCTTGCCCCGGATGCGGACGCCCTCCGAGCCGAACATCCTGCCCACATCCACGTCGGGCATCTTCAGCAGCGGCTCGACGATCGGATCGAAGATCTCGTGGCCGCGTCGGCGGGCGGCCTCGCGCTCGGCATCCGGCATGCCGGAAGGGTACGCCGCGGGTGTATAGTCCATGTGGACTAATCGATATGGAGTACCCAATGACGGCTCGGATCACCCCGTTGGGGATCATGGTGCTCGCGCTGCTGCGCGAAGACCCCATGCATCCCTACGAGATGCTGCGGCTCATGAGACTGCGTCACGACGACCGCATCCTGAATGTCACCGGCGGCACGGTCTACCACACCGTCGCCCGGCTGGAGAAGGCCGGACTCGTCGCGGAGGCGGGCACCGAGCGCGAGGGCAATCGTCCCGAACGCACGACGTACGCGCTGACGGATGCCGGCATGGCCGCCCTCCACGATGGAGTGCGCGCCGAGCTCGTGCGCATCGACCGGCCGGTCGAGTTCCGTGTCGCTCTCGCCGAGGCGCACAACCTCGACCGTGACGACGTCGCAGCGCTGCTGGCCGTGCGCCGCGACGCGCTGACGGAGCAGATCGCCGACCTCACCGCAGGGCTCGCCAAGGCCCGCCCGGCAGGTGTGGCCGAGCAGCACCTCGTCGAGGTCGACCGCTCCCTCTTCCTCGCCCAGGCCGACCTGGCCTGGCTCGACGCTTTCCTCGGGCGCCTCGGCGACCCGAGCTTCGCCTGGGGTCCGGATGCGCACGATCGCACCAGCGACCGGTACCTCACTCAGAGAAAGGCTGCTCGCGAATGAGCGCTCCCACCACCGCTACCACCAACACGCCCACACGCAGCCCGTGGCCGGCCCTCTGGGCCCTCGTCATCGGGTTCTTCATGATCCTCGTCGACACCACGATCGTCTCGGTCGCCAACCCTGCCATCAAGGCCGCGCTGGATCCGAACACGAACAACCTCGACAACGTCGTGTGGGTGACCAGCGCCTACCTGCTCGCCTACGCCGTGCCGCTGCTGATCACCGGGCGTCTCGGTGACCGGTTCGGTCCCAAGAACATCTACCTCATCGGCCTCGCGCTGTTCACGCTCGCGTCGCTCGGATGCGGGCTCTCGTCCAGTCTCGGCATGCTCGTCGCCATGCGTGCCGTGCAGGGGATCGGTGCCGCGCTCGTCACGCCGCAGACGATGGCGGTGATCACGCGCACCTTCCCGCCCTCGCAGCGCGGCGCTGCCATGGGCCTGTGGGGTGCGACCGCCGGGGTCGCGATGCTCGTCGGCCCCCTCGCCGGCGGGCTTCTCGTGGACGGCCTCGGATGGGAGTGGATCTTCTTCATCAACGTGCCCGTCGGCATCATCGGGCTGGTTCTCGCGTGGATCCTGGTGCCGCAGCTGGAGACCCACAAGCACCGCTTCGACATGGTCGGCGTGTTCCTGTCCGCTGTGGCGCTGTTCCTCATCGTGTTCGGCCTGCAGGAGGGCGAGCACTTCGACTGGGCACCGTGGGTGTGGCTCATGATCGCGGTCGGCGTCGTCGTGCTCGCGGTCTTCATCTGGACGCAGGCGCGCACGCGCAGCGAGCCGCTCGTGCCGCTCGATCTGTTCCGCGACCGCAACTTCTCGGCGGCGAACGCGGGCATCGCGGCGGTGGGCTTCGCGGTGACGGCCATGTCGGTTCCGTTCATGTTCGCGCTGCAGCTGGCACGTGGGCTCACGCCCACCGAGGCCGCGTTGCTGATGATCCCCATGGCCGTGCTCTCCGGCGTGCTCGCGCCGTTGGCCGGGCGTCTGCTCGATCGGGTGGACCCCCGCGTGATCCTCGTGCCGGGGCTCGTCCTGGTCGGCGGCTCGCTCGTGTTCAACTCGGTCCTCATCGGCGATCCCACGACGCCGATCTGGGTCTTCCTGATCCCCTCGGCGCTGCAGGGAATCGGCAACGCGGGGATGTGGGGTCCGCTGGCGACGACCGCCACGCGCGGGCTTCCGCCGCGCCAGGCGGGTGCGGGCGCCGGCATCTACAACACGACGCGCGTCGTCGGCTCGGTCATCGGATCGGCGGCGATCGCGGCGGTCATGCAGGCCCGGCTCGAGGCGAATCTTCCCGGGGCGGCGGATGCCGCATCCGGCTTCGGCACCGGCACCCTTCCGGAGCCCGTGGTCGCCGGGTTCTCCACCGCCATGGCGCAAGCCACGCTGCTGCCCGCGGGCATCATCGTCGTGGGGCTCGTCGCCGTGCTGTTCATGCGGCGTCCCAAGGAGCTCGTGCGCCGCTGAGCGGGCGGGCCCGAACTCCTGCAGAACCGGCCGTCCACGGGTCTCCAGGCCCCGGTGCGGCGGTTCTGCAGGAGTTCGGAGCCGGATGAGGGCGCCCACCGTAGGCGGAGAACGGCCCCGGATCAACGGGTTGTGCACCCGCGGTGGGCGCTTTCTACCGTGGAGGGCATGAGCAGCCGCATCCGTCCCCTCCTTCTCGGCGGTGTCGTCCTCGCCGCTCTCGGTATCGCCGGGTGCACGGCAGGCGCCGTCGACGACGAACCGACCGTGTCCCTCACGCCGCCCGCGCCGTCCGGTGAGCAGACGACCACGCCGCCCTCGGCACCGCTGGAGCCCGAGGCGGACGATCCCGGGCAGGTGGCGCTCACGAGGTTCGACCCGGACGGCGACGCCGCCGCCAACGCGTCGATCACCGGGCCCGCGGTCGTCTCGCCCGGCCAGATGCTCCGCATCGACGCGTGGTGCACGGGCGGCGCCATCAGCTACGAGGTGATGACCTCCGCCGTCGACCAGGAGCGCCGTGCGATCGCATCCGGCTCGTTCGCGTGCGAAGACGCCCTGCAGACGCAGGATCATCAGCAGGTCGATGCGGAAGGCCCCGTGCAGATCATGGTCACCACCGGCGGAACCAGCGCCGGATGGGTGCAGGCGCGCGTGCAGTGAGCCTGGGTGCGGGCGCCTGAACTCCGGCAGATCCGGCCTGAACCGGCTCCACACGCCGGTCCGGGGTGATTGTGCAGGAGTTCGGGCTGCGCCAGGCGGATGCGCCGGCTCCCGAACTCAGCCGGCGACGCGTGCCGCGATGTCGGTGCGGTACTGCCCGCCCGCCAGCTCGATGCGCGCGAGCGCGCGATAGGCGTGGTCGCGGGCGGTGGCGAAGTCATCGGCCACGGCCACCACGTTCAGCACGCGCCCGCCCGTCGCGACGAGTTCGCCGCCGTGGTCCCGGGTGGCGGCGTGGGCGATGTGCACGCCATCGACGGATGCGGCCGCATCCAGCCCGGCGAGGGTGCGGCCCGTGACGGGCGCCGCGGGGTATCCCTCGCTCGCAAGTACGACCGTCACCGCAGCCGCGTCGGAGAACTCCGGACGCGGCTCGTCCTCGAGCGTGCCGGATGCCGCCGACAGCAGCAGCTGCGAGAGCGGCGTGATCAGGCGCGGCAGTACGACCTGCGTCTCCGGGTCGCCGAACCGCGCGTTGAACTCGATGACCTTGACGCCGGTGTCGGTGAGGATGAGTCCGGCGTAGAGCAGGCCGATGAAGGGGGTGCCCTCGCGGTCGAGCTCGCGGATGATGGGAAGGGCGACGGTCTCGGTCACGAGATCGACGAACGAGCGCTCGTCGCCGAAGCTCTCGGCGAGCCAGGGGAGCGGCGAGTATGCGCCCATGCCGCCCGTGTTGGGGCCGCTGTCGCCGTCGCCCAACCGCTTGAAGTCCTGCGCCGGGCTGAGCGGGCGCACGGTGTCGCCGTCGCTGAGGAAGAAAAGGGAGACCTCGGGGCCTGCGAGGAACTCCTCCACGAGCACGGCGCCGGTCGGGAGGAACTCGGCCGCGTGCGCGAGCGCCGCATCGCGGTCCTCGGTGACGATGACGCCCTTGCCGGCGGCGAGCCCGTCGGCCTTGACGACGTGCGGGGCCCCGAGGTCGTCGAGCGCCGCCCGCACCTCTTCGATGGTCTGAGCGCGCACCGCGCGACCGGTGGGAACCCCCGCCGCATCCATGATCCGCTTCGCGAAGGTCTTGGAGCCCTCGAGCTGCGCCGCGGCACGGCCGGGACCGAAGACCGGGATGCCGCGCTCGCGCAGCGCGTCGGCGACGCCGGCGACGAGGGGCGCCTCGGGGCCGATCACGACGAGATCGATCGCGTGAGCGTTGGCGTACTCGGTCACGGCGGTCGGATCCTCGGGGTTCAGTACGGAGCCGTCGGGGACGCGTGCGATCGCGGCGTCGCGCGAGATTCCCGCGTTGCCCGGCGCCGCGAGGATCTCGTGGTGCGTCGGTTCGGAGGCGAGCGCGAGGATGATGGCGTGCTCGCGCGCGCCGGAGCCGAGAACGAGGATCTTCACGCGCCCCACCCTACCGAGAGCCGCTTTCGAGCGTCGGGGTAGCGTGGCGGTCATGCCGCGCATCACGACAGACGCCGGCCGCGCCGCGCTCGCCGCGGTGGCGGCGGCCGAACAGCCCGCCCGTCCCGATCTCGCGACGGCCGTGCGGTATCTCCTGCAGCTGCTCGCAGAGAAGGCGCCCGGCCACACGGTCGAGGTGCGCGTTCCACCGTTCGGCGCCGTCCAGATCATCGAGGGGCCGCGCCATACCCGCGGCACGCCGCCGAACGTCGTGGAGACCGACGCCCGCACCTGGATCGCCCTCGCGACGGGGGCTCAGTCGTGGTCGGATGCGGCGGCCGCCGGCCTCATCCGCGCATCGGGAACCCGCTCGGACGTCTCGGACCTGCTTCCGTTGCGCCCGTAACCGTCACGAGCGCGGCGCGACCATCCGCTAGGGTAGGCAAGGCTTACCTCACCTAGTTCGGAATGGTCTCGCCATGCTCCTTCGTTCCGCCGTGTCCTCGATCGTGCTGGCCACAGCTGTGCTCACCGTGCCGATGACCGCCCCCGCGACGGAGCACGCAACCGAGGCGTGTGCGGTGACAGGAGGCTCGTTGACCTGGGGCTTCAAGGAGTCGTTCCGCTCCTACATCTCCGGCACGATCGCGAAGGGCTCGTGGGAGCCGATCGACGGCGCCACCTACGAGACGCCCGTCTTCAGCTGGCCGGCGACCGGCGGAAGCGTCGACCCCGCCACGGGGACGGGATCGGTGACCTTCGGCGGCGGTGTCCGCTTCTCGGGGCACGCCGGGCTGCTCGACACGACCATCGCGAACCCCACTCTCGTGCTCGAGCCGGGCGGATCCCGCGTCCTGCTCGACGTGCGAGGCGTGTCGATGGACGACGCCCTGGCGGGGGCCACCGACCGCGTGAACAGTGCCGAGCAGGTCGACTTCGTGGCGCTCGACACGGCAACGACGCCAGCCCCGACCGGGGAGGTGCTGTCCGCGGCCGATGCGGCGACCACGCTCACAGCCGACGGTGCCGCACAGTTCGGCAGCTACGAGGCCGGCACCGCTTTCGACCCGGTCTCGTTCGAGGTGCAGCTCGCCTGCGCCGAGGCCGATGTCGCCGCCGTGGCGACGCCCGAACCGACCCAGGCATCGGCCGCCGGGAACGCGGACGACGACGCGACGGCCTGGAGGTGGGGGATCGGGGCCGCGCTCGCTGCGATCGCCGCATCCGTCGCCGTCGTGGCCGTCGCGCGTCGGCGCCGCATCCGTGAGGATGCCCCGTGAGGCGTCGCGCGATCGTCGTCGCACTGGGGATTACCGCCGCTCTGCTGACGGGCTGCGCGTCGCCGACGCCCACACCGGCCGTCTCAGCCGCGGCCAGCCCGGCACGACCCCTGACGGATCTCGAGACCCTGAGCGATCCACGCGCCTACGAGGGCGCCTCCACGGCCGTGCTTCCGCACGCCGCCATCGATCCGGTGGATGAGAGTCCGACGCAGACGCTCCCCGCAACCGTGCTCTCCCACGACCTGCAGGGTGCGAGCGAGGTGACGGTCTCCGATACCTCGCGCGTGGTCGCGATGGACCTGTCGGGTTCGCTCGCGGCCACGGTGTGGGGGCTCGGTTTCGGCGGCACTCTCGTGGGCCGCGACGTCTCGACGACCTTCCCGGGAGTGGAAGACCTGCCCGTCGTCACGACCGGCGGGCACACCGTCAGCTCCGAGGCCGTCATTGCGCTCCGGCCCACGCTCGTCATCACGGACGGCTCGATCGGTCCGCGCGACGTCGTCGAGCAGTTGCGGGATGTGGGTATCCCGGTCGTCTTCGTGGCGAACGAGTCTTCGTTCGCCGGTGCGCAGCAACTCGCCCGCGACGTGGCGGCGGTGTTCGGCGCCCAGGCTTCGGGCGAGGCTCTCGCGGAGCGCATCGGCGCGGAGGTCGAACGGGTGCGCGCCGACATCGCAGCGGTCGCACCGGCCGCCGAGGGGGATCGGCTGCGCATGGTCTTCCTCTACCTGCGCGGAACGGCGGGCGTGTACTACCTGTTCGGTGAGGAGTCCGGTGCCGACGAGATCATCAGGGCTCTGGGAGGCGTGGACGTCGCCGGGGAGCTCGGATGGGACGGGATGCGGCCGCTCACCGACGAGGCGATGGTCGCGGCGAACCCCGATCTGATCCTCGTCATGACGGGCGGGCTCGATTCGGTGGGCGGCGTGGACGGGCTCCTCACCGCCAAACCTGCGATCGCGATCACCGCTGCGGGGGCGCACCGCCGCTTCGTCGACATGGAGGACGGTCAGATCCTCTCGTTCGGCCCGCGATCGGCGGAGGTGCTCGAGGCCCTGGCGCGAGCCGTGTACGCGCCGGCCGCCTCGTGACCGCGCGTTCCGTGCGGCATCGGCGGATGCTGGTAGGAGGTGCCGCCGGCATCCTCCTGGTGGTGGGCGTGCTGCTGTCCGCGGGCGTGGGACAGCTGGCCATCCCCGCATCCGAGGTCGTGGGCTCGCTCCTCCGCGCGATCGGGTTCGCCAACGGCTGGGCGCCGACGGACGCGCTCGTCGAGCAGACGCTCTGGCAGATCCGCTTCCCCCGTGTGGTGATGTCGCTGCTCGTCGGAGCCCTGCTGGCCGTGGCCGGAGCGGTGATGCAGTCCATCTTCGGCAATCCGCTCGCAGAGCCCGGTGTGGTCGGCGTCTCCTCCGGTGCCGCGGTCGGCGCCGCCGCATCCCTCACCTTCGGCATCGCCGCTTTCGGTGGCTGGACGACCGCCGTGTTCGCCTTCGCCGGCGGACTGCTGGCGACCGTGATCGTCTACGCGACGGCGCGTACTCAGGGACGCACCGAGTCCGTGACGCTCATCCTCACCGGCATCGCCGTCAATGCCTTCGCGGGAGCCGCGCTGGCCGTGTTCATGTTCGTCGGCGACACCGCGTCCAGGGAGCAGATCGTCTTCTGGCAGCTCGGCTCGATGAACGGCTCCCGGTGGGACGAGGTCGGGGTCGTCGCATCGGTGGGTGCCGTCGCAGCCGCGGGCGCGCTCGCACTGGCGCGACGATATGACCTGCTCGCTCTGGGGGAGCGGACGGCCGCGCACCTCGGCGTGCGGGTGGAGCGGCTGCGGATCGTCTCGATCGTGCTCGTCGCGTCGATGACGGGGGTGGCCGTGGCGTTCGTCGGGATCATCGCGTTCGTCGGGCTCGTCGTGCCGCACCTTGCGCGGATGCTGCTCGGACCCGCGAACCGTCCGCTTCTGGTCGCGTCGTTGCTCGGCGGCGCCGTGCTGCTGGTCTACGCGGACCTGCTCGCTCGCACGCTCGTGCCCGCGGCCGATCTGCCCATCGGCATCCTCACCTCTCTCATCGGCGGCCCGTTCTTCTACTGGCTCATCCGGCGCAGTCGTCTGCGCGGCGGGGGGTGGGCATGACCGCCGCGGCCATTCGTCTGCGCTCGGTCGACCTGCGCGTGGGCGGCGCCGACATCCTCCGCGACGTCACGATGGACGTCGCGTTCGGGCGCGTCCTCGCACTCGTGGGCCCGAACGGCGCGGGCAAGTCGAGCCTGCTCGGTGTCATGGCGGGCGATGTGCGGCCCTCCTCCGGCGAGGTGCTGGTGGACGGGCGACCCGTCGGCGACGTCCGGCCGCCGGAGCTGGCGCGGATGCGGTCGGTGCTGCTGCAGGAGAACCGGGTGGCGTTCGCCTTCACCGCGCACGAGGTGGTGGCGATGGGCCGTGCGCCGTGGCGCGGCCCGGACGGCGCAAGCGACGACGACGCCATCGCCGAAGCCATGGCCGCTGCGGATGTCGCGCATCTGGCCGAGCGGACCTATGTCTCGCTGTCAGGGGGCGAGAAGGCGCGCGTCTCGCTGGCGCGGGTACTCGCGCAGGAGACCCCCGTCGTCCTCCTCGATGAACCGACCGCGGCGCTGGATCTCCGGCATCAGGAGGATGTCCTGCGGGCCGCCCGCCGCCTGGCGGGCATCGGTCGTGCCGTCGTCATCGTGCTGCACGATCTCTCCCTCGCCGCCGCGTACGCGGACGATGTGGCGATGATCGCCGGCGGAACGCTCGCCGCGGTCGGAGCGCCGGCCGCCGTGCTCACAGCCGATCGCATCGAGTCCGTCTACGCGACCGGTGTGCGGATCATCGATGACCCCGACACCGGCCGGCCGATCGTCCTGCCCCGTCGGTCCGCGTAACGGGCGCATATCGAATTCCCAGATTCAACTTTGGTAAGGCTAAGCTAACTCCGACCGTGATGGATCGCATCAGAGCGGTCACCGACCCGCCTTCCGCAAGGAGTTCCCGTGCACAGATCACCTCGAGCGTCGCTGCGGCGCCTGCTCGCGAGCGCGGTGGCGACCGCCCTCGTCGCCTCCGCCGCCGTCATCGGCGCCGCCGTTCCCGCCCAGGCCGCCAGCTACACCCTCTCGGCGACCGCTGCCGTCGACCCCGGCACGTCTGTCAGCGTCGCCGTCACGGGAGACGGCTACGGCAACGTCCCGCTCCTGCCGGGCCAGGCGCAGCGTTCGCTCTACATCGCTCTCATTCCCGCTGACACGGATCTGTCGAGCATCCAGCTCGGCGGCAGCATCCCCGCCGCGGCGGTCTACCCGGACGCCGCCGGCGCCATCTCCGGCTCGCTCGAGCAGCCGGCGGCCACGCTGGATCGCACCAGGTCCTACGACGTGATCGCCTGGCCGTCGCGCTCCAACCCCAGCGCGAGCAACCTCTATGCGCGCACCGGCGTCGCGATCGACTGGGCACAGCTGTTCCCCGCCGCCGCGACGACGACGACCCTCTCGGCGTCGCCGGCGTCGGCTGTCGCGGGCGCCGAGGTGGTGTTCACGGCAACGGTCGAGCCCTCCGCCGGGGGCTCGGTCGAGTTCTTCGACGGCGCCGCATCCCTCGGCAGTGTGCCGGTGTCGTCGGGCAGCGCGGTGCTGCGCAACTCCGCGCTGAGTGTCGCCACCCACACGCTGAAGGCCGTCTTCACCCCGACGGATGCAGCGGCGTACGCGGCATCCACCTCCGCGGCCGTCGCGGTGACGATCACCGCGCCCGTCGCTGAGCGGACCCCGACCCTCACGCTGTCGAAGTCGACCGGCCTCGATCCCGCGGGCGAGGAGATCACCGTCAGCGGAACCGGCTACAACCCGGACCAGCCGATCTACCTCACGACGTGCGTCGACGTGCCGCTCGGCGAAGTGTCGTTCACGTTCATCGCGGCGAACCGGTGCACGACCGGCGCCAAGCAGATCACCTCGAACCCCACCACGCCCACGATGGTGAAGTTCGAGGCGGACGGCTCGTTCACGACGACGTTCACGGTGCAGCCGAAGAGCGGCGGGACCGCCCTGTACACGCTCGCCAACCACACCGCGATGAACGACCGCTCCCAGGACGCGAAGGCGGTCGTCTCGTTCGCCGCCGTGCAGCCCGAGCCCCAGCCGGAGCCGGAGCCCGAGCCCGAGCCGCAGCCCGAGCCGCAGCCCGAGCCCGAGCCGCAGCCCGTGGTCGAGCCGGCTGTGAGCGTGGCGCCGAGCGCACCGCTCGACGCGTCGGTCGAGAACGTGCTGACGATCGCGGGGACCGGCTTCACCGGTGCCGGAGCCGCGAACGGCGTCTACGTCCTGTTCGGTGAGAGCTCCGTCTGGAGCGGCGGCGCGCCGCTGCCGGCGGAGGGCTGGATCGCTCAGGCGTGGGTCCCCTCGGCCGCTGTCGTCGACGGCGCGTTCTCGACGACGCTGACCGTGCCCGCCGGCGCCCTCGATGCGTCGAAGAGCTATCAGGTCGCGACCTCCGCCGCACACGCTCTCTCCGTCACCGATCGCTCGCTCGACACGCTCACCCCTGTCGCGGTCGCCGTGCCCCTGGCACCCTTCGTCGGCTTCCCCGTCGGCGCGAGCGCGCAGCAGGGATCGCTTCTCACGATCACCGGTGGCGGCTTCCAGCCCGGTGACGAGGTCACGGCCGTCGCCCACTCGGAGCCGGTCACGATCGGCACCGTGCCGGCGAGCGGCAGCGGCACCGTCACCTTCAGCTGGAACGTCCCCGCCGACTTCCCGGTGGGTGCCCACACGGTCGAGCTCAGCGTGAACGGTGCGGTCGTCGCATCCGCTCCCTTCTCGGTCACCGCCGCGGCCGTCGTCCCCGCTGTGGAGCAGGTCGCCGCACCGACCTGCGTCGCCCGCGCCGTGTCGGGCGCGAGCATCGACTGGGGGGTCAAGGAGTCGCTCCGCTCCTACGTCACCGGCTCCGTCGCGAACGGCTCGATCGAGGGCGGCTGGGGATCGGGGTCGGGTGCCTTCAGCACCGAGACCGACCGCGGGCGCGTGAGCTTCGGCGGGTCCGTCCACTACACCGGCCACAGCGGCGCGCTCGACATGACACTGTCCAACCCCCGCATCCAGATCAACAGCGCGAGTTCCGCCTCGCTCATCCTGAACGTGCAGTCGAAGGGCTTCAACGGTTCGCCCGACACGAACGCGTCGGGCATCGTGTTCGCGACGCTGTCGCTGCCTCAGGCCCAGGAGTCGGCGAACCGTGTGACGTTCTCCGGAGCGGCGGCGACCCTCACCTCGGCGGGCGCACAGGCGTTCGCGGGCTTCTACGAGGCCGGCACGGCGCTGGATGCCGTGACGTTCTCGCTGCCGCTGGGTGCCGAGGTGCCGTGCGACAGCGCAACCGACAGCGCGCTCGCGTCCACCGGTAGCGCAGCACCCACGGGCGCGCTCTGGCTCGGTGCCGGCGTGATCGCGTTCGGCGGCCTGCTGCTGGTGGTGGCCGTGCGCCGCCGTCAGCGCGCCTGACAGACTCGGCGCCCCGCGAACGGCTTCCGCGGGGCGCCGAAACCCGAAGCGCCGGTCCTGGGGGCCGGCGCTTCGGTGTGCCTCGGGTGTCCCTGTCACGTGTGGAGGATGACCTGGTACAGGTTGTGGTCCTGCCATCGGCCGGCGATCTGGAGATACCGGGGAGCGAAGCCGATCTGCTCGAAGCCGGCCTTGCGCAGCACGCTCTGAGAGGCGTGGTTGTGCGTCAGGGTGCTGGCCTCCAGGCGGTGCAGTCCGAGCTCTTCACGTGCCGCCGTCACGATGGCTCTCACCGCTGACGTCGCGATCCCTCGCCCCGTGACGTCGCGATCGACCCAGTAGCCGAGCCCCCCGCTCTGGAACGGGCCGCGGACGATGCCGGCGAGGTTGAACCGTCCGACGATCCGCTCGCCGTGGAACACGCCGAGCGAGCAGCCCGCGCCCGCCTCGGCTGACGCGGCCCGGGCCGCGATGTCCTCCTCCTGACCGTCCTGCGTGAAGAAGCGTTCCGGCCGCAGGGGCTCCCAGGGCGCGAGATGTTCCCGGTTGCGTCGATAGGCATCCGCCAGCGCGCTCGCGTCTCCCATCGCCAGCGGCCGCAGGACGAAGCCCTCCCTCAGCTCGACAGCAGTCATCACCCGATCCACGATAGGAGCTGCGCGGGAGGCGGCCCGGCTGTGTACCCCGCGGATGCGACAATGGATGCATGGCCCCCGAGCCGCAGGACCCCCAGACCCCCCGAATGGTGACCGACGAGCACGTCGAGACCCTGCGGGTTCGTCGCGCACCCAAGTACGGGGTCTTCCTCGTTCTGGGTGCGGCGGTGGGTGTGCTCGTCGCGATGATCCTGACCTTCGCGTTCCACGGCACCGACGAGCCGAGCGCCGCGGGCGTGCAGTACACGCAGATGCAGGTGTTCGGATTCCTCGCCCTCGTCTGCGCCGTCGTCGGCCTCACGATCGGCGGGGTCATCGCCCTCCTCTTCGACCGGGCCATGGTGCGACGCGCACGGGATGTCTCGGTGGAAGTCGCCCACGTGCGACGCGACGACGACTGAACTCAGGCCAGTTCCGCGATGATCGGGTGGATCGCCGCGTCGAAGGCAGCCACGTCTGCGCGCAGACCGTCGGTCACCGCGATCGTGAGGGATCCGATCCACCAGAGACCTCGCTGGGCGAGCGGCAGCACCTGGACGTTCAGCTCGAACGAGTGCGCGCGCCGGCCCACCTCGCGCTCGTGCACGGCGATCGCGCTCGCGTAGGCGCGGTACGACGAGCCGCGCACGCGATCGGTGTGGACGGCGCTCGCGGAGCGGGCGAAGGCGAGAGCCGCACCAGCGTGCGGGACGATCGCCGCGCGCAACTCATCGGCGCCGTCGGCGGGCAGCGCGAGCAGGGTGTCCATGCCCGCGATGAGCTCCAGCGGCACCTCTGAGGGATGCGCCAACGGCTCTACGGTCATCGCCCACAGCGCACGCCACTGCCGCTCCAGCACGGCATCCGCCTCGGGTGCGTCGGTCCGGACACCGCGGAGCCCTGGCAGCTCCTCGGGGCTGCGGATGCCGAGCATCTGCCGCAGATAGAGCGCCGCGAGCACGCTCGGCCCCGCGTCTTCGCGGACCACCCACTGCGGCCTCTCGGCGCTCGGCATGCCGTCATTGTAGGGGCCGCCTCGCCCTCGTCGCGGGTGCTTCCCCTCACTGCGTCCATCCCCTCCTCGCCCACCCCGCATCCGTGCGGCGAGGTCTGCACGACCGCTGCCGATCTCTCCGCCCCATGCGCCCCGTGCGTACACGTGCGCCCCACCGATCGTGCACATGTCGCCCCGCCCCACGGGGGCGGAGCGACGGTGCGCTCGGCCGGGTAGGCTGAGGGGGTGGCTCCCGATCCCTATGCCGCCGCGGGTGTAGACACCGCCGCGGGTGATCTGGCCGTCGAACTCATGAAGTCGGCCGTGCGTCGCACCCAGGGCCCCGAGGTCCTGGGCGGCGTCGGCGGATTCGCAGGGCTGTTCGACGCCTCCGCTCTTCTCGGCTACCGCCGGCCGCTGTTGGCCTCCAGCACCGACGGCGTGGGCACCAAGGTCGCCATCGCGCAGGCGATCGACAAGCACGACACGATCGGGCAGGACCTGGTCGGCATGGTCGTCGACGACATCGTCGTGGTCGGCGCCAAGCCGCTGTTCATGACCGACTACATCGCGTGCGGCAAGGTCGTCCCCGAGCGCATCGCCGCCATCGTGCGCGGTATCGCCGAGGGCTGTGAAGCCACCGGAACCGCGCTCGTGGGCGGAGAGACGGCCGAGCATCCGGGGCTCCTCGGAGTCGCCGACTACGACGTCGCCGGTGCCGCCACCGGCGTTGTCGAGGCCGACCGGGTGCTGGGCGCCGACCGCGTCCGCCCGGGCGACGCCGTGATCGCCCTGGCCTCGAGCGGTCTCCACGCCAACGGCTACTCGCTCGTGCGTCACATCGTCGCGCGTGCCGGCGTGCAGTACGGCGACCACGCCGCCGACTTCGGCCGCACCTGGGGCGAGACGCTCCTGGAGCCCACCCGTCTCTACACGACGCCGATCCTCGCGCTCATCGACGAGCTGGGTGGCGACGTGCACAGCCTCAGTCACGTGACCGGCGGCGGCATCGGCGCGAACCTCGCTCGCGTGCTCGCCCCCGGGAGCTGGGTCGAGGTGGACCGCTCCACGTGGTCGCCGGCTCCGGTGTTCCGGGTTCTCGCCGACCTGGGCGATCTGGAGCTCACCGCCACCGAGGGCACGTGGAACCTGGGTATCGGCTTCTTCGCGGTGATCTCCGCCGAGCGCGTGGATGCGGCCGCATCCGTCCTCGCCCGGTACGGCATCGACGCCTGGCAGGTCGGCGTCGTGGGCGAGGGAGCCCGGTCCGACGGGGAATGGATCGAGGGTGCCAAGGGCGTCGACGGCGGTGCCGTGCGCCTGGTGGGCGCCTACGGCGACGGCACGCGAGACGGAGCGAAGTAACACCTCATGTGCGGCATCGTCGGAATGGTCGGGCAGGGCCCGATCAATCAGGACATCTACGACTCGCTCCTGCTGCTGCAGCACCGCGGACAGGACTCCACCGGTATCGCGACCGCGGAGGGCTCGGGGGTCTTCCATATCGCCAAGGCCAAGGGTCAGGTGCGCGAGGCGTTTCGCACCCGCGACATGCGCGCCCTTCTCGGTGAGATCGGGCTCGGTCACGTGCGCTACGCGACGAAGGGCACGGCGTCCAACGAAGAAGAGGCCCAGCCCTTCTACGTCAACGCGCCCTACGGCATCGTCCTGGTGCACAACGGCAACCTGACCAACACGCGGGAGCTCACCGAGGAGCTGTTCCGCAAGGACCGCCGTCACCTCAACACGAGCTCCGACACCGAGCTTCTCGTGAACGTGCTCGCGGGCGAGCTGCAGTCCGAGATCCCGGGTCTCGAACTGGATGCCGAGCAGGTGTTCCGCGCCGTCGCGCGTGTGCACGAGCGCGTCGAGGGCTCGTACGCCGCCATCGCCCTCATTGCCGGTCACGGTCTGTTGGCCTTCCGGGATCCGTTCGGCATCCGTCCGCTGATCCTCGGTCGCCGCTCCAACCCGGACGGTCACGACGAGTGGGTGGTGGCGTCCGAGTCGCTGGTGCTCGACAACGCCGGCTTCGAGGTCGTCCGCGACGTCGCTCCCGGCGAGGCCGTGTTCGTCGCGCTCGACGGGACCCTCCATGCGCGCCAGTGCGCGAGCGAGACGACGCTCGCGCCGTGCTCGTTCGAGTACGTCTATCTCGCGCGTCCCGACTCGGTCATGAACGGGATCTCGGTGTACGAGACGCGCCTGCGCATGGGCGACCGCCTCGCCGACACGATCGCGAAGTACACCCCCCAGGGCAAGATCGACGTGGTCATGCCGATCCCGGACTCCTCCCGTCCCGCGGCGATGCAGGTCGCCCGCAAGCTCGGTATCGAGTACCGCGAGGGCTTCTACAAGAACCGCTACGTGGGCCGGACGTTCATCATGCCCGGCCAGGCCGTGCGCAAGAAGAGCGTCCGCCAGAAGCTCAACGCCATGCCGAGCGAGTTCAAGGGCAAGAACGTGCTGCTGGTCGACGACTCGATCGTGCGCGGCACGACGAGCAAGGAGATCATCCAGATGGCGCGGGATGCGGGCGCGCTGTCGGTCACGTTCGCCTCCGCGGCCCCGCCGGTGCGGTTCCCGCACGTGTACGGCATCAACATGCCCTCTCGGCACGAGCTGGTCGCCCACGGCCGGACGATTCCCGAGATCGCCGAGGAGCTCGGCGCGGACTACATGGTCTACCAGGAGATCGACGACCTGAAGGCGGCGATCCTCGAGGGCTCCGACATCACCGACCTCGACATGAGCTGCTTCGACGGGCGCTATGTGACCGGGACCGTCAGCGAGGAGTACCTCGCCTGGGTCGAGGGCACGCAGACGTCCTGACACCACAGAGCAGCCGCACGGGCACCGAAGCGGTGCGCCGTGCGGCCTGGCTGTGACGATGAGCGGGCGAGGTGTCGCCGCGCGGGCGCCGGTGTGTTACCGGGCGCCCTCGAGCGAGTCCTCGTCTTCGTCTTCGTCCTCGTACTGGTCGGCCCACTTGTCGACGTACTCGTTCTCGTCACTCGGGTGACCGAGTTCGCGCTCGAGCGCCGCGTAGTTCACCGACGGGCTGAATGACTTCAGCTCACGGGCGATCTTCGTGTGCTTCGCCTTCTGACGGCCACGCCCCATGCGAGACCCCCTCATATTCTGACGGCGAGGGCTGCAGCTGGCGCCCATCGCATCCGCGTAGTCCGGTTTCTGAACCGGGAAGAGTAGCATCAACAATAACACGGTGGCTCGCGGGGTCTCTCCCGCGGCCGCCCGCGGAGGAGTCATGGGCGAAGAGGCTGTGGGACCGGTCGTTCTGGGAGCGACGGCGGATCTTCCCGATCGGGTCTGGATGGAAGCCGCCCGCTACGCGCGGCTCTTCGGCCGCGATCTCATCGTGGCCTACGTCGACGTGACCCGTTTCGTCACCTATGCCGATCCCGACGGGGTGGAGCACAGCGCGCCGATCGACATGAACCTCGCTGCCGGCCAGGCGCAGGCGGATGCGGTGCGTGCTCGAGCCGAGAAGCTTCTCGCGCCGGACTCGTGGTCGCTGCGCTCGCTCGTGGGCGATCCCGCGATGGCGCTGAAGGATCTCGCCGATCAGGTGGATGCGGTGATGATCGTGGTCGGCACGCGCCGGCGCGGGTTCGGCGAGACCCTGCGGGAGTTCTTCACCGGTTCGGTCGCCGCGCGCCTGGCGCATCGTCAGCACCGGCCGGTGCTCGTCGTTCCTCTCGAGGAGCCCCTGGCCGATGCCGACGATCCCTGGGTCGAGTAACCCTAGCCGCGGATCCTGCGGGTGAGCTCGCGCGCTGCCGCATCCATCGCCTCGACGAAGGCGTCGACGGCGGATGCGGAGAGCTGACCGCCCCGTGCCACGTGCGTGCGCATGTCGGCGCGCACCTGCGTGCGGAACTCGGTGACGGCTGCCTCGGCACGTCGCAACTGCTCGCGCGTGGCACTTCGCTCGTCGTCCTCGCGCGGCGGCGTCGGCGCATCCCGGTCGGCCTTGGATGCCGCGGCGAGATCTGCGCGCAGGCTCCGCATCGCCTCGCGCACGCTGCCGCGCACCTCCTGGGCGATCAGGCGCACGGAGTCGGCGAGGTCGGACTGAATGCCCTCGAGCTCACCCGCACGCGCTGCGACCTCGGCGCGCCCCGCATCCGTGAGCGCATAGATCGTCTTGCGCCCGTCAATGGTCTTGGTGACCAGCCCCTCCTCCTCCAGCTTCGCGAGGCGCGGGTAGATCGTTCCGGCGCTCGGCGTGTAGGTGCCGCCCGTGCGGTCGGCCAGCGCCTGCATGAGGTCGTAGCCGTGACGAGGGGCCTCGTCGAGGAGGCTGAGTAGGTACAGGCGCAGGTCGCCGTGCGAGAAGACCGGCGCCATCACTGCTCGCCCTCCCCGACGGCGCGGCGGAGCACCGTGATGTCGCCCGAGACCGAGTTCGCCCGCACGTCCACGAAGCTGCCGCTGAGCTCGCCGACCGAGCCGGAGTAGTTCGTCGTCGGACCGCTGCCGCGACCGGAGTGCGGCACCCCGTCGATCTGCACGCGGCCGCTGACGCTGCGCACGACGTAGTTGGCGGGCAGCCCCGCATCCAGGCGGATGGTGGTGCTGCCGGCGACGGTGTTCAGGCCGATCTGGTGCACCGGGCCGATCGCGTCGATCATCATGCTGCCGGAGACCGTGTCGACCGTCGCCTTCGTGATGCGTCCCGTCGCCGTTACGTCGCCCGAGACGCTGTTGGCGTTCAGCGCGCCGTCGAGTCCGCGGCTCTGGACGTCGCCCGATACGGCGTTGACGGTGAGGTCGCCGCTCAGGCCGTCGACGATCACGTCGCCGGAGACGGTGTTGACGCGCGCATCCGCGGCGAGGCCGGAAACGAGCGCGCTGGCGTTGACGACGCCGAGGGTCAGTGCGATGTCGGCGGGGACCGCGACGCTGATCTCGGCCTTCGGGCCGCCGGAGCCGAAGTTGCGGAACACTTCGAGGAAGTTGTCCCACCGCAACTGCGGGTGGTCGATCTCGATCCGGCCGTCTTCGGCGGAGATGCGCAGATCCTTCGTCGTCACAGCGTGTACCTCGATGCGCACGCCGGGTTCGTCGTGGGCGACGATGTCGATCTCACCACCGACCAGCCCCACCTTCAGGTGCGTGATGTCGTCCAGGTCGATCACGCGCGTCTCGCCGGGGTGGATGAGCCACTTTTCCGGTGCCATGTCGGTTCTCCTCGTCTATCGAGATATATCGCGTTGCGAAGATAACACGATATATCTCGAATTGGAAGGCCCGAACTCCTGCATATCGGCTGATGCGGGCCGCAGGGCCCGCCGCCTCATGGGTTCTGCAGGAGTTCGGGCGCTGGCGGGCGTGCACAACTCAGCCGGCACCGCGGGCCGTCGCCCGGCGGGATGCGCAGGAGGCGGGATGCGGCTGAGCTGTGCACCGAGGTGCGTGGTGCCGGTGAGGGATGCCGGCGAAGATCAGGCGGGCTTGGTGGCCCGGATCGTGTAGGTCAGCGGCATGACCCCGGCGAAACGGCCGGTCAGCACCCATTCGCCGTCGGTCGCCCGATGGGACATGCGGCCGGGAAGCGCCTCCCACGGCACGCTGTCGTGCTCGACGAGCGCGTCGATGCGCAGGCCCGCATCCAGCAGCGCGGTCACGATCTCGCCGAGTGCATGGTTCCACTCATACGTCTTGGTCGCCGTCAACGGACGCGTCGTGGGCACGTAGGTCGAGTCGTCGTCCCATTCGAGCGGCTCGGCCGGCTCGAAGTAGGAGAAGCGGAGGTGGATGTCGTCTTCGAGCGTCTCGTTGACCGACCACAGGATCGGGTGCCCCTCGCGGATGAACAGCGAGCCGCCGGGTGCGAGCAGCGTTGCGACGACGCGCGCCCACTCATCGACCCGCGGCAGCCAGCACAGCGCGCCGATGCCGGTGTAGACGAGATCGAAGGATGCGGGCTCGAGCACCGATGCGGCATCCCTCACGTCGGAGCGGACGAAGTCGACGTCGTCGCCGGACTCGGCGACGAGCCGCCGGGCCTCGGCGATCGCCGTCTCGGAGAAGTCCAGCCCCGTCACGTGCGCGCCGAGGCGGGCGAGGGAGAGCGTGTCGGTGCCGATGTGGCACTGCAGGTGCACGGCGCGTTTTCCGCGGATGTCGCCGAGGAGGGGCAGATCGAACCGGACGACGTCGGAGAGCGCCTCGCGGTCGGCGACGAAGCGCTCGATCCCGTATCCGGACCCGTCGCGGGCGGCGTGGAGCTCAGCGCGCTCGTCCCAGTTCGCGCGGTTCGCCTCGACGAACGGGGTGGGATCGATGTGCTCGCGCGCGGAGACCATGCACTCACGCTACCCGCGGACGGCCACGCACGAAAAAGGGGCACCCGTCGGCGACGGATGCCCCTTTCTCGAGGTGTCAGACCTTGCTGCCGCCTCGGATGACTCGGAGCAGGAATGCGATCAGCGCGATGACGCCGACGATGAGTGCCACCCACAGCAGCCAGTTCAGTGCTGTGTTGAGGCCTCCGACGATCGCCAGCACGATGGCGACGACGATGATGATGAGCAGTGCGATGTTCATCTGGACTCTCCTCGTTCTCGCCGGGACGCCGCGCGACCCGGATGCCTCGTGGGCACATCCCAACATTCCCACTGCGCACTCACAGCGTCAGAGGGGTTGACGCTCGAAAGCGCCCGGTGCTAGTCGCGTAGGCGCGCGTCGTCTCACATGTCAAGCCCGCTGATGGACGGATGCCGGGCGCTCTAGCGTCGGGGGAACGCTTCGCGGACGCGGGGCGGGAGAGGCCGACATGCCGGGTGGACGCGGGGCGAACAGCCTGAAGGATCCGAAGCTGTACGAAGAACTGCGCGACGAGGGCGCTTCGAAGGAGAAGGCCGCGCGCATCTCCAACGCCGCTGCCCGCGACGGGCGATCGGCGGTCGGTAGGCGCGGCGGGCGATCGGGCGATTACGAGGACTGGACGGTGCCCGAGCTGCGCAAGCGCGCCAAGGAACTCGGCCTCACGGGGTACTCCGGCAAGCGCAAGGCGGAGCTGATCTCGGCTCTGCGCAACCACTGACGTGGCGCGACTGGCTCGGGTCGATCCCGGATCGGATGCGGGAATCTCCCGCACGCGCAGCGGCACGGGGTTCAGCTACACGCGGCCCGACGGCGCGAAGGTCACCGCTGCCGAGCGTGCGCGCATCGAGGCTCTCGTCATCCCGCCGGCCTGGCAGGACGTGTGGATCTGCACGAAGGACAACGGTCACATCCAAGCGGTCGGCACCGACGACGCCGGGCGCCGGCAGTATCTGTACCACCCCGACTGGTCGGCCAAACGGGACAAGGGCAAGTACGCGCGTGCTCTGGCGCTGGCGGAGTCGCTGCCGCGTGCGCGCGGTCGGGTGACGGCGGCGCTGCGGCGCGCGGACGACTCGCGTGAGGCCGTGCTCGCCGCAGCGTTTCGGATGCTGGATGCGGGAGCCATCCGCATCGGATCCACGAAGTACCTGCGCCGCGGTGGCGGACGGGGTCTGACGACCCTCCAGCGCCGCGATGTCCGCGTCGAAGCGGGGGTCATCGAGCTCGACTTCCCCGCCAAGAGCGGCGTGCGCGCCCGCATCCGGATCGAGGACGAGGACCTCGCCGTGGTCCTCGAGCAGCTGACGGCGGGGCGTCCGCGCTCTCCGCTGCTCGCGTACCGGCGGGGTCGGCGCCGCGTCGCCCTGACCCCCGGCGAGGTGAACGCCTACATCCGGGTGCTGACCGGCGGAGACTTCACGGCGAAGGACTTCCGGACGCTGCGGGGAACCGTGACGGCGGCGGAGAGTCTCGCGCGCCTGGGGCACGTGGAATCGAAGAAGGCGCGCAAGCTTGCTGAGCGCGACGCCGTGAAGGCGACGGCCGCGGTGCTGTGCAACACGCCCTCCGTCGCGCGCAGCAGCTATATCGACCCGCGCGTGTGGCGGGCGTACGCCAGGGGACGACTGCTGGAGTCGGGCGTTTCGCCCGAGACCGCGATCCGCCGTCTCGTCGAGGGCTGAGCGCAGACCCGCAACGACGGCGGTACCGTTGCCGGGTGGCAGCAGGGTTCTCGTGGCGGCATCTCGGACTGATCGTGTGCGGCGGCGCCCTCGGCACCGCCGCGCGCGCCGGGCTGCTGCTCATCGATGCGCCGGGATGGCACCCGATCGCGGTGCCCGTCATCAACGTCACCGGTGCCTTCGCTCTGGGCCTGCTGACGGCGGTGCTGACCCGTCGCGCCGAGACCGCACGCTCGCGCGATCTGCGCCAGCTGCTCGGAACCGGAGTGCTCGGCGGCTACACGACCTACAGCACCTTCGCGGTGCAGGCGGTCGACGGTGCGGCGGTCGCACTCACCCTCGCGACGGCTGCCGTGGGACTCGCTGCCGCGTGGGCGGGCCTCGCGCTCGGGCGGAGGCGCCCCGCATGACACCCCTGACCTTTCTCATCGTGGCCGTCGCGGGAGGGATCGGCGCCGGCGCGCGCTACATCGTGGACCTCGCGGTGACCGCGCTCGTGGGTGCCCGCTTCCCCTGGGGCACGCTCGTCATCAACGTCGTGGGCTCCTTCGCGCTCGGCGTTCTGACGGGCGCGGTGTCGGATGCGGCGCTGCTGGCCGTCATCGGGACGGGACTCCTGGGCGGCTTCACGACCTTCAGCTCGGTGGCCGCGGTCAGCGCCGTGATGGCGACCGACGGGCGCGGATGGGCCGCGGCGACCAACACGATCGGGACACTCGTCCTGGCCCTCGCCGCCGCGGCTGCCGGTCTCGCGATCGGCGGGCTCGCCGCGGGGTAGGCAACGGGCCCGGCTTCCGCGCGAGAACGCGTGAGATACTGACCCCGATACAACCCTGTATCGTGCCTCCTCGCCGCTGCACCCTCTCGAGTCGGCCGTCATGAAAGCGCTCCCGTGTCACATCTGGCAGTCCTCAGCCTGAAGAACCGCGCGCTCATCGCGCTCATCACGATCGTCGCTGCGATCTTCGGTTCGCTCGCGCTCACCAGTCTCAAGCAGGAGCTCATCCCCTCCGTCGAGTTCCCGCAGCTGTCGATCCTGTCGACGTACCCCGGCGCCTCGCCCGAGGTCGTCTCCAATGACGTTTCCACGCCGATCGAGACCGCGATCCAGGGCGTGCCCGGTCTCGAGTCCACGACGGCGACGAGCACCACCAACGCCTCGATCGTGCGCGCGTCGTTCACCTACGGCACCAACCTCGCCACCGCCGAGCAGAAGATCAGTCTTGCGATCGGCCGGATCAAGGACCAGCTGCCGACCGGTGTCGAGCCCAACGTCATCTCCGTGTCGATCGACGACCTGCCCGTCATCCAGCTCGCCGTCACGGGCTACAGCGACGAACAGGCGATCCAGGACAAGCTCGAGTCCGCCGTCATCCCCGAGATCCAGGATGTCGCCGGCGTCAACGCCGCGCAGATCGTCGGCGGCATCGGCAAACGTGTGGTCATCACCCCGGATGCGGCGAAGCTGGCCGCATCCGGCTTCACGCAGCAGGCGATCACCGACGCCCTCGACAAGAACGGCGTGCTCTTCCCCGGCGGCGCCATCACCGAGGGCGACCAGACGCTGACCGTGCAGACCGGAGCCAAGATCACATCGGTCGACGAGCTCGCGGCCCTGCCGCTCGTGCCGACGGATGCGGCGCAGTTCGGTGCGGGAACCGTGACGATCGGTCAGGTCGCCGCCGTCGCCGAAGCGGCCGATCCGGTCACATCCCTCTCTCGGGTCAACGGCGAGCCGGCTCTGACGATCGCCGTCACCAAGCTCCCGGCGGCGAACACGGTCGATGTCTCTCGTGCCGTCACCGACGCGCTGCCGCAGCTCAGCGATGCGCTGGGCGGCGATGCGCAGTTCTCCGTGGTTTTCGATCAGGCGCCCTACATCGAGCAGTCGATCGAGGCGTTGGCGCAGGAGGGGCTGCTCGGGCTCGTCTTCGCCGTTCTCGTCATCCTGATCTTCCTGCTGTCGGTGCGAGCGACGATCGTCACCGCGATCTCGATTCCGACCAGCGTGCTGATCACCTTCATCGGGATCCAGGCGTTCGGCTACTCGCTCAACATCCTGACCCTCGGTGCTCTGACCATCGCGATCGGCCGCGTCGTGGACGACTCGATCGTCGTGATCGAGAACATCCGCAGGCACTACGTGGGCGACGCCGACAAACGCGCCTCCATCCTGCTCGCCGTGCGCGAGGTTGCGGCGGCGGTGACCGCATCCACCATCACGACCGTCGCGGTCTTCCTGCCGATCGCCTTCGTGGGCGATCTCACGGGGGAGTTGTTCCGGCCCTTCGCATTGACGGTCACCCTCGCGATGACGGCCTCGCTGTTCGTGTCGCTCACGATCGTGCCCGTGCTCGCGTACTGGTTCCTCAAGCCCGGCAAGCCCGTGCAGGGCCCCGACGGTGAGCACATCGACCCGGAAGACCCCTCCGCGCCGCCCTCGCGTCTGCAGAAGGCCTATCTGCCGGTGCTGTCGTGGACGCTCAAGCACTCGTGGGTGACGCTCGGCATCGCACTGCTCGTGCTTGTCGGCACGGGGGCGCTGGCCCCGCTGATGAAGACGAACTTCCTCGGCGACTCCGGTCAGAACACCCTGACCATCACGCAGACCCTGGGTCCGGCCGCGAGCCTCGACGCGGAGGATGCGGCGGCCGCCCGCGTGGAGGAGACCCTCAAGGGCGTCGACGGCATCGAGACCGTGCAGGTCTCGATCGGCTCGAGCGGCTCCGCCGTGCGCGACGCGTTCTCCGGCGGCAGCGGCGGCATCACGTACTCGATCACGACGGATGCGGGCGCCGATCAGCTCGCCCTCCGCGACCGCGTGCAGTCGGCCCTCGCGGATCTCGACGACGTGGGCACGATCGCGCTCGCCTCCTCCGGCGGCGGCTTCGGCTCGAGCGACATCGAGATCGATGTGACCGCGCCGGACCAGCAGACGCTGCAGGAGGCCACGGATGCGGTGCAGTCGGGCCTCGAAGGCAAAGACGGCATCTCGCAGGTCACGAGCAATCTCTCCGCGTCGCTGCCCTACATCGCCGTGACCGTGGATCGGGATGCGGCTGCGGCCCGTGGCCTGTCCGAGGTCGCCGTGGGCGGGCTCGTCTCCGGCACGATGCAGCCGCGTCAGGTCGGATCGGTGGAGATCGACGGCACCTCGCTGACGGTCTACCTGGCCGCATCCCAGGTTCCGGCGACCCTCGACGACCTGCGCGCGCTCACCATCCCGAGCGCCGGGGGCGTGGTGCGACTCGACCAGATCGCGACGGTCGAGCAGAGCCAGGGGCCCACCTCCATCACGACCGAGCGCGGCCAGCGCACCGCCACCGTCACCGTCACCCCGGCGGGCGACGATCTGACATCGGCCAACGCGACCGTCAACAAGGCGCTGGCCGACGTGTCGCTGCCCACGGGCGCCGATGCCTCGCTCGGTGGTGTCGTCACCCAGCAGACCGACGCGTTCACCCAGCTGGGTCTCGCGATGCTCGCGGCCATCCTGATCGTCTACATCGTCATGGTCGCGACCTTCAAGTCGCTGCGTCAGCCGTTGCTGCTGCTCGTGTCCGTTCCGTTCGCGGCGACCGGCGCCATCCTGCTGCAGATCGCGACGGGTGTGCCGCTGGGGGTGGCCTCGCTCATCGGCGTGCTGATGCTCATCGGCATCGTGGTGACGAACGCGATCGTGCTCGTCGACCTGGTCAATCAGTACCGCGAGAAGGGCCTGAACGCCCACGACGCGACGGTCGCCGGCGGGTCACGCAGGCTCCGACCCATCCTGATGACCGCGGCGGCGACGATCTTCGCGCTCACCCCGATGGCGCTGGGGATCACGGGCCACGGCGGCTTCATCTCGCAGCCGCTGGCCATCGTGGTCATCGGCGGGCTGGTCTCCTCGACGGTGCTGACGCTGCTCGTGCTGCCGACGCTCTACAACCTCGTCGAGGGTGCGAGGGAACGCCGCCGACTGCGACACGGCGGCGACGGACCGGCATCCGGCTTGCCCGAGACCGCCGGGGAACCCGATGCGCCGACGACGCGGAGGGCTCTGCGAGGGTCCTGATCTCGACGATCTCCGCGCCTCCCGCGAGCCGCGGACCGGCATCGGATGCCGTCGCGATGACGGGAAGGAACGCCGACTCCTCGGGCGCGGATGCGGGCTTTGCTGCGGACGCGGGCACGGGGGTGGCGGGTTCGGCCGGGGCGCCGCACGCCGACAGAGCGCTGAGGAACACGCCCGACCAGCCGAACATCGCGCTGAAGGCGATGACCTCGAACAGGGCGAGGTTGATCGTGCCTGCGACGAAGACCCAGGCTCCCGCGAACAGTCCGACGAACACGAATCCCGTCGTGAGCACCAGCCGCTTCGGGAAGCGGTGCATCATGAACGGGCTCGTCAGCAGGAGTCCCGCGAAACCGAGGACCATCGCGGCGGCGACGCGGTCGTGCACGAATCCGTTGGTGGTCAGCGGCACGCATCCCACCAGGGCGAGGTTGGCGCCGACGACGGAGAACAGGATGCGGGCGGTCATTGCCGTGCCGCGGCGCACATGCGTCCCCTCCAGTGGGCGCAGCTGGCGCGCGGCGGCGCGTGCGAACAGCAGCACGGTGGAGCCGCCGAGGATGAGCGTGCCGTTGAAGAACATTGCCGACGCGTCGCCGTAGGTGCCCAGCTGGCTGAAGTGCAGACGCCACCACTGCGGGTTCGTCGTCGTCGCGATTGAGATCCCGAGCCCGGTGAGCAGGATGGCCAGCGTCAGGACGGCGAGACGCAGGGCATCCGCCTGCAGGAGCCCGCTCACCGCCCGGTGCAGTCGCACGCGCGGCGGCGTGGGGTCTGCCCCGCTGAGGCTCGAAGCGGGAAACGACGCGAAAACGGTACGCAGCATGCGGGTACCCTCCACCCAGACGGACACCGATCCAGCCGGTGGAAACGTGGAGCCCCTTGCACGCACCGGCTGGCGAGCAGCGCAGCCGGTCAGCGTCGCCGCAGCGGTCGAAACCGCATGGGTCAACGATATCCGTCGGAGGTTACCGACAATCCCGGTGCGTGTTACCAGCGGACGCGGTTGGCGTCGTCCGTACGCGCCGAACGAGCATCCGTTCGCCGAATGAGCACCCCATCGGGTGCGCGCTCGACGAAGGAGTGCTCACTCGGCGGCGGTGCCGGAGCGTTTCAGGGGCGGGTGAGGGAGATGCCCCACTCCAGCTCCCAGGTCTCGCCGGGCCCGAGCCAGCGGAGGTCGCGACCCGAGTTCAAGGCGTCCGCAGGGGCGGTCATCGGCTCGATCGCGACGGCGAGATCCTGCCCCGGGTAGCGGTCGGTCGTGAAGACCTGCAGGTACTCGAACCCGGCGCCGGCCCAGAGTTCGAGGCGGCGACCGTCCGGGGCGTGGAGCACGCCGCGGACGCGACCATCCCCGCCGCGGCGGAGCGTCGAGTAGGCGGTGTCGAGCGTCAGGTCTCCGACCCGGCGCGGCGTGCGCAGGTCGTGCGCCGCGTCGACAGGCTCCTCGGCGATCGGAAGGTTGCGCTCGTCGAGGCGGAACCACGTCGCCGCATCCACTTCGAGGCGCAGCTCCGCGGTTGCCACGTCCGAGATGCAGAGATACGGATGCGTGCCGAGCGCGACAGGTGCCGCATCCGCTCCGACGTTCGTGATCTGGTGCAGGACGTCGATGCCGTCGTCGGTCAGGGCGTACGTGACGCGGGTCGCGAGGTGGAACGGATAGCCGGTCTGCGGGAAGACATCGGCCTCGAGCGTCACGGCGTCGGTCTCGGCGCCCACGACCCGGTACGGGGCGAAGCGGAGCAGCCCGTGCGAGGCGTTGCCCAGCTTGGGCTCGGTGAGCGCGAGCTGGTAGTCGGTGCCGCGCTGCGACCAGCGGCCGTCGCGCACCCGGTTGGGCCAGGGCACCAGGACGACCCCTGATGCGGCGGGCGTCGCCGCGGTGTCCGGATAGTGCGGCACGAGGTCGACGCCGTCGATCCGCAGTGCGCGCAGGGAGGCTCCCACCTCGGTGATCTCGGCCAACCCGTTCGATGACGACAAGCGGTGACGGACTCCGGTCGGATCGGCGCTCATCCTCTCAGCGTACTCACGCGGGGCACTTTCCCAGTCGCATGGGTTACTCTGGAATGTCGGCTCTGGACACCGCGTGGTGCGCGGATGGGTTTGTGAGTCCATGGGGCCGATGGTGAGCGCCGCTCGGCGCACATGACCATCATCGAAAATGGCCCCGGCCGACGGTAGTCCGGGTATGCCCGCGTTCTGAGCGGGTGCTGTTCTCGTGCGAAGAGAACCCAGGAAGAATCACCCATGCCCAAGAACAAGAAGCCCGCCGGCGGACGTCCGGCCAAGAACTTCGAGCCCCGCTACGGCGCGAAGACCTCGTTCCAGGACCGCAAGCGTCGTCCGGGCGAGTCCTCTGCCGGCTCGACCGGCTCCAAGAGCCCGAATCACCGCGGCTACCGCGAGGAGACCGCGGAGTCGGCTCCCAAGCGTCGTTGGACCTCGGCCGAGCGCGCCGGCCGCGATGAGGCCCGCGGCATCCGCGAGGGTCGTCCCGCACGGTCCTTCGACGACCGTCCCGCCCGTCGCGATGGCGACCGTCCGGCTCGTTCGTTCGATGACCGTCCGCGTCGCTCCTTCGACGACCGTCCGGCGCGTTCCTACGACGACCGCCCGCGCCGTTCGTTCGACGATCGTCCCGCCCGTCGCGATGGCGACCGTCCGGCTCGTTCGTTCGACGACCGTCCGCGTCGGTCGTTCGACGACCGTCCCGCGCGCTCGTTCGATGACCGTCCGGCTCGTCGCGATGGCGATCGTCCGGCTCGTTCGTTCGATGACCGTCCGCGCCGTTCCTTCGACGACCGTCCGGCTCGTCGCGATGGCGACCGTCCGGCTCGTTCGTTCGATGACCGTCCGCGCCGTTCCTTCGACGACCGTCCGGCTCGTCGTGACGGGGACCGTCCGGCTCGTTCGTTCGACGACCGTCCCCGCCGCTCGTTCGACGATCGCCCCGCGCGTTCGTTCGACGACCGTCCGCGCCGTTCCTTCGACGATCGTCCCGCCCGCCGCGAGGGTGGCAACCGGTCGGATTGGAACGCGACCGCAGCCAAGGCGCACGAGCAGCACGTCGATGTCGTCCACGAGCGGCTCGAGGCCGAGGCCGTCCAGGCCGAGACCGTCGAGGGTCAGGGCTTCGGTGAGCTCGGGCTCGGTCAGAACATCGTGAAGGTGCTCGCCGAGCTCGGCGCGCCCAGCCCGTTCCCGATCCAGTCCGCGACGATCCCTCCGATCCTCGAAGGACGCGACGTGCTCGCCCGTGGCCGTACCGGCTCCGGCAAGACCATCGCCTTCGGTGCTCCCCTGGTCGAGCGCATCCTGCGCTCGCAGGCGGGTACCCGCCGCGAGTTCGGCCGCCGCCCCAAGGCGCTCATCCTGGCTCCCACGCGCGAGCTCGCCCTCCAGATCGACCGCACCGTGCAGCCGATCGCGCGCAGCGTCGGCCTGTTCACCACGCAGATCTACGGCGGCGTGCCCCAGGCGCGTCAGGTCGGTGCGCTCAAGAAGGGCATCGACATCATCATCGGTACCCCGGGTCGCATCGAGGACCTCATCAACCAGGGAAAGCTCGACCTGTCCGAGGTGCAGATCTCGGTGCTGGACGAGGCCGACCACATGGCAGAGCTCGGATTCGCCGAGCCGGTGCAGCGCATCCTGCGCCTGACCGGCGAAGGCAGCCAGAAGCTGCTGTTCTCCGCCACGCTCGACCGTGAGGTCGCGGCCCTCGTCGACGAGTTCCTCGTCGACCCGGCCGTCTACGAGGTCGCGGGTGAGACGCAGGAGACCGGAACGATCGATCACCGCGTCTTCGTCGTCGACCACCGCGACAAGGCCGAGCTGCTCGCTTCCCTCGTGGACCGCGACGGCAAGACGCTCGTCTTCTCCCGCACCCGCGCGTTCGCCGAGATGCTCGTCGAGAACTTCGAGGACGCCGGCATCTCCGCCGTCGCTCTGCACGGAGACCTCAACCAGGCCAAGCGCACGCGCAACCTGCAGCGTCTGACCGACGGCAAGGTCAACGTGCTGGTCGCCACCGACGTGGCCGCCCGCGGCATCCACGTCGACGACATCGATCTGGTCATCCAGGCCGACGCTCCCGACGAGTACAAGACGTACCTGCACCGTTCTGGCCGTACCGGCCGGGCCGGCCGCAGCGGCACCGTGGTCACCCTGGTCCCGCGGCAGCGCCGTCGTCGCATGACGGAGCTGCTCTCGCGCGCCGAGATCGACGCACCGTTCGAAGAGGTCCGCCCCGGCGACGACGTCGTCGAGGAGGTCGCTGGGCGCCAGCTCGCCGACGTCGCCTCCGCCTGACATCGAGTCGGCAACGCCCTCTCGCCCCGTGCGAGGGGGCGTTGCCGCGTCTCGGGTCAGAACAGGCGTGCCGGCTCCGGCGCCGATCCGGTGAAGCGCACGGATGCGGCGGCCGCCGCGCGTGCGCCGGGAGCGACCGGACGCGCGCGCACCGGCTCCTCTTCGTCGCGGCCGTCGAGGCCGTGCACCCGCAGCAAGGGTCGAACGCGTCGCGCGAGCCACTGCCGATACGCCTTGGGCGCGCTCACCGACGCTCCCGGATACAGCCCCAGGTAGCTCGAGACGAGCTCGGGATGCTCGCGCCGCAGCCAGGCCATGAACCAGGGCTTCACGCCGGGGCGCAGATGCAGCGCGCCGTAGACGACACGCACCGCCCCCGCCGCCTTGATGCGCCGCAGCGCGTCGTCGAGGGCCGCGATCGAGTCGGTGAGATGCGGCATCACCGGCATGAGGAAGACGGTGACGCGAAAGCCCGCATCCGTCGCCGCGCGCACCGTGTCGAGGCGCGCCTGCGCCGTGGGCGTCCCCGGCTCGACCGAGCGCTGCAGGTCGTCGTCGAAAAGGGCGATCGACATCGCGATCGAGATCGGTACGCGCTCGTGCGCCTGACGCAGCACCGGCAGGTCGCGACGCAGCAGCGTGCCCTTGGTGAGGATGGAGAAGGGTGTTCCGGATGCGGCCAGGGCATCGATGATGCCGGGCATGAGCCGGTAACGCCCTTCTGCGCGCTGGTAGGGGTCGGTGTTCGTGCCGAGGGCGACGTGCTCCCGGCCCCACGAGCTGCGGGCGAGCTCGCGCTCGAGCACCTCGGCGATGTTCACCTTCACCACGACCTGGGTGTCGAAGTCGCGACCCGCATCGAGGTCGAGGTACGTGTGGGTGCCCCGCGCGAAGCAGTACGTACAGGCGTGGCTGCACCCACGGTAGGGGTTGATGGTCCAGTCGAAGGGCATCGCGGACGAGCCGGGGACGTGGTTCAACGCGGAGCGCGCCGCGACCTCGTGGAACGTCATGCCGGCGAATTCCGGTGTCGTCACCGAGCGCACGAGAGAGTCGAGTCGCTCCATGCCGGGGAGCGCAGCCGCATCCTCCTCGCCGACCCTCTGACCGTTCCACCGCATGACGACAGTGGAACAAAGATACGAAGCTATGTCAACCCTGGTGAGACTCAAGGTCGTACAGGAGTCTGATCGCGCTCGTCGCGGCCGTGTGCGGGAGGCACAATAGAGCGTGATCTCCACCGCGTCACCCGAGACGCTCACGTCGCGCCGCGCTGCGCGCGTCGCGTCCGGGCGCCTCCGTCGCCGCCGCATCGCGGTCGCGTGCGCCGCGGTGGCCGGCACCGTGGTGGCGGCTCTCTGGGTCAGCGCTCTCGTAGGGGGAGCGCCGGTGGTCGCTCCCGGCGCCAAGGCGGGCCCGCCCGCCGCGCAGAGCATCCCCGCTCCGGTCTTCACCCGAGCGCCTGCGGCCGCATCCATCTGCGACGACCCCGCCGTCGCCGCGGCGATCGCGGCCGGCGATGACGAGGCCGTGATCGTGGCCGCCGGCGGAGGGTTGTCCTTCCGTGAGGCGGTCGTTTCGGGAACCGCGCCCTGCATCTCGCTCTCGGATGCGGCTCGTCGCTGGGTCGTCGTCAACAAGCAGCGTCCCTTGAACCCGCTCGACTACGAGCCCCAGGGCATCGTGCAGGTGCAGGGGTTGCAGACCTTCAACGCCGGCGTGCTCCGTCAGGACGCCGCTGCTGCGCTGCAGCAGATGGCGGAGGCCGTCGAGACGGCTGGTGTCGGCTCACTCGGACAGCTCAGCGGATACCGCTCCTACGACACCCAGGTGAGGACCTATCAGGAGAACGTCGCGCGAGGCGGACAGGCGGAGGCGGAGGTCTCCAGCGCGAGACCCGGGTTCAGCGAGCATCAGCTCGGGCTCGCGATGGACCTCATGCCCTGCGGCAGCGGATGCGGCACGCTCGACGACTTCGGTTCTTCCCCCGAGGGGCAGTGGGTGGCCGCGAACGCCTGGCAGTTCGGGTTCATCGTGCGCTACGAACAGGGCTACACGCCCGTGACGGGCTACGAGGCGGAGCCCTGGCACCTGCGCTACATCGGCCCGGAACTGGCGCGGGCGTACCATGAGGGCGGCTGGCACACCCTCGAGGAGTTCTTCGGGCTGCCCGCCGCGCCCGCCTATACCGGCTGACCCGGCTCACCGCATCCAAAGCGCTCCGCCGGGCTGGATAGCATGGACGGGTGATCCGCCTTCTGTTCTTCGTGGGGGCGGGGATGGCCCTCGGCGCTCTCGTCGTCTCGGAGATCGGCCCGCCGGGTGCCGGCGAGATCACCTTTCCGACCGGGATGGTCCTGGCCATCTTCAGCGGCATTCTGATCCTCATCGCGCGCGCCACCCGAGGGATGCCTGCCGCGTCCACCACAGACCTCGACGCGGCGCGATCCGAGGGCAGGATGGCCCTCGCCCGCATCGACGCCGTGACACAGACCGGCACGCTGATCAACGATCAGCCGGTGTGCGACCTCGATCTCAGCATCCAGCCGCTGGAGGGCCCCGCGTATCGCGCGCGCGTGCGCCAGCTCGTGCGGCTCGTCGACATCCCCGCCGTCCAGCCGGGGAACCTGCGCGCGGTGGCGCTGCTGAGCGCGGACGGCGCCGAAGTGGCGCTCACCGACGATGACGTCACCCAAGCTCCGTACGCGGGAATCCGCATTCCCCCGCCGACCGAACTCGGCGAGCCCCGCCTGCCCGAGCCCGGGGCGGTCACGATCAAGGGGCGGCGACGCGGACCCCTCATCGGTATCGGCCCGAAGGGCAGGGGGCCGCGGTTCGTCCTGTTCGCCCTCGCGTTCCTCGTCGCCGGTGCAGCGGTGGCCCTGCCCTACCCGACGGCCGTCGCGCAGACCATCACCGCCCTCGGCCAGGGGCGGCTCACCGCGGATCTGCGTCAGCCGGAGACCACCGCCGACGCTGTCGGCGCCCTCGCCGCGAAGATCGGGCACGATCGGGTGGTCAGCATCTCGGTGAGCGAGGACGTCATCGTCGTGGATGCTCCTGTGACGCCCGGCTCCACCGACACCGACCGCTGGGAGTACCGCCGCGGCGAGGTGACTCGCGAAGGTCCCGCGCCGTCGCAGCCGGATTCCGCCGCCGAACAGTTCTCGCTCGACGAGGTGTCGTGGCCCGGGCTGTGGGCCGCGGTGCAGACGGCCGCCGACGCGGAGGGGATCGACAGCCTGAGCGACGTCACACTGCGGGTGGAGCGGGAGATCGACGGCGACACCGATTCGCCGACGTTCGCGCAGCATGCGGGGCCGGTTCGGGTGAGTTTCTGGTTCGACGGGGACTACCGATCGGTTTACTACGACGTCGCCCCCGACGGCACGGACCCGGTGCGCACCGAGGGCAACTGACTCGCTGGAGAGCCTCCACAATCGCGACACTCGGTTTCGGTGTGCGTGGAATGCGATTCCACAGCGTGATGTGCTCACCACGCATCCGCCGGTCTAGGATCGCGGCAGGCGATGGCGCCGCAGCGTGTCGACGCAGGCGCCCCGAGATGGAGGAGACGTCAGTGGAACGCGACATCTACGACGAGGATCACGAGGCTTTCCGGGAGGTCGTGGTCGAGTTCATCAAGCGCTACGGCACGAACGCCCGGCGCGAAGCATGGGATGCGGCCGGTCAGATCGACCGCGAGACCATGAGGGCCGCCGGCGACGCCGGGATCATCGGACTGTCGGTTCCTGAGGAGTTCGGCGGCGCGGGGATGCTGCAGGACTACCGCTTCCGCGCCGTGGTCAACGAGGAGGTCATCAAGGCCGGGCTCGGGTCGCTGGCCGGTGCCTTCGGCATCCAGGACGACCTCGCCGTGCCGTACCTCGCTCACTTCGGCACGCCGGAGCAGAAGCAGAAGTGGCTGCCCGGCATGGCCACCGGCGAGGTGATCGGCGCGCTCGCCATGACCGAGCCCGGTGCGGGAAGCGATCTGCGCGGAATCTCCACCGTCGCCAAGAAGGTGGACGGCGGCTGGATCCTCAACGGCGCCAAGACGTTCATCTCGTCGGGCGCGACGGCGGATCTCGTGGTGACGTTCGTCAAGACCGGCGAAGGCAACCGCCCCGACGCGTTCAGTCTCGTGCTCGTCGAGAACGGCATGGCGGGCTTCGATCACGGCAAGAAGCTGCACAAGATGGGCTTCGCCGGGCACGACACGGCGGAGCTGTCGTTCACCGACGTGTTCATCCCCGACGAGAACCTCATCGGCGGCGAGCCCGGCCACGGCTTCGTGCAGCTCATGCGCAACCTTCCGCTCGAGCGGCTGTCGATCGGCGTGGCCGCGGCCGCGGCAGCCGACGCGGGTCTGCGGTGGACACTCGAGTACACGAGCAGCCGCGAGGCGTTCGGTCACGCGATCGCCGACTTCCAGAACACCCGCTTCCGCCTGGCCGACATGGCGACGACGGTCGATGTGCTGTGGGCCTACGTCGACCGCGCCATCGCGCTGTACGGCGAGGGCAAGCTCACGCCGGAGGAGGCGGCCAAGGTCAAGTTCTGGACGACGGAGCGCGAGTGGGAGGTGCTCGATGCCGCCGTCCAGCTGCACGGCGGATACGGCTACATCCTGGAGTATCCCGTCGCCCGCGCCTTCGTCGACGCCCGCGTGCACCGCATCTACGGCGGCACGAACGAGATCATGCGTGAGATCGTCGCGCGTCAGGTGACCGGCCGGAAGTAGCCGCCGCCCCCATCCCGTTCGAGGGACCCGTGATGTCGCTGTGCGAGCGCGCCGGCCGCATTTCGGGTCCCTTGAATCGGATGGGTCCGCGTTCGAGGGACGCGAAACGTCGTGGTTCGGTCGTGCGGGCCGCGTTTCGGGTCCCTCCGACCGGGTGGGCCCGTCTTCGAGGGACGAGACACGTCGTGCGGCGTGACGCCGCCGCGGGGTCAGCGGGGCTGGCGGCGGGCGAGACGGGCGACACCCGCGCGCCGGAGCGCATCGGCGATCACGACCCCGAGCGCGGTGCCCGCGAGGCAGCTCCCGATCGTCAGCGCGAAGAAGCCGATCACCGCGGGCAGCGGCATGGCCCACAGGTTGAAGTACTCGGCCGCGAACAGCGGGTAGACCACGCCGATGATGAGTGCGCCGGCGAAGTGCAGCCAGGTTCCCCAGTAGCGGTACAGGACGAGCAGGAACGGCAGCTCGGCGAAGAACGCCCACCACAGGTTGGTGCCGATGTAGGGCAGCACGACGATGCCCGAGATGAGGCCCACGAGCAGGCCCACCCCCGGCCGCTGCAGCAGTCGCAGCGCGATCGTGGCAGGCAGCAGCCACATCCCTGCCAGCGCCACCGAGGCGAACGGCACGACCGCGAAGAGCAGCGTCGACAGACCGGTCGCGCCCCACAGCACGACGCCGCCGGCGACGCCGATCGCGGCGCAGGTCAGCAGTACGAGGGTGGGGATGCGGCCGCGCGCCGTGCGCGGGGTCTCGGCCGACGAAGCGCTCACGCGTCGACCTCCGCGGAGGTGCGCGCGGGGCGCGCCGCGCCCACGCGCCAGTAGCCGATGAAGCTGATCGAGGCCTTGTCGAGGCCCCGGGCGACGAGAGCGCGGCGGGCGGATGTCGGCAGCGACTGCTCGCCGACGATGAATGCGTGTACTCCCTCTGCAGGCAGCGGGACGTCCTCGAGAGCCGCGAGTGCGAGTGTGCCGGGGCGGGCCTGGGCGTCGCGGACGAGCCACCGCACCTCGACGCCGGCGGGCGCATCGAATGCCAGTGCGTCGGCCTCCGACGGCACCTCGACGAGGGCGACGCCCGTCGCGCTCGCCGGCAGCGAGGCGCAAATCCCGGACACCGCGGGCAGCCCCGTCTCGTCCGCGGCGAGGATCACCCGATCGACGCCGCGTTCCGGGTCGAACCCGAGCCCCTCGTCGATGATCACGACGCTGTCGCCGGGGCGTGCGGACGCCGCCCACCGGGATGCGGGACCCGCATCGGGCCCTGTGCCGTGCAGGACGAAGTCCACATCCAGCTCGGCACCCGCGTTCGCGGTAGCCGGTCGGTAGGCGCGCACGGTGTAGTTGCGCATGACGGGACGCACGCCGTCCGGGATGCGCAGGTATTTCAGGTACCCGATCAGCTTGTTCGCCTTGGCCGGGATCCGCTCCAGGCCTTCGTCGCCGCCGACGGGGAGGAAGAGGCGGAACCACTGGTCGTAGCCGAGCGGCACGAACCGGTCGATCTCCCCCTCGCCGAGCGTCACCCGCATCCAATGCTCGCTCAGGCGTTCGGTGCGGAGCACCCTGAGGTGCAGGAGGTCGGGGGATGCGGGCTTCACGAGACGGGAGAACCGAGCCATGCGGAGCCTTTCTGTCGGGTGGGTCAGGCGAGCGCCCAGGGGCGGGTGATGAGGAAGACGGCCGCCGAGACGGCCCAGAACGCCAGGACGAAGACGACGTCGCGGATGCCGAAGGGCACCAGATGACGCTCGGTGCGATCGGGGTGGGCGCCGAACGCGCGCGCATCCATCGCGAGCGCGACGCGCTCGGCGTGACGGATCGCACCAGCGAGGAGCGGGACGATGTACCCGCCCCAGCGGGCGATCGCGGCGAAGGGTCCGCGCCCGCCGTGCGAGCCGCGCACCCGGTGCGCCTGCCGGATCACGTCCAGCTCGTGCGCGAACCGCGGCACGAAACGGAATGCGGCCAGAGCCGTGTAGCCGATGCGGTACGGCACACGCAGCTGCTGCACGAGCGATCGGGCGAGGTCGGCTCCCGAGGTCGTGAATCCGGCGGCTAGGGCGAGCGCGAGGATCGCGATCAGGCGCAGAGCCGTGGCGAAACCGATCGTGAGAGCGCCGGAGAACAGTCGCCATTCGCCGATCTGCAGCACGAGCGGTGTCGTGTCGACCTGGGCCGCATCCGTCCACGCGGCGAAGCCGCATCCGAGCACGACGACGGCGGCCGGTAGCGCCAGGAACAGCGTCAGCAGCACCTGACGCGACGCCCGCGCGCCCACGAGCAGCACCGCGTAGGCGAGCACGAGGAACGCGAGCGGGGTGGCGAGGTCGCGGACGAAGATCAGCGCGAGGCTCGGGGGGATGATGGCCGCGAACTTGGCGAGCGGATTGAGCGCGTAGAGGAAGCGTGTCCCGGATGCCGCCGTGGGCGCCGCGAACGGGTCGATCGTCGCGGTCATGGCAGATCCGCCAACCGCGCGACGCCGGTGAGGGCCGGATGCCCCTCGAGCTGAGCGAGCGCGTGCCGCAGCGGCGGAGGGCGCAACCCAGCTCGCTCGATGAGTGCCGCGTCGGCGAACACGTCGGATGTGGCGCCGGATGCGGCGATACGCCCCTCGTGCACCACGACCACGTGATCGGCGTACTCCGTCACGAGCTGCATGTCGTGTGTGACCACGAGCACCGTGGTGCCGGCGGCGTTGAGCTCGGCGAGCAGCGCGAGCAGTTCGTCGGCGCGGGCGCGGTCCTGCCCGAAGGTCGGTTCGTCGAGCGCAAGCACCGGGGCGCCGGCCACGAGCGCGGTGCCGACGGAGAGACGGCGCTTCTGGCCGCCCGAGAGGAGGAAGGGATGGGCCCCGGCCCGCTCTGTCAGCCCGAACCGCGCGAGCAGCTCGTCGGTGCGCCGGCGCACCTCGTCATCGGCGAGCCGCTGCCGACGCAGGCCGTGCGCGATCTCGTCTGCGACCGTGTGGGCGATGAACTGGTGCTCCGGGTTCTGAAACACGAAACCGATGCGGGCGGGAAGCGTCCGCGGGTCGGCGCGGCCCACGTCGACCCCGGCGACCGTCACGGTGCCGCGCGGGGGCACGACGACTCCCGCGATCGCCTGCAGCAGGCTCGTCTTTCCGGCGCCGTTGGCTCCGACGATCGCGACGAAGGAGCCCGCCGCGACGCTCAGCGAGACGTCGTGCAGCACTTCGGTGCGCCCGCGTCGCAGGCTCAGCGAGCGCACCTGGACGATGGGCTCGCGGGGTTCGCGTGAGGTGACGGCCGACCGCGCGGCGGAGGCAACGGATGCGGGCGCGGGCTGCGTTTCGAGCGCCGCGCGCAGTTCGGCAGGACTCAGCGGCAACGGGGCCATGCGGTAGCCAGCCGCCCGCAGGCGGAGCGCCGCGAGGGTGCAGGTCGGCAGCCACACGCCGAGCTCGTGCAGTTCGTCGGCCCGCGCACGCAGCACCTCGTCGACGCCCCCGTCCGCGATGACCGCGCCCGCCGCATCGAGCACGACGACGCGATCGATCAGCGGCACGGCCGCATCCAGGTTGTGTTCGATCAGCAGGATGGCGCGATCGCCGGCCGCGACGAGTTCGGCGAGCGTCGCGTACACCTCTTCGATACCGCGCGGATCGAGGTTGGCCGTGGGCTCGTCGAGCACCAGCAGGGGAGAGCCCATGGCCAGAGCCGCGGCGATCGCGAGCCGCTGGCGTCCGCCGCCGGACAGGCGATCGGGGTTCTCGTGGCGCCGGTCCCAGAGCCCGACCCGGCGCAGGGCGTCTTCGGCGCGGCGGAGCACCTCGTCGACGGGAAGCCGCAGGTTCTCGGGGCCGAAGGCGACCTCGTCGAGCAAGGTGCCGGTGACGAGCTGGGCGTCCGGATCCTGGAACACCATCGCCACCTGCGTGCTCAGCTGGGCGACGGAGGCGTCGCGGGTGTCCAGGTTCCCGGCCCTCACTCGTCCGGTGACCTCGGCGGGGATGTCGTGGGGGATGAGTCCGTTCAGCGCCAGGGCCAGCGTCGACTTGCCGGAGCCGCTCGGCCCCAGGAGCAGCACGACCTCGCCAGGGTCGATCCGCAACGAGGCGGATGCGGGAGATGGCCGCGTGGCGCCCTCGTGGGTGACCGAGAGGTCTTCGACCCGCAGGAGGGGTGCGTCGACGCCGGATGCGGCGGACGGAGCGTCGCGATCGGCGGAGGCAGCGGGCACGGAGGATCCAGAGTTCGGACGGGCGGGTCCTCCCAACTTAGCCTAACCTAACTCGCCTTCTCCAGGAGCTCGTCGATACTGCGTTCGTAGGCCGCTGTCAGTCGCGCGGGCTCCATGCCGCACAGGAGAGCGAACTGCAGGCCGCGCCACTCGGCGACGACGCGCGTCGCGGTGAGCTCGGCCGCATCCGGAGCCCAGCCCTCGGCGATGAACACCGCACGTACGTGACGCACCCATCCGGTGCCGAGGTGCGAAAGGAACTCGCTCCAGCGCACGGGGTCTCCGAGGGCGACCGCGAAACGGTGGAAGAACATGACCAGGTAGGGCCGGTTCTCGGGGGCACCGATGTCGTGCCACGCGCGCAGCAGGCGCTCTCGCAGCGGGGCATCGTCGGCGGCGAGGCGTTCGAAGACGGCGGCGAGGTGGGGGAAGCGCTCGATCGCGGTCTCGGATGCGGCCTCCAGCAGTCGCTCCTTCGAGCCGAAGTAGTACAGCAGCATCCGGTTGTTGGAGCCCACCGCGCGGGCGATGCCGGACAGGCTCAGGTCGATGAGGCCGTTCTCGAGGATGAGGTCGGCGACGAGCTGTGCGAGTCGGCGGCGTTCCGGGCTGTCGACGGCGTCGGTCATCGACTCATCGTCCGCCGCGCACGACGCCGGCGCGGCGCAGTCCGATGCCGACCCACAGGCCCACGCCGGTCCATGCGACGGGGGCCAGCACCGAGATGGCGAGGTATGCGATCTGCGCCCAGAGCGGCAGCGTCTTCAGGTGTGCGGCGAAGAACACGGCGGCGGCGATGATGACGCCGATCACGAGGGCCGAGACGAAGAAGCGCCACGCGCGCCAGGAACGGTAGCGGGTCGCGGCGGCGACCACCTCCTGGATGCCTCCGAAGAGCACCGCCGTCCCCAGGAACTGCAGCGCGTACTGGGGCGCCGTGGCGCTGGACACGAGTGCTGCCAGCAGGTGGGCCAGCAGGGCGACGCCGGGCCGGCGCAGCACCTCCTGCGCGATGATGCCGGGGAGCACGTGCACGCCCAGCAGCAGCCCGTACAGCGGCGGGACGAAGCCGAGAAGCGGCACCGTGGCCCATCCGGCGATGCCGCCGAGGATGCCGGTGGCCACGCCGATCGCGGCGCACACGAGCAGCACGCGCGTCGACAGAACGGAGGTGCGGGCCACGTCCCCAGACTATCGGCGCGAGGCTGACGAGCGGCTCTCAGCGACCGGGAGAACTCCGCCGCTCAGAGCCGTCGCCGACGACGCGTCAGCCGAACGGCCGGGAGCGGAGGTGCGGGGACGCGTTCGTTGCCGTGGCCGACCACGTGCGCGAAGCGCGCCGAGCCCGCCTCCCACTCCTCGCGGGCAGCCACGATCTCGTCGTGGTCACGTCCGACGAAGTTCCACCACATGACGATCTCGTCCTCGAAGGGTTCGCCGCCCAGGAGGAACAGCGTCGTGTCCTCGGCGCTCGAGATCTGCACCTGCTCGCGCCCGCGACCGAGATACAGCAGTTGCAGCCCCACCAGCTCGGTGTGCTCGGCATCCGCCGTGTGCACGCGCGGGGCTCCGGCGACGCCGACGAGCGCGTACTCCCAGTCCTCACGCAGCGGCAGCGTGATGCGGGAGCCGGCGGGCACGCGGATCTCGGCGCCCACGATCGGTGTGTAGGCGGATGCGGGTGAGCGAACGCCGCCGAGCTCTCCCATCACCACCGTGGCCCGCCCGCCGCCGTCGAGCACCAGCTCGGGAAGGTCCGCGTGCTGCTCGAATGCGGGTTCGCCGTGGCGGCGAGAGTCGGGCAGGGCGACCCACAGCTGCAGGGCGTCGAGGGGGATCTCCTCGTCGGTCACCGAGTACTCGGAATGCGCGATGCCGCGCCCGCTCGTCATGAGATTGAGCTGGCCGCGCGAGATCAGCACGTCGCTGCCGATCCCGTCGCGGTGGCGCACTTCGCCCACCAGCGGCCAGGTGACCGTCTGCAGACCGATGTGGGGGTGCGGCTCGACCCGCATCCGCACCTCCTGGGGTCCGAAGCGGTCGAGGAAGCACCACGCGCCGACCATCGGCAGCTCGCGCTGCGGAAGGGCACGGTGCACCTGCATCGCGCGTACACCGCCCAGGGGAACCTCGCGCGCGTCGAGCACGACGGCACGGGGCCCGTCGCACTCGACGGACTGTTCGAGGCTCTCCTCGGCGTGGGCGTCGAGTCGGGTCACGGCCAGGCGACCTTGAGGCCGGGCACCTCGTGCTCGCGCAGGTACTTCGCCACGAACGGGCAGAGCGGCACGATGGTCTCGCCGCGCTTCGCCTCGTCCTCGAGAGCGCGTTCGACCAGGATGCTGGCGACGCCGTGACCCTTGAAGGCGGGATCCACTTGGGTGTGGGGGAAGACCGTGCGGCCTTCCTCGTCCGTGTAGAAGGCCGTGAAGCCCGCGGGCACGTCGTCGAGGAAGACCTCGTACCTGTCCTCGCCGCGCTCGACGCGCACGTTCAGCTCATCCGACATGGCTCTCCTCTGCTCGCGTGCTCCCACGCTAGCCGGGGGCCGGCGCTCTCGGGCTGCGTCATCCGCCGAGCGAGCCTGCATCCGATGACGAGGGCTGCCCGCCCGATGCCGCCGGCGTCGGGCAGACTCGAGGGATGACCGCATCCCTCACCGAGCTCGCCCGCGCAGCCGGGGACGACGCGGATGCGCTGTACGACGCATTCGTGGACTGGACCACCGGACGCGGCATCGAGCTGTACCCCGCGCAGGATGAGGCGGTCATCGAGCTCGTCTCGGGTCAGAACGTGATCCTGTCGACTCCCACCGGCACGGGCAAGTCGCTCGTCGCCGTCGCCGCACACGCCGTGAGCATCGCGCGGGGCGGGCGCAGCTACTACACCGCGCCCATCAAGGCCCTCGTGAGTGAGAAGTTCTTCGCGCTCGTCGACATCTTCGGTGCGGACAACGTCGGGATGGTGACGGGCGACTCCTCGGTCAACCCGGACGCGCCGATCGTGTGCTGCACGGCGGAGATCCTGGCGAATCTCGCCCTGCGCCACGGGGCGGATGCGGCGGTGGATCAGGTCGTGATGGACGAGTTCCACTTCTACGGCGAGCCAGACCGTGGGTGGGCCTGGCAGGTACCGCTCCTGCTCCTGCCGCGGGCGCAGTTCCTGCTGATGTCGGCGACGCTCGGCGACGTGACCGAGATCGCGGCCGACCTCACCCGTCGCACCGAGCGCCCCACCGTCGAGGTCACGGGCGTGGAGCGGCCCGTCCCGCTGCACTTCTCCTACGCCCGCATCCCGATCCAGGAGCAGGTCGAGAAGCTCCTGGAGGAGAACGAGGCGCCGGTGTACATCGTGCACTTCTCGCAGGCGCAGGCGATGGAGCGTGCGCAGGCGCTTGCGAGCGTCAAAGTGGCCACGCGTGCGCAGCGCGACGAGATCGCCGAGGCCATCGGCGGCTTCCGCTTCACGACGGCGTTCGGCAAGACCCTGTCGCGTCTCGTGCGCGCGGGCATCGGCGTGCACCACGCCGGAATGCTGCCGCGCTACCGACGTCTCGTCGAGACGCTCGCGCAGCGCGGGCTGCTGCGCGTGATCTGCGGAACCGACACCCTCGGCGTTGGCATCAACGTGCCCATCCGCACCGTGCTGCTGACGGCGCTCACCAAGTTCGACGGCGTCCGGATGCGGCAGATCACCGCGCGCGAGTTCCATCAGATCGCCGGGCGCGCCGGTCGTGCGGGCTACGACACCGCCGGAACGGTCGTCGTCATGGCTCCCGAGTGGGAGATCGAGAACGAACAGGCGTTGCGCAAAGCCGCGGGCGACGCCGCCAAGCGCAAGAAGATCGTGCGCAAGAAGGCGCCGGCCGGCGCCGTCAACTGGGGCGAAGGCTCGTTCGAGCGGCTCGTGCAGGCCGTGCCCGAGCCCCTCGTGCCGCAGATGCAGCTGACGGCCGCCATGCTCATCAACGTCATCGCCCGCGGGGGCGATGTCTTCGCCCACGTGCGTTCCCTCGTCTTCGACAACCACGAGCCCCGTGCGCGCCGATACGAGCTCGCACGCCGAGCGCTCGCCATTTTCCGCACGCTCGTCGCCGCCGACGTCGTCGAGGTGGCGGATGGCCGCATCCGCCTGACGGTCGACCTGCAGCCGAACTTCGCGCTCAACCAGCCGCTCTCGCCTTTCGCGCTCGCCGCCATCGAGCTGCTCGACCCGGATGCGGCGCCGCCCGCATCCGCCGTCGAGCTCGCTCCGGTCGGAGAAAGCGACGAAAGTCGGAGGATCGACGGCGAAACCTCCGACATCGGGCCGGATCTCCGATCGGCGCGCACCGCGGGGTCGGGTCACTACGCGCTGGATGTGGTCAGCGTGATCGAGGCGACGCTCGACGACCCCCGTCCCGTGCTCGCGCAGCAGGAGTTCAAGGCGCGCGGCGAGGCGGTCGCGGCGATGAAGCGCGACGGACTCGACTACGACGAGCGGATGGCGGCGCTCGAGGACGTCACCTATCCGAAGCCCCTCGCCACGTTGCTCGGCGAAGCCTTCGAGGTGTTCGCCTCCAGCCAGCCCTGGGTGCGGGACTTCGAGCTGCGCCCCAAATCGGTCGTCCGCGACATGTTCGAGCAGGCGTTCTCGTTCGCCGAGTTCGTCTCCTGGTACCAGCTCGGCCGCAGCGAGGGCCTCGTGCTGCGCTACCTCAGCGATGCGTACCGTGCGATCCGGCAGACGGTGCCGGCCGAGGCGCGTACCGAGGAGCTGCTGGATGTGATCGCCTGGCTCGGCGAGCTCGTGCGGCAGGTGGACTCGAGCCTCGTCGATGAGTGGGAGCGGCTCGTGAACCCCGCGGATGAGGCGGGCGAGCCCGTCGTTCCGCCCGCACCTCCCTCGGTCGTCGCGAACCGTCGCGCCTTCGTCGTGCTCGTGCGCAACGAGATGTTCCGGCGCGTGCAGCTGGCGGCGCTGCAGCGCGACGACGACCTGGTCGCGCTGGATCCGGATGCGGGCTGGCCCGACGCCCTCGACGCCTATTACGACGAGCACGACGCCGTCCTCACCGGGGCCGGCGCGCGCTCGCCCGCGCTCTGCACGATCGACGAGTCGGATGCGGCGCAGGGTCTCTGGCGCGTCGAGCAGGTCATCGACGATCCGGCGGGCGACCACGACTGGCGCATCCGCGCGGTCGTCGATCTCGCCGCATCCGCCGAGGAGGGCGCGGCCCACGTCAGCGTGACGGAGGTCGTGCGGCTCTAGTCGGGAGCCGTCACGTTCGTCGAGGTCGCGCGCCAGAACAGCGCCGCGACGTCGTCCGCCGACACGCGGAACTCGCCGCCGCCGTCGGCGCTGTTGCCCGGGCCCCACGGGTTGCGCATCCACACGCTGCCGTCCTCTTCGATGCGCGTGACGGCGTACGAGTGAGTCGAGACGATGTCGACCTCGCGCGTGCTGCCGTCGGGCGCCTCGACGGTGATCGTGTGGTCACCGCTGCGCGGCGACGAGATGACGACCTGACCGCCCTGCTCCAGATTCTCCCGGAGCGGAGCGAGCTGCTCGGCAGTGAGCCCCGCGTAGGAATCGTTCTCGGTGACGGTCACGTCGCGTCCAGTGATGATCTCCATCGCGTCGGCGGGGATGCCGCCGTCGAGGAAGTCGTATCCGTACTCCTCGCGCAGCGCCGCCTCGTACAGGGCCGCGATCGAAGGTTTGTCGCCGGAGAACAGGAACCACTCCCAGTCGGACTGGCGTGCCCCGTGCCCGAAGACGTTGTCGACGAAGACCTCTTTGGGCTCCCCGTTCTCGTAGAGCGTCACCCAGTAGCCCTCGCGATCGGCATCCCACCGCACGTTGTCGCGGATGAAGTCGTCGCCGCCGTCGGTGCCCAGGAGCGACACGATGCTGGACAGCATGAAACAGTCGCCGATCTGACCCTGGGCCACGTCATCGGCGTCGAAGGCGTCGTCGTCGGTGATCGACTCCGTCACCGGCTGGTCGGGCTCGCTCTCATCGCCCGTGAACCAGCCGAACGGGTCCCACCAGGCGTTGCCCTCCGCATCCTGACCCGCCGCAGCGCGGAGTTCCGCCGCGGCGCGCGCCGCGGCCTCCTGGTGTGCGCCGAGGGCGGCGAAGGCGTCGAGGCGGGCGCCCACGGCCGCGCCGTAGGCGCCGAGGTCGAAGGGGTTGGAGCGCACGGCGTCCGCGGCGCGATCGTACGCTGCGACCGCGCGATCGTAGTCCGCGCCGACGCTGCGGATGTGCTCGGCATACCACTCGAGCGTGCTGGCGGCGCGGGAGTACGCCGTTGCGAGCCGCGCCGTCGTGTCGGCGGCATCGGAGCGGGCGCTGCTGAAGGCGGCCGACGCCTCCCCCTGCCACCCGTCCGCGCTGGCGCTGCGGCCGAGCGAGACGGCGTCGGTCACGGCGTCGGTGGCCGCGCGCAGACGCTCGGCTGCGGCGGCGATCGTGCCTGCATCCCCCATCGCGTTCACCACGGGCGCCACCTCACGAACACCCGACCGCCGCCGTCCACCCCGTCGTCGGAGCCCTCGACGCGTTCGATCTGGATCACGCACCAGGCAGCCACCCGCGCACGTTCGCCGGCCGTCAGAGCGGCGCGCTGCCGGTCGCCCCAGGTGAGCACGACGGGCTCGCCGGCGTCGACGACCCCGATGCGCACGCCGCACACCTCGGTCTGCGCCCCCGCGGCGAGGGTCTGCGGCACGCCCACGATCTGCCACGCCGTGACCGCCGCGGCGGCGACGGCGATCAGGCCGCCCGCGACGAAGAGCGCGATCCTGCGGCTTCTCATCGCTCGATCTCGATCGATACTGCGCTCTCGGAGCCGTCCGGCGAGAACGAGATCGCGGCCACCCGCAGCGAGCCGCCACCCGGCAGCGGAGCGGATTCTCCGGAGGCCAGCCGGGCGGAGGTGCGGCCCTCGGCGCCGGCGATGCCGAGGCGCACGGTGACGCCGCCGCCCTCAGCGGACGGCCGCAGGTCGGCGGAGATGAACCCGATCGTCAGTGCGTCATCCCGGAACTGTGTGCCCTGCCGCAGCACCAGCCGCTCGGTCACGGGAGGTCGCCGTGGATCCGGGCCAGGCTCGCCGACAGTGCGGACTCCCGCTCGTGCATGGCGTCGCTGGTCGCGGTCACCGCATCGCCGAGCTGCTGCCACCGTTCATGCGCTGCGTCGCGCATGCGCTCCGTCGCGGCTGCGAACGACGCCGCAGCGCCGGCGACGTCATCGCCACCGAGGGTGCCCGCATCCGTGGGCACTTGCGCGTCGACATCCGCCAGTCGACCGGCGGCGTCGTGCAGTCGTGTGCTGAGGGCGGAAAGTTCGTCGAAGGACATCGAGATGGTCATGGGCCTCCCCCTTCGCCACAGTGTCGCACGGGCGCGGATGCGGCCGCCGGGCTCCTCCACAACCCCGGACTCGTCCAGGTCGGGTGGGCGACACTGGAGTGATGCGCAAGACGATCACGGTTCGCGCGCTCGCCGTTCTCGCCGCGGTGGCGGTGCTCGCGGGATGCTCCACCACGCAGGCCGCGCCGACGGCCGCTCCCTCGACGAAGCCCCCGACTCCCACGCCGACTCCGACGCCCGACCCGGTCGAGGCGCTCACGCTCGAGCAGCGTGTCGGACAGCTGTTCATGGTCGGCACCCCGGCCGACGCCCCCGATCCCACGGCCCTCGCCGCGATGGCCGATCCGGGTGTCGGAGGGCTCTTCCTGCGTGGACGCTCGTCGGCGGGCTCGGCGGCCACGGCTGCGCTCGTCGCGCAGTTCACGGCGGTGGAGCCTGTGACCGGCCCACGCACCTGGATTGCGACGGACCAGGAGGGCGGCGATGTGCAGGTGCTCTCGGGCGAGGGGTTCGAACCCATGCCCACGGCGCTCACGAGCGCGCAACGCGACGACGCGACCCTCGGCGCTGACGCCGAGCGGTGGGGTGCCCAGCTGCGCGCGGCGGGTGTCGACATGAATCTCGCGCCGGTGGCCGACATCGTCACGAGCGCCGACACCGCGCGTCTGAACCAGCCCATCGGCGTCTACAACCGCCACTACGGCTACGACGAGGCGACCGTCGCCGACAAGGCGGGCGTCTTCGCACAGGGGATGCGGGAGGCTGGCGTCCTGCCGACGATCAAGCACTTCCCGGGGCTCGGCCGGGTGACCGGGAACACCGACTACGCGGCCGACGTCGTCGACACCGAGGTCGGCGCAGACTCCCCCGACGTCGACGTCTACCGCACCCTGCTCGATGAAGGTCCGGCCGCGGTCATGATGGCCACCGCGGTCTACCAGCGCATAGATCCGTCGATGCCCGCGGCGTTCTCCGAACCCGTCGTGACGGGGCTGTTGCGCGACGAGCTCGGTTTCGACGGTGTCGTGATGACCGACGACATCTCGGCCACGGCGCAGGTGGAGCGCTGGGCGCCGGCGGACCGCGCGGTGCTCGCCGTCGACGCCGGCGTCGATCTGCTGCTGCTGTCCGCAGACACGTCCGTGTTCCCCGAGATGTACGAGGCCGTGCTGCAGCGGGCGAAGACCGACCCCGCCTTCGCCGAGAAGGTGGATGCGGCGGCCGGCCGCATCCTGCGACTCAAGGAGGCCTTCCCCGGCGAGTGATCCACGCTTGCGGGGATGCGTGATCGGGCGCGGCGGGCCACAATGGGCCGGGTGCCGACGTATCTCGGGTTTCTCCGCGCCATCAACCTCGGAGCGAAGCGGGTCTTCCCCAAGGACGACATCTGCCGGGTGGCGTCAGCGCTCGGCTTCGAGGACGTCACCACGCACCTCAACACCGGCAATCTGCGATTCTCCACGCGGATGCGTTCGCGCGCCCGCATCGAGGAGGCGCTGGAGCGGGCGTTCCACGCGGACCGGGGCTTCGACGTGCCAACGATCGTGTTCACGACCGACGAGTTCGCCCGCATCGCCGACGAGGCGCGCGCGTTGAGCGAGGCCCGACCGAATCTCGCGCGGCACTACGTGTACCTGCTGAAACAAGAGCTCACCCCGGAGCAGGCGGCACTCGTCGAGGCGACCAGCGGAGACAAGGGCGAGATGGTCGTTTCGGGCCGGGCGGCGCACGCGCTGCTGGGACCCGGGTACAACGACGGCACGGTCGACCCGCTGTCCGCCGCGAAGCTGCTGGGCATCGCCACGAACCGCAACCTCAACGTCGTCGGGGCCCTCGCCGATCGCTGGTGCTGATCGCGGGCCTTAAGGCCGCCCCTGCGCGCGGGGCTGCCGCGGTGCGCGGGGCTGCCGCGTGCGTGCGGCTGTCCGGTGCGCGGGGCTGTCCCGTGCGTGTCTCAGTTGTGCACGTTTCGGGGGCTTCGGGCGTGAACGTGTGAGACACGGAGGGGTGTGCGCGGCATCGAGGGCGCTGCGTGTCTCAGTTGTGCACGTTTCGGGGGCGTTGGGCGTGAACGTGTGAGACGCGGAGGGGTGTGCGCGGCATTGGGGGCGCTGCGTGTCTCAGTTGTGCAGGTTTCGGGGGCTTCGGGCGTGAACGTGTGAGACACGCAGGGCGCGTGAACCTGTGAGACACGGAGGGCGCGGGGAGGGGTGTGCGCGGAGGGGGTGCGCGGCAGGCGGCGGGCGCCGGTGCGGTGGATGCGGCGGGGTGCGACCGCGGCGAGTCTGTCGGCGGGGCTGGTTACCCTGGAAGGGTGAGTTCGCCGCATCCGTCCTCGTGGGACGTCCCACCGGATGACTGGGCGCCTCCCGAAGACGAGCCGCCGTACGATCCGTACGGCGAGAGCGGCCCAGTTCCGCCCGACGACGGCTGGGTCCCGCCGGAGGATGCGCCGCCCGCCGCGCCGCGCCGAGACTTCACCGGCCAGGACCCGCGGGCCGTGTTGCACGAGGTCTACGGCTACGACGCTTTCCGGGGCGACCAGGCCGACATCGTCGATCATGTGGTCGGCGGCGGCGACGCCATCGTGCTCATGCCGACGGGCGGCGGAAAGAGCGTCACCTACCAGGTGCCGGCGCTCGTGCGGCCCGGCACGGGGCTCGTCGTCAGTCCGCTCATCGCCCTCATGCACGACCAGGTCGAAGCGCTCCTGGCCAACGGCGTGCGCGCCGCCTACCTCAACTCCACGCAGCTGCCCGGAGAACGTCAGAGCGTCGAGCGTGCGTTCGTCGCGGGCGAGATCGACCTGCTCTACGTCGCGCCCGAACGGCTCAACCTCCCCACCACCACGGCGCTGTTGAAGCGCGGCCGGCTGAGCGTGATCGCGATCGACGAAGCGCACTGCGTGTCGCAGTGGGGCCATGACTTCCGCCCCGACTACCTCGCCCTCGGCGAGCTGGGCGCCCTTTTCCCCGGCGTGCCCCGGATGGCGCTGACCGCCACGGCGACGCGCGCCACCCACCGCGAGATCACCGAGCGGCTGGCGCTCGGCGATGCCCGCCACTTCGTGGCGAGCTTCGACCGACCCAACATCCAGTACCGCATCGAGCCCAAGGTCGATCCGCGCCGCCAGCTCGTGTCCTTCATCCGATCACAGCCGGAGGGCTCCGCGGGCATCGTGTACGCGCTGAGCCGCAAGAGCGTCGAGCAGACGGCCGACTATCTGCGTGCGCAGGGGATCGATGCCCTGCCGTACCATGCCGGTCTGCCAGCAGAGACCCGCGCCGCGAACCAGTCACGGTTCCTGCGCGACGACGGCGTCGTGATGGTGGCCACGATCGCCTTCGGCATGGGCATCGACAAGCCGGATGTGCGTTTTGTCGCGCACATCGATCTCCCGAAGTCCGTCGAGGGCTACTACCAGGAGACCGGGCGCGCCGGCCGTGACGGCGATCCCTCGGTCGTGTGGATGGCGTACGGGCTCGGCGACGTCGTGCAGCAACGGCGACTGATCGACCAGAGCCCCGGCGACCGCACGTTCAAGATCCGGATGGGACAGCACCTCGACGCCATGCTGGCGCTGTGCGAGACCGTCGAGTGTCGACGGCAGAACCTGCTGAACTACTTCGGCGAACAGGCCGAGCCCTGCGGCAACTGCGACACGTGCCTCACCCCGCCCGAGATCTTCGACGGCCTCGTGCCGGCCCAGAAGCTCCTGTCGACGGTCGTGCGCCTCCAGCGGGAGCGCAACCAGTCCTTCGGCGCGGGCCAGATCATCGACATCCTGCGCGGGGCAGACACCGACCGCATCCGTCAGCAACGGCACAACGAGCTGGCGACGTACGGAATCGGCGCCGACCTGAGTGACCAGGACTGGCGCAGCATCATCCGCCAGCTCCTCGCACGCGGCGTGCTCGTCGCGCGCGGTGAGTACGGCACTCTCGCACTGGGCGAGGAAGCCGGTGGAGTGCTCCGGGGCGAGACCGCGGTGCGCCTCCGGCGTGACGTGATCGGCCGCCCCGCCAGCGTGCCGCGCGCACGGCGGGCAGCCGCATCCGACGCCGTGGCTGAGGGTGATCGCGCGCTGTTCGAGGCTCTGCGTGAGTGGCGCGCCCAGGCCGCGCGCGAGCAAGGCGTCCCCGCGTACATCGTGTTCGGCGACGCGACGTTGCGCGCGCTCGCCGAGCATCGTCCTGGCTCCCTCGCCGACCTCGACGGCATCACGGGGATCGGGGCCAAGAAGCGCGACGCGTACGGCGAGGCTGTGCTCGAGGTCATCGCCGCCGCCTGACACGTCGCACCCGATGGCCGGCTCAGACCGGCGGGGAGCTGCGCACCCGTTCCACCCGCATCCGGAACGGGTAGCTCGACTCCTCACGCGGTGCGAGCGGCAGGTCGTACACGTCGAGCATGAGCTGCACCGGATAGTCGATCGACTGGTTGACGGTCTTGACCCAACGTCCGTCGATGAAGAATCGGATGCGGTCGGGCGACCACTCCACCGCGTAGTCGTGCGGCCGGGTGAGATCGCCCTCGACGCGGATCTTCTCGAAATCGTCGCGCAGCCGTGGATCGTGCTGCGCCTTCACTCCGACTCCCACCCAGCCGCCATCGTCGTCGAGCTCGTGTCCGAAGATCTCGCACACGCAGATCTCACCCGACTGCTCGGGGGTGTCTTCGACGCCGATGGGCCAGAAGGCCACCATCGCGCGTGCGTCGCGCACGGCCGTCAGTCGCGCCTCGATCACGCCGTACTGTACGAGCCACAGCCTGGCATCGGGCTGCTCTTCGCGCACGATCAACCCGTCGCGAAAGCGATGCTGTCCGATCGACGATCCCAGAGGGCCCGAGTGCTGCCCCGTCTGCAGATGCGAGACGCGGACGTCGCCGTCGATCTCAGGGGCCCACGGCTCGGTGTCGTCGTCGATGCGCAGCTCCAGTCCGTCGGCACCGGTGCGCCACCTGGCGCTCGTCGTCGCGCGCGACGCCCAGTGCGGCAGGTAGTACGGCCACCAGCGTTCCCGATCGAGGGCGCCGGAGAACCGCTCGTCGACATCCGCGTCACGAGCGGCGACCTCGAGCGGCGACATGTCGAGGGTCCACGTCGTGACCATGAGCGAGCCCCCGCGCCAGGGCTCGGTGAACGTGGTGCCGCGGGTGAAGCCGACCGCGCGACACATCCCCTGGGACGCCGCGTTGTCGGCACCGGGATAGGCCACGAGCAAGGTACGGTCGCCGCGCTGCCGCACGCGCGCGATGAGCTGCCGCAGGGCTGTGGAGGCGATGCCTCGCCCCTGCCACGCGGGCTCGACGCTCCATCCGGTCTCGTACGCGGGAACGTCGTCGTGGTCGACCTGCCAGAATCCGATCGCGCCGACGGGCTCGTCATCGACGTCGATGCGGTACATCTCGGCCTCGCCGCTCCGATTCAGGCGCAGGTAGCGCTCGTGGCGGTCGGCGACCTGCGCCTCGGTCTCGGGTCCCCCGATGAACCGCGTCATCTCCGGGGTGTTCGCGCGCTGGAGCACGGGAAGATCAGCGGTGGACCAGGGCGTCAAGGCGAGCGTCATGGGTGAACCTCCCGCATCCAGTGTCGCCGAGGTCTCCGACATCGTCTCTCAGGGGGTGTGGATCGCCCGGAGGATGTCGAGGTGCCCTGTGTTCCACGCGAGCTCGCTCAGCACGTGTGTGAACAGGCTCAGGACGGTGCGGCGACCGCGCCCCGTGACGACGTCGTCGAGACCGAGCGCGGCCAGGTCGTCGCGAGAATGCTGATGGATCCGGCGACAGTCGGCGGAGACGGACTCGATCGTGTCCACCTTCCGCGCCTTCCATGAGTTCGCCGTGGAGGAGGGAAGGCCGAACTCCGACCGGGGGCGCGGCCCGTGGCCGCCTCGCCGAACCACACGCCCCACGTCGTCGTGCGGCATGCGATCTCCCTCGTTCGGCGTGCTCGGGTCCGGCGCGGCCGTCGATCGGCGGCGTTCTCACGATCGTCGTGAGGAGGTCCGTCACCACGCAAACTTCCTGCCGAATCGGCAAGCGCCTCGCGCTCCCGATGTCGCCAGCGCACAACCGGATGCGGCGACGTGGCCGCATCCGCTTGTGGGGGATGTCCAACCGAGTTGGGGAGTGGTTGTCGTGCTCCTACCGTCGAGATCGTCTTCCTCTGTCCCACCGAAGGGTGATGCCATGACCGACGCCGTCGTCCGTCCCGCCAAGCCTGCGACCAACCGTCGCACCCCCGCCGGAGGTGCGCCCACGGCGGCGCACTCCGCGGCAGAAGCCGCCGAGCCGCGCATCGACCTGCCCGCAGTGACCGAGATGCTGCTCGGCACATGGGGCAAGACGCGCCGTGAGGCGCGCGAGATGATCAAGGACCCGGCGTTCTGGCGGATCGACGGGCAGACCGTCGCCGAGCACCGCGACCGTGTCTTCGGTCAGCTGGGACTCATCGTCGAGCAGGGCGTCTCGGCGCGCGCGTACCCCGTCGAGTACGGCGGCCTCGGTGACAACGGCGCGAACATCGCGGGCTTCGAGGAGCTCGTGCTCGCGGACCCCAGCCTGCAGATCAAGGCCGGCGTGCAGTGGGGGCTCTTCGGTGCCGCCATCCAGCAGCTGGGCACGAAGAAGCACCACGACAAGTGGCTCGCCGACGTCGTCACGCTGAAGCTGCCGGGGGCCTTCGCGATGACCGAGACCGGTCACGGATCGGATGTGGCCGCGATCGGCACGACCGCGACGTACGACGCCGACGCGGAGGAGTTCGTCATCCACACCCCGTTCCGCGGTGCGTGGAAGGACTACCTCGGCAACGCGGCGGTGCACGGGCGTGCCGCCACCGTCTTCGCCCAGCTGATCACGGGCGGCGTCAACTACGGCGTGCACTGCTTCTTCGTTCCGATCCGCGACGAGGCCGGCGACTTCCTGCCCGGCGTCGGCGGTGAGGACGACGGCGTCAAGGGCGGTCTCAACGGCATCGACAACGGCCGCCTGCACTTCGACCAGGTCCGCATCCCCCGCGAGAACCTCCTCAACCGCTACGGTGACGTCGCCGCCGACGGCACGTACTCGAGCGAGATCGCGAGCCCCGGCCGTCGCTTCTTCACGATGCTCGGGGCGCTGGTGCAGGGCCGCGTCTCGCTCGACGGTGCGGCCACCACGGCCGCCGCTCTCGGGCTCAAGATCGCCGTCACCTACGCCAACCAGCGTCGTCAGTTCGATTCCGGAGCAGGAACGCCCGAGGTGACCCTGCTCGACTACGGAAAGCACCAGCGCCGCCTCCTGCCGCGGCTGGCCACGGTCTACGCGCAGGCCTTCGCGCACGACGAGTTCCTGAAGAAGTTCGACGGTGTGTTCTCCGGACGCACCGACACCTCCGAGGAGCGCGAGGATCTCGAGACCCTCGCTGCGGCTCTCAAGCCCCTGTCGACGTGGAACGCGCTCGACATCCTGCAGGAGTGCCGCGAGGCGAGCGGCGGTGCCGGCTTCCTCGCCGAGAACCGCCTCGTCGGGCTGCGCAGTGACCTCGACGTGTACGTCACGTTCGAGGGTGACAACAACGTGCTCCTCCAGCTCGTCGGCAAGCGTCTGCTGTCGGACTACGCCTCGCAGTTCAAGGGCAAGGATGCGGCCGCGCTCGCGCGCTTCGCCGTCGGCAGCACGGCGGGCAAGGTGTTCCACGGAGCGGGGCTCCGCCAGCTCGGGCAGTCGCTCGCCGACCTCGGCTCGACCGCGCGCTCGGTCGAGCTCGGGTTGCGCGAGGACCAGCAGTTCGAGCTGCTGGCGGGACGGGTGCAGCAGATGGTCGCCGACGTCGCCGCGCGGCTGCGTCCGGCGGCGAAGCTGCCCGCAGCCGAGGCCGCCGCGCTCTTCAACGAGTGCCAGCACGACCTCATCGAGGCCGCTCGTGCACACGGTGAGCTGCTGCAGTGGGAGGCCTTCACCGACGCCGTGCACCGCATCGGCGACGACGGCACGCTGCGGGTTCTCACGTGGCTGCGCGATCTCTTCGGGATGAGCCTCATCGAGAAGCACCTCTCGTGGTACCTCATCAACGGTCGCCTCTCGGCCCAGCGCGCGGGTTCCGTGTCGCGCTACATCGGTCGCCTGTCGTCCAGACTCCGCCCGCACGCGCAGGATCTGGTGGATGCGTGGGGCTTCGAGCCTGAGCACATCCGCGCGCACATCGCGTCGGGTGCCGAACAGCAGCGACAGGATGAGGCGCACGCGTACTACGCCCAGCTCGCCGCATCCGGCGCGGCGCCGGTCTCGGAGAAGTCGCTGCAGAAGAAGCGCTGAGCGGTGTCGGCGGGCGCCGATAGCGTGGGCGGATGACCGACATCCTCGTGGGAGAAGACGGCCGTGCGCGATGCGCGTGGGCCGGCGCCGATCCCGAGTATCTGCGCTACCACGATGAGGAGTGGGGCTGTCCGCTTCGCGGTGACCGGCCGCTGTTCGAGAAGATGAGCCTCGAGGGGTTCCAGGCCGGTCTCAGCTGGATCACCATCCTGCGCAAGCGTCCGCGCTTCCGTGAGGTGTTCGCGGGCTTCGAACCCGATGCGGTCGCCGCCTTCGACGAGGCCGACATCGAGCGGTTGATGGGCGACGCCGGCATCGTGCGCAATCGGGCGAAGATCGAGGCCGTGATCGGCAATGCGCGTCTCGTTCACGCCATGTCGCCCGGCGAGCTGGATGCGCTCATCTGGTCGTTCGCGCCCCAGGGCCACGTACCGCCGGCCACCTTCTCGGAGGTGCCGGCCACGACGGCCGAGTCGACGGCGCTCAGCAAGGAGCTGCGCCGGCGAGGCTTCCGCTTCGTCGGCCCGACGACGATGTACGCCCTGATGCAGTCCGCCGGCCTCGTCGACGATCACGTCGCCGGGTGCTGGCGAGCTGCAAGCACCGCTCGTTGAGCGCTGTCAGCGCGCGGGTCGTTGAGCGAGCCTCAGGCGAGACGAAACGCGCTCGGCGTCAGCGACCAGTGTCGAACAGGTGCCGGCCGGAGTGGCCCAACACCTTCACCATCACACCGCGACGACGAAGCTCCGCGACTGTACGGGTCTCCTCGTCGATGTTGCGTCCCAGCGCATGCACGCTCGCCACGACGAGCACGTCGCCGCGGGTGAGGCGACCGAACAGGCGGCCCAGACGCTCCTCCCACGACTCGAGGATGTCGGGGGCCGGGTGTCGGAAGCCATCGATGGGCACCCCGAAACGCGTCAGCTCAGCGCGTTGCTCGACCACGGAGGGCATGTCGTCGCGATTCACGACAAGACCCACCAGGCGAGCGCCGGTCGGCCGGGCGCGCCACCAGTTGCGGTCGGACTGCAGTTCGGTGAAGCACTTGGGGCAGTCGGCCGCCGAGTGGGGCAGGTGCAACGGCGCGGTCGCGGGATCGGCTCCCGCACCGGCGTCGACGCCCGTCCCCTCGCTCGTCATGCGTCCATTCTCCCCCGGATCCGTCGACCGTGTCACTCTGCGCCCGTCTCGTCCGACAGACGCAGTTCGAGGCTGAGCTGGTCGGCATCGAGCTCTGCGAGAGCGTGGCGCAGTGCGGCTGTGCTGAACGAGCCCGACGACCCCGCTTCGAGCAGGCGCTCGCGCATGGCGTCGATCATCTCCAGACGCAGCTCCAGCACCTCGCGCGCGGCAGCGGTCATCTCCTCGTCGGGCGGGTCGACGAGCCGTGCGCCCACCCGGGTGAGGATGCGTTCGCTGAACGCCGTACCGTCGCGCCGGCGCAGATCACCGCCCTGCAGTCGCTCGGATGCGGCCTCGCGCAGCACGTCGTCCAGGCGCCGCTGCTCTTCACGCGTCGGTCCCGAGGACTCCGGCGGGATGCGGAGCAGGCGTACCAGGGCCGGAAGAGTGAAGCCCTGCAGGAGCAGGCTGATGATGGCCACCATGAACGCGACGAAGATGAGAAGCGGGCGGTGGTCGGTGCCCCGCGGGAGGGTCTGCGCCGCGGCGAGAGTCACCACACCCCGCATCCCGGCCCAGACGATGATCGTGCCGTGCTTCCAGCCGAGCGGGGAGGAGCGGTAGTAGTCCAGATCGGCGCCGAGGCGCGCCACTCGTTTGCGGATCGACGGGATGCGGCGCATCGCCCGCTCCGGGTTCGATCTCTCGATCGGTATCGTGCCGTCGGCCATGCCCTGCAGCCTGTTGTCGACGCGTTCGATGTCGAAACCGGCGAACCGCCGCGCTCGTCGCCCCTGCTGCCAGATCAGGATGGCGACGTACACGCCGCGGACGGCGACGATGATGCCGAGGGCCGACAGGGCGAGCCACGTGCCATGCCAGAGACCGTCGTGCTCGGTCAGGTTCTTGTTGACGACGTCGGTGAGCTCCAGCCCCATGACGAGGAAGACGCCGCCTTCGAGGACGAGCTCGATCGTGCGCCAGTTGGCCTCCTCCGACAGCCGTTGCTCGGGGGCGAAGCGGCGGGCCGCGCCCTGCCCGGTGACGATGCCCGCGACCACGGCGGCGACGAGTCCCGAGCCGTTGAGCTCTTCGGTGGGCAAGTACGCGATGAAGGGGATCGCGAAGCTGATCGCGGTGTTCGCGGCCGAGTGGCCGACCCACGCGCGCACGCGCAGGTTGACCCACCCGACGAGCCCACCGATCACGAGGGCGATCAGCACCGCCCACAGGAACGACAGGATGGTCTCTCCGAACGAGAAGCCGGCGGCGATCGCGGCGGTCGAGGTGCGTAGCAGCACCAGAGCGGTCGCGTCGTTGAGCAGGCTCTCGCCCTCGAGCATCGTCGTCACACGTGTCGAGATCCCCATCCGCTTCACGATCGAGGTGGCCACCGCATCCGTGGGGGAGAGGATCGCGCCCAGCGCGATGCCCAGCGCCAGGTTGAGATCGGGGATCACCCAGGTGAAGAAGAAGCCGAGCAGCACCGCGCTGCCGACCACGAGCACGACCGACAACCCGGCGATAGGGGTGAAGTCGCGGCGGAACTCGATCGCGGGAAGCTGGACGGCCGACGAGTAGAGCAGGGGTGGCAGCACGCCCACGAGGATCCACTCGGGATCGACCTCGGGGATGTCGGGCACGAACGGCAGGGCGGCCAGCACGAGACCGATGGCGACGAGAACGAGAGGGCCCGCGATGTTCAGCCGCCGGCCCAGGGCCGTCACGATCGCGACGACGATGACGCCGCCGACGATGACGGCCAGATGCTCCACGTCAGATCACCCCCAGTGCTCGCACGGCCTCGCGCTCGTCAGCGAGCTCGGCGATCGAGGCGTCCAGACGGCGGCGGATGCGGGCGGGAACCTCCAGCCCCTCGACGATGCGGTAGCCGTTGCCGTCCGAGCGCACCGGGAAGGAGCTGAAGAGCCCCTCCGGCACGCCGTACTCGCCGTGCGAGACGACCGCAGCGGAGGTCCAGCCGCTCTGCGTGCCCGCGACGTCGTCCCGGATGTGGGAGATCGTCGCGTTCGCCGCGGAGGCGACGGAGGAGGATCCGCGCACCTCGATGATCTCGGCTCCGCGCTTCGCGACCCGCGGGGTGAACTCGTCCTCGAGCCAGCCGATTGCCGCATCCTCGCCGCCGAGGCGCGCGGCGAGAACGTCGAGGGCGGGTGCGCCGTCGATCGTCGCGTGGGTCACATCGGGGACCTGGGTGGCGGAGTGGTTGCCCCAGATGGCCACGTCGCGCACGGCGGACACTCCGACGCCGACCGCCTCTGCGAGCTGCCCGACGGCGCGGTTGTGGTCGAGACGGGTGAGCGCGGCGAAGCGCTCGGCAGGCACGTCGGGTGCGGATGCCGACGCGATCAGCGCGTTCGTGTTCGCGGGGTTGCCCACCACGACCGCGCGGACGTCGGATGCGGCGTGCGCCGCGATCGCGGCGCCCTGAGGGCCGAAGATGCCCGCGTTCGCGGCGAGGAGGTCGGCGCGCTCCATGCCGGGGCCGCGCGGGCGCGCGCCCACGAGCAGGGCGATGTTGCAGCCGTCGAAGGCCACGGCCGGATCCTCCGTGACCTCCACGTCGCGCAGCAGCTCGAACGCGCCGTCCTGCAGCTCGAGCGCCGCACCTTCCGCAGCGCGCAGGCCCTGGCGGATCTCCAACAGCCGCAGCCTGACCGGTCGGTCGGGTCCGAGCATGTCGCCCGCCGCGATACGGAACAGCAGCGCGTAGCCGATCTGCCCCCCGGCGCCGGTGATGGTGATCGTGGTCGGCGCAGCTGTGCTCATGCGATGAGCATACGAGCAGCCTCGCGACGGACACATCCCGGTGAGCCCCATAGCGCATCCGTCGACGGGATGGGGTGGCAAGGTACCGTGAGGATATGACGGTCTCCGAGCTCGACGACATCCTCTACCCGCCGATCGAGCCCTACGAGAGCGGCGAGCTGCTGGTCGGCGACGGGCAGCGGATCTACTGGGAGCAGTCTGGCAACCCGGAGGGCAAGCCCGTCGTCTTCCTGCACGGCGGCCCCGGCGGCGGCACGTCTGCCTGGCACCGGCGTTTCTTCGATCCCGAGCGGTACCGGATCGTCCTGCTCGATCAGCGCGGATGCGGCAAGTCGACGCCGCACGCGAGCGACCCCGCAGCCGACCTGCGTTTCAACACGACCTGGCACCTGGTCGCCGACCTCGAGCTCCTGCGTCGCAACCTCGGGATCGAACGCTGGCAGGTGTTCGGCGGCTCCTGGGGGTCCACCCTCGCGCTGTCGTACGCCCAGGCGCACCCCGAGGTCGTCACCGAGCTCGTGCTGCGCGGCATCTTCACGCTTCGCCGGCACGAACTCGAGTGGTTCTACGAGGGCGGTGCGTCGGCGATCTTCCCCGATCTCTGGGAGGGCTACGTCGCCGAGATCCCGGTGCTCGAGCGCAGTCGCATGATCGAGGCCTACCACCGCCGCCTCTTCGACGAGGACCCGGCCGTCCATCGACCGGCTGCGCTCGCGTGGACCCGCTGGGAGGCATCGACGCTCACCCTGCGGCCCGACCCGGAACTCGTGGCGTCGATGACGGACCCCGATGCCGCCACCGCGTTCGCCCGCATCGAGAACCACTACTTCGTGAACCACGGCTGGCTGCGCGAGGGTCAGCTGATCGAGGAAGTGGACCGCATCCGCCACATCCCCGCGGTCATCGTGCAGGGCCGTTACGACGTCTGCACGCCGATCATGACGGCGTGGGACCTGCACCGCGCCTGGCCGGAATCGGAGCTGGTCGTCGTCGACGACGCCTCGCACTCCGCATCCGAGCCCGGGATCGCGGCGGCGTTGCGGGCGGCTACCGACCGCTTCGCCTGAGGCTCACGCGCCCATCGCCCTGATGAGGGTCAGGGCGAGTCCGAGCGGATTGCGGTCGACCCGGTAGCGGGTCAGCCCCTCGCTGACCGCCGCAGCCGTGCGGGCGGACACGAACCACGGCGGGGTGGGCAGCACGGAGAAACGTCCCGTGCCGATCGAGCGCGGAAACGGACGGAAGGGCCCTCGCAGCACCGAGCGCTCGACGTCTGCCAGCAGCGAGGTGTTGTGGACCACGCCGATCCCCGACCCGACCTCCCGCACGTCGGAGCCGGGGAAGGCGCCCCAACTCAGCACGGGCGTCGCGAACAGGACGCCGGTCCACGCGTTGATCGCGATGCCGCCGTAGCGGAGCTCGGCGATCGCCCGCTCGAAGCCCGCCCCCATCGCATCCTCCGTGTCGGGGTCGACGATGACGTTGGCGCCGAGCGTTCCGGCGAGCGACTCGTTCGCGTGCGCGACGGCGGCGTCGAGGAAGCCCTGACCCGTGCCGGGGAGCTCGACCACCCCCAGGACGGGGGCGAAGTACTCGGTGGTCTCGAGCTCGGCGGCGTCCTCGTCCGGCGCCACCTGCACGAGCGCGCGGCTGTGCCCGGCCGACCACTCGGCGCGCGGATACGTGGCCGAGAGCGCGTGCAGTCGTTCGTCGGCGCGGGGGTACCAGACCGGCCGGGTCGGCGCGTCGCGGTAGGCCTCGTGCAGCGCCCGCAGGAACTGCTCCCGCTGCGGCCAGTCCGCGCTCATCAGCACGACCTGACCCGCGATGCAGTTGTGCCCGCTGTTGTGCAGGCGCATCGTCGCGATATGGGCCGCCTGGAAACGGAGGTCGGCGTCGGTCCACTCGCCCGGCACCACGATGATCGGAGACACCCCGCCGAGCTCGGCCGTGATGGGGGTGCCGAGCCGCGGCTGGTCCGTCGTGCGGTCGCGGTCGCCCCAGACGATCGCGTCGAACGTCGCGGCAGACCCCGTGATGTGCACGTGCTCGATGCCCTCGTGCGCAGTGAGGTAGGCGCCCACATCCCCGCCTCCGCGGACGATCCGCACGAGCCCGCGCCCGATGAGCGGCGCGAGCGCGCGCTCGAACACCGGCACGAGGTCGTCCTGGGTGGGGTTGACCTTCAGCAGGCTCACGCGGTCGAACGCGAGCAGCTCGTAGAGCACGTCCAGCACGGGGATCGCGGAGATGTTCCCGGCGCCGAGCACGAGCCCCACCCCCGCGGTCCCGGGTGCGACCTGCGCGAGCCCGGCGCTGCGGATCGCCGTGGAGGCGTCGGTGCCGGGCCGCAGCCAGATCTCGCCCGTGAAACCCGACAGCAGCAGGTTGTCGATGGGCTCGCGGGGGAAGACGTGCGCGCGGACACGGTCGCCCGGGGCTCTATCGATCCGCACGCCGTCGAGCGGGCTGCCGCCGGCGGCGATGCGGTGAAGCGTCGCGAGGTAGCCGTCGAGCGCGCCGAGCACCGCGTAGGGACCGGAGAGCCATTCCTCGCCGCGCAGCGGATGGTCGGGCGCGAGTCCCTTCGCGCGCGCGGCGATGCCGGCCCAGTCCGCGGCGGCGGTGCCGACCGCATCCCTCGTGGCCGCGAGTGCCCGGATGCGCTCGACGATGCTCGAGCGCATCCAGAGGGCGGCGCCCTGGCGGAGCGCGACGAGGTCGTCGTCGATCGCGGCGCGCAGCCGCGGATCGAGCTCGGGCGTGGACACAGGCGCGGGCGTTGCAGAGGACTCGGACGCGGGCACGGCGCTCTCCTTCGGGTGGGCCACCAGGCAAGTGTGCCGCGCCCGGCATCCCGGATGCTGTGAACCGCGCCTCGAGCACAACGCCCCGGTCGTCGGGGGTCGCCCGTTTTGTTCGCCTGTCACAGATCGAGCCCGCCGGCTCGATCTGTGACAGGCGAACGGGGTGGGTGAGAGGAGCGGGGGCGGGGGAGGGCGCAGTAGTCACGGCGGCGGTCGGAGGGGCCGGACAGGGGCGCACCTAGACTTGGGCGCGACACCAGGGGAGGGGACCGTGGCCGACATCGAGGCGCGACTGCGCAGCCTGCTCTCGCTCAACCAGGCGATCGTCGGACACATCCATCTGCACTCCGTGCTGCGCGAGATCGTGGAGTCCGCCGTGGACCTCGTCGGCGCGCGGTACGGCGCGATCGGGGTACTGGGCGCGGACGGCACGATCGTCGATTTCGTGCACGTCGGCATCGACGAGAAGACCGCGGCGCGGATGGGGCATCCGCCGCGCGGGCGCGGGCTGCTGGGAGCCATCGTGTCCGAGAGTGTGCGGGTCGACCACGTCGCCGCCGACCCGCGGTTCACCGGATTCCCCGCGCACCACCCCCACATGGACAGCTTCGTCGGCGTCCCGATCCGGGTGCGTGAGGAGATGTTCGGCAACCTCTATCTGGCCGAGCATCCTGAAGGCCACTTCACCGAAGAAGACACCGAGCTGCTGCGCTCGCTCGCCGTGACGGCGGGCATCGCGATCGAGAAGGCGCGGTTGTACGAGGCCGCCCGGCTGCGCGAGCGGTGGGCCGCGGCGACCGCCGAGGTGCGCGCGGCCTTTCTCGAGGTCGACGACGAGCGGCCCTACCGACTGCTCGCGGAGCAGCTGCCGATGCTGACCGGTGCGGCTCTCGTGGCGATCATCACCTCCACCGAGCGCGGCACCGTGCGGCTGCAGATCGTGCGAGGCGACGCGATGGCGCGACAGCTGGAGAGCGTGGAGCTGCCCGGTCACGACCGGGTCGCCCGCGCTCTGCTCGCGACGGGGGCCACTGTGCTTCCCGAGGTGGCGTTGCCCACTTTCGAGGGCGAGACCGTGCGATTCGGCGACGCGTTCGTGGTGAGTCTCGGCGGACAGGACGGCGCGGATGTGGGGGTGCTGCTGGCTCGGCACCTGCGTGAACGGCCGTTCAGCGACGACGACATCCGCCGCACGACCGCGCTGGCCTCCGTTGCGGACCTGGCCGGAGAACTGAGTCGCGCGCGTGCCGACCGTCATCGGCTCGCCCTGCTGGAGGACCGCGGCCGCATCGCCCGCGACCTGCACGACAACGTGATTCAGCGGCTGTTCGCCGCGGGCATGCAACTGCAGGTGGTTTCTGCCGGTGTCGACGATCCGCGCTTGGGCGACCGCCTCTCGGCGCAGATCGACGCCCTCGACGAGGCGATCGCCGAGATCCGCACCGCGATCTTCGCGCTGCAGCACGACGACGTGGGCGGCGTCACGCTGCGCGACCGCATCGTCGACGTCGTCGGAGAGTATCGAGCCCTTCTCGCGGAGCCGCCGCGGCTGGTCTTCCGTGGTCCCGTCGACCACGACGTCCCCGCCGATCTCGCCCCGGAGGCCGCCGCCGTCGTGCGCGAGGCGCTCTCGAACGTCGTCCGCCACGCGCGTGCCTCGCACGCCGAAGTGCGGGTGGAGGTGCGCGGAGGTCGCATCCTCATCGAGGTCGGCGACGACGGTCGGGGGCTCGACCCTGCGCGGGAACGGCGCAGCGGGCTCAGCAATCTGCAGGCCCGCGCCGAGGCCCGCGGAGGCACCTTCGCACTCGCACCCCGCCCCGGCGGCGGCACCCTCGCCGCGTGGAGCGTGCCGCTGGCAGCTCCGACGGCCGCATCCGATGACGACACTTCCCGGCAGGAGGCCGATTCATGATCCGCGTCTTCGTTCTCGATGACCACGAACTCGTGCGCCGCGGGGTCGTCGACCTCATCGACGCCGCACCCGATATGGAGGTCGTCGGCGAAGCGTCGACGGCGGCGCAGACGCTCCCGCGCGTGGATGCGGTGCGTCCGGATGTCGCGGTGCTCGACATGCGCCTGCCCGACGGCGATGGCATCGACGTCTGCCGCGACGTACGCTCCGCGCATCCGGAGATCGCGTGCCTCATCCTCACCGCGTTCGACGACGACCGTGCCAGCGAAGCGGCGGTGCTCGCCGGCGCTGCGGGCTACGTTCTCAAGGACATCCGCGCGAACGGGCTGCTGGACAGCATCCGTCAAGTCGCGGCGGGCAAGACGCTCACCGGAACCCGCGCAGCCGAGCTCGTCCGCTCGCGTGCGGATGCGGATGCGGCGCCCGAGGTCGACCTCACGCTGCGCGAGCGGCAGATCCTGGACCTCATCGCCGACGGGCTGACCAACCGCCAGATCGGCGAGAAGCTCAACCTGGTCGAGAAAACGGTCAAGAACTACGTGTCGGGGCTGCTGCGCAAGCTCGGCATGGAGCGGCGCACCCAGGCCGCCGTCTACCGCGCCGAGCAGCGCCGCTCCTGACCCCGCCCCCGCTCCTCGTTCGAGGGACGCGTGTTGTCGCGTTCGGGCCGCGGGCGTGACGTTTCGCGTCCCTCGAATGGGGCGTCCTCTTGTTCGAGGGACGCGTGTTGTCGTGTTCGGGCCGTGGGCGTGACGTTCCGGGTCCCTTCAACGTGGGGTGTTCTCGTTCGAGGGACGCGTGTTGTCGTGTTCGGGCCGTGGGCGTGACGTTCCGGGTCCCTCGAACATGCAGAGGCCCCGGGGTCGGGAGCGGGCCGCGAGGCTCTGGGGCGGGTGCCGCACGAGGGCGAGAAGGGCGGACATGCAGACATGACGATGCGGCGCTCCCCGGGCGAGGAAGCGCCGCACCGTCACGCGGCCAGCAGGTCGGCTAGATGAGCCAGTGGTTCTTCTGCACGATGGGCAGCTTGCGCCACTGGGCGCCGAGGCCCCACGTTTCGCCGGCCGCAAGTGCGACGAAAACGATGAGCATGAGGGCGTAGATGATGTGGTAGTCGACGACCGGGTTGGTGGAGCCGGTGCCCCAGATCATCGGGAACTCCGCCATCCACATGAAGAACATGATCGCGCTGCCTGCGACGGCGGCGACCCGCATCCCGATGCCGAGCATGACGGCCAGTCCCACGCCGAGCATGCCGGCCATGAACAGGACGTCGGTCAGCGGCGTCGCGATCGCTTGGAAGATGCCCTTGAACGGGCCGCTCACGGCCTCGCTGTTGAGGAAGCCCTGGGCCGGCGTGCCGCCGTTGATCCAGGCCCGCTCGACCGGGGTGGAGAAGCCCAGGCCGAAGGTCTTGTCGAGGAAGGCCCACAGGAAGATGAAGCCGGTCGCGAAACGTGCGATGGCGACGGTGCGTCGAGCCGCGAGGCTCGTGACGACGCTCGCCTCTGCCGTGATCGGCTTGGCAGCGACCTGCGCCCGGACGTTTGCGGTGATGGTGGCCATGAGAGGTGTGCTCCTTTCGATCCCTCGGAGCGGCGGTGTGGGGCCGGAACCTGGGGGCTGTGTGTGTTTGGTGGTTCCACCCTCCTCCGCTCGCTCGGGTGCGAATAGGGACCTAGGTCCCACCATCACCGCGCGGTCGGGATCAGCTCTGCGTGGGGGTGCAGAAGCCGCCCCACGCCACGTGCACGCCCTTGCGGTGCACGGCATCGAACCCCGGGTACTCGCGGGTGCGCTCGGCGTCGACGAGGTGCGCGCAACCGGGGTCCGCGCTCAGCTGCTGCACCGTGCCCAGGACGTCGACGAGGTCGGTGTCGATGGCGTCGAGTCGCTGCCGCACCTGTGTGAGATCCGGCGCCACCGTGGGTGCGTTCGCGGGGTCGTGACTCCATTCGGTGATCAGGCGGTTCTGCACCGTTTTGCTGGCCGCGATCTGCGCCGAGACCACGCGACGCACGAGATCGGCGTCGACGCCCTTCTGTGCCGCAAGCGCGACCGCGTCGTCGATGACCTTCTTCTCGCGGGCGGGGTCCGAGACGGGCGTGCCCTTGACCCACTTCGCCTGAGCGACCGTGTCCGCCAGCAGCAGTCGTTCGCGCAGCAGATCGCCGAGGGGTGCCAGTGCCTCGGATGCGGCGGATGCGGCGACGCGTTCACCGGGGAGGGTCTGCGCGGATGCGGGGGCAGCCGCGGCGAGACCTCCGATGGTCGCGGAGAGGAAGGCCGCGGTGGCGGCAAGTGCGCGCAAGCGGCGGCGAGCCGGGGTCGGAGCGGACGATTTCGTAAGACGCACGTCTGTCATATACGAACGTATAACGAGCGAACTTAAGGGTGAGCGAAGCAGACGCTATGAACGCCGCGGGTCACATAAGTCCGGCCGCAGTGAGCTCGGCCTGCAGGATCGGGGCGATGCGCTCCGCGAACGGCACACTGAGGTGCGTCTGGTCGTACTTGACCGGCAGAGTTCCCGCGAATGCCGGGCACACGCCCTCCCAGCAGCTGAACGGCAGCGAGCTGATCGCGTGATCACCTGATGCGGCGGCTGTCCGCTCTGCCAGAGCCTCCATCTGCTGCCAGGTCGGTGACACCGCGCTCGCGCAGTCGTAGGGCGAGGTCAGCGGCGAGTAGCAGCGAGCGAGGTCGGCGCCCTCCGGGGGTGGCGCGAGATGGACGATCCGTCCCGGCGCACCGTATCCGGCCGCCTCCGCCTGCTGCGAGGCGATGAGCGTCTCGGCGCTCAGATCCTGCCCGGCCGGCGTGTGGCCCAGGGTGTAGGCGTTGCTCATCACGACGATGTTCGGGGCGTCGGCGAGCACCATGGCGCGCACGTCGGCCTTGCGCTGCTCGCAGGCCGCCATGACGCCGGCGCCGTCGTTCTGCACGGCCACGTCGGTGAATCGGCAGCCGTAGAGCCCCACGGTCGTGACGCGGATGGCGCCGCCGCTGTCCTCCGCCATCTTCTTGAACGCCGGGGCGTAGGCCATGGCGGTCGAATCCCCGACGAGGTGGATGCGGGTGGGGGCCTGCTCCGACCCCCAGCTGCACCGGCCTGCATCCGGTGCCACGTCGGGTGCGAAGCAGTCCCGTGCCGGATTGTCCGCAGAGCCGCGCGCGATCACGGTGTCCAGAGAGGGAGAGAGCGCAGGCCATGCGGTGGCGGATGCGGCGGCCGCCAGCTCGCTCTGCACGGCGGCGATCGGGTCGTCGCCGCCGTCTCCCTGCGCCTCGGCGGGCGGGGTGAGAGGCCCGATCACGGGTGCGCCGAAGATGCTCTGCGCCACCAGTACGGCCGCCAGGACGGCGATGCCGAGCCCCGAGGAGGCGAGAGCGATCTGCGTTCCGAAGCGGGCCCGCCACGCCTTCCAGGCGGACCGACTCCCGCGCTCCTGCTCCGCGGGCGAGGTGTCCGGCGCGGCGAGCGGCACGACGACCGGTTCCGGATCGGGATCGGCGAGTTCCGGTTCGATGACGGGGTCGGCGGCGAGCGGTCGCGGCCGGGGCGAGCCGGGGTAGTACCGGGTGCCCGGCGTCCACCCCGCGGGGCGCGTCGCCACCACGCGCGGCTGCGGTGCGGCCGGCACCGCCGGAGCGGCGGCGGGCTGGGCGGCGATCGGCTCGGCCGCAGCCGGCTCGACCGCATCCGCTCGAGTCGGCAGCAGCGGCGCATACCGCAACGGCTGCTCCACGATGAGGTAGGTCGCCAGCGAGAGGACCGCGATCGCCCCGAGCGTGAGCCAGAGCGCGCCGTCGTGTCCGGCGAGCACGACCGAGGCGAGCACGATGGCGGGGAAGTGCCACAGGTACAGCGAGTACGACATGTCGCCGACGAACACGCTGACGGGGTTGGTCAGGGGGAAGAGGTGGCGGTGGCGCGGATCGCCGGCGACCCCGCCCGCCAGCACGAGCGCCGTGGCGGCGACGGGGAGGGCAGCCCAGGGCGCGGGGAAGCCGCCCGCGGCGGGATCGATCACTGCGAAAGCCGTCAGGATGCCCGCGAGGCCGACCCACCCCATCAATCCGCCGACGGGTCGGGGGATGCGCGCGAGCAGCGGCGCAGCGGCGGCCAGGACGGCTCCCACGCCCAGCTCCCACGCGCGAGTCAGTGTGGAGAAGTAGGCCACCGTCGGCTCTGACGTCGTCTGGGATGCGGCCCACAGGGCAGAGACGAACACGATCACCGTCGCGACCGCCCCCACGTTGAGGCGCCCGCGTCGACCGCCCCGCGCGGCGGCGGGCAGCAGCAGGAGGCTGAGCATCACGAGCCCCGGCCACACGAGGTAGAACTGCTCCTCGACCGACAGTGACCAGAAGTGCTGCAGCGCGGAGGCCGCATCCGTCGCGTGGAAGTAGTCGGTGCCGTCCGCCGCGAAGTGCCAGTTCGCCGCGAAGAGCGCCGACCATGCGGCGTCGTGGAGGGTGCGCTGAGCGACGACCGCGTTGAACACGACGAAGCCGGCGCCGACGGTGAGGCCGAGCACGATCAGCGCCGCCGGCAGCAGCCGCCGCGCTCGCCGCCCGTAGAAGCGGGCCAGTCTCACCCGCCCCGTCGTCTCGACCTCGCGCAGCAGCAGGCCGGTGATCAGAAAGCCGGAAATGACGAAGAACACATCGACGCCCACGAAGCCGCCGCGGGGCCACCCGGCGGCGTGGGCGCCGACGACCGCGAGCACAGCGAGGGCGCGCAGGCCCTGGATGTCTCGGCGAGGAGCGGGGGGAGAGGTGCGGTTCACGTGCTGATTCCGGCGGAAGCCGGAATCAGTGTACGGGGAGCGGTCCCACGCTCCGTCGCACCCGCATCCCGCCGAGAAGCGGGGAGCCGCTCAGATGATCGACAGCTCGCGAAGCTTCGCGTCGACGTCCGCGTTGGACGGCTCGACGTGGTGGGTCGCATCGGGATAGACCACGACAGGGATGTTGGTGCGGCCGGAGATCTCGCGGGCGACATCGGCGGCGGCCGGGTCGGCCTCGAGGTCGACGTAGGTGTACTCCACGCCCAGCTCGTCGAGCTGAGCCTTCGTGCGGCGGCAGTCGCGGCACCACTCGGCGCCGAACATCGTGATGCCGGATCCCGTTTCGCTCATGAATTCCAGCGTACGGGTAAACAGCCCGTGATCGGGTGGTTACGAGTTGGCTAGCGGATTCCTATGTGGATGCTCAACCCCAGGGAATTGACATGACGAGCGTGCCAGGATGAACAATGTCGCCCGCATTCGGGCGTTCACAGCTTCCATCAGGCGGTGCAAATGCAGGTCACGGTCATCGTCCCCACGTTCAACGAGGCGCCCAATGTGGCCGAGCTCGTGCGTCGGGTCGCCGCAACCGCGAAGGGCTTCAGCGTCGACATCCTCTTCGTCGACGACAGTACGGACGAGACGCCCGACGTCATCCGTCGCGTGGCGTCCACCGCCAGCATCCCCGTTCGCCTCATCCACCGCGACGACCCCGCGGGCGGTCTGAGCGGAGCCGTCGTCGCGGGCTTGGATGCCGCGCCCAGCGATGTCTGCATCGTCATGGACGGCGACCTGCAGCATCCGCCGGAGGACATTGCGCGCCTCGTCGCGCGCTACCTGCACGGCGACGTCGACGTGGTGGTGGCTTCGCGCTACACCGCCGACGGCACCGCTGGTGGGCTCGCCGATCGTTCTCGTGTGATCGTCTCTCGCGGCTCGACCGCCGTGACGAAGGCGATGTTCCCGATCCGCCTGCGCGAGGTCACCGACCCGATGACCGGGTTCTTCCTCGTGGACCGTCGGGCCATCGACCTCGACCAGCTGCGCCCGCGCGGCTTCAAGATCCTGCTGGAGATCCTCGCTCGTCGGTCGCTGCGCGTGGCCGAGATCCCGTTCGCGTTCGCGGACCGGTTCGCGGGTGCGTCGAAGGCCTCGTTCTCGCAGGGCATCTCGTTCCTGACGCAGCTGGCGATGCTCCGCTTCGGCAAGATGTCCGCCTTCGCGCTCATCGGTGCGCTGGGGGCCGTGGCCAACGTCGCGATCGTCTGGCTGCTCTCGCACGCCGGCGTCCACGACCTGGCCGCCATGATCATCGCCGCGGAGACGACGATCATCGCCAACTTCCTGCTGCAGGAGCGCTTCGTCTTCCAGGACATGCGTGAGCAGGCGTCCGGGATCGGCAGCAGGTTCGCGAAGTCGTTCTCGTTCAACAACATCGAGCTGCTCATCCGCATCCCGATCACGACGCTGATGATCTCGACCTGGCACATCTCGGTGGTCATCGCGACCGCCGTCACCCTCGTCGCCGCCTTCGTGGTGCGCTTCCTGTTCCACTCGCTCGTGGTCTACGCACCCCGCCGCGCCTCGTCGCCGCGCCCGGCGCCCTCGCGGGCACGGTACTTCGTCGAGGAGATCGACCGTCAGGCGATCTCGCCCGGGGAGATCTGATCCGGCAGATCAGCCGATCAGGTTGATGAGGTCCTGCAGGCCCATCCCGTAGTTGATGCGCACCGTCGGAAGCGCGAGCTTGTCGGTCCCTGCGCGCACGTAGCCGGGTTCAATCGTGCGGGCCATCTCGTAACCGGCCTGGCGCAGGCCCTCTTTCGCCGTGTCGTTGTAGTGGCCGTAGGGATAGGCCATGACTTCCTTGGCGCCCAGGATCTGTGCAGAGGTGTTCATATCGGCGACGATCTGGTCGACCGAGTAGTTGACCATCCGCCCCTTGCCGTTGTCGCCGGCCGTGTGCATGTCGTGGGTGTGCGAGCGCTGCAGCACGTGCAGCCCGGGCGACGGTGCCTGTCGGGCACCGGTGATGACGAACGACGTCGTCAGCACCTGGTACTTCTCGACCACGGGAACCGCCAGATCCAGCCAGGTCTGGTCGGCGTCGTCGTCGGTGACGATCACGGACTGGTGGGGAAGGAAGAGCCGGCCGTCGATGAAGGCGCTGAGCTCATCCCAGGTCGGCAGGTAGAACTGCTTCTCGGCGATGTAGGCCATGTGCGCGTCGAAGTCGTTGATGTACGCGTAGTTGCCCTTGAGCCAGCCGTCCTCGCCCTCGGGGCGGGTCGTGAACTGGTGGTACATGAGGATCGGGACGCCGACGTTCTCGCTCGCCACTTCTTCCGGCGTCTTCCACGCGCCGTAGAGCGTGATCTCTTTGTCGGTGCACGTCACGATGTCGGCGCCGTTCACGCGCGCCGGGATGGTGAGCGCCTGTGCGTCGGCCGCAGTCGCGTACCACCCGGCGAAGACGGCGCCCTCCCGGCTCGGGATCGGCAGATAGGCGTAGAGCTTGCCCTCTGACTGCAGCTGAGGCGGCTCGGCGATGCCGTCGCCGGCGAAGCTCACGGCGCACGCGGCCGGGTCGTCGCTGTCGGCGAGCAGCTGCTGGCTCGCGGTGAGAGGTGTGGGCGTGGGTGTGGGAGTCGACGTCGACTCGCCGGGATCCGCCTGAGCCGCCGGTGAGGGAGCTGACGTCATCCCCCGCACGACCGCCACCACACCGACGACGATCAGAACGACCGCGAGCGCGGCGACGATCGCAGCCAGGGCTCTCCTGCGGCGCAGCACCGAGCGGCGTCCACGTTGCTGTCGTCTGGTCGTGTGCATGGTTCCGAGACCTCCTGGCCGGCTCCCCCTGGCGGCGACGACCGCACCGATGCTATCGGGCATCACCTGGGAGAGGATGCCGCGGCCCGCACATACCCCGTCCTAGACTGACCGGACGGTGCCAGAGCCCGCTCGCGAGCGCCGCATCCTCTCCCCGTCGAGAACGAAGACACGATGCTCCACTCCGCCGCCGGCCGCGCATTCCGCGAGGCCAGGGACTTCCTGCTCGCCCACTCCCACGACATCGAGGCCGCTCGCGCGGGGTTCGTCTGGCCCGACGTGGGAGACCACTTCAACTGGGCCGTCGACTGGTTCGACGAGATCGCCCTCGGCAACGACCGGCTCGCCCTGCGGGTGCTCGAGGAGGACGGCACCGAGGCGTCACGCACGTACGACGAGATGCGCGTGCGCTCCGACCGTGTCGCGAACTGGCTGCGCGACGCGGGTGTGCGCCGCGGCGACGCCGTGATGCTCATGCTCGACAACCGGGTCGAGCTCTGGGAGGCGATGCTCGCCATCATGAAGCTGGGTGCCGTCATCCTGCCGACCTCGGTCGTGCTCGGACCCGACGATCTGGCCGAGCGCATCGAGCGCGCGGGCGTCCGCGTCGTGATCGCGGATGCGGCGGATGCCGAGAAGTTCGACGGGCTCGATCCTGAGCTGGTGCGGGTCGTCGTGGGCGGAGACCGAGAGGGCTGGGCCTCGTTCACGGATGCGGACGCCGCATCCGACGAGCGCCCAGGCGTCGTCGTGGACTCCACCGACACGGCGATCGTCTACTTCACCTCCGGAACGACTTCGCGTCCGAAGATGGTCGAGCACACGCACGTCTCGTACCCGGTGGGTCACCTCAGCACGATGTACTGGATCGGCGTGCGCCCTGGCGACGTGCACATGACCATCAGTGCGCCCGGCTGGGGCAAGCACGCCTGGAGCCTGTTCTTCTCGCCGTGGATCGCCGAGGCGACCGTGTTCGTCTACAACTACCGCCGCTTCGACGCGGTGGCCCTCGCCGGCGAGCTCGACCATGCGGGCGTCAACACGTTCTGCGCGCCGCCGACGGTGTGGCGCATGCTCATCCAGGCCGACCTCGAGCACAAGCCGCGGGCGCTTCGCGAGTTGCTGTCGGCGGGCGAACCGCTCAACCCCGAGGTGATCGCCACGATCGAGCGCCGGTGGGGCATCCAGATCCGCGACGGATACGGGCAGACCGAGCTGACGGCCGTCATCGGCAACACCCCCGGTGTGGCGCTCAAGCCCGGATCCATGGGGCGTGCGCTTCCCGGCGTCGAGATCGTGCTGCTGGATCCGCTCACCGGCGAGGTGGCTGACGAGGGGGAGATCTGTCTGCCCACGGCCCCCGTGCGGCCGCTCAACCTCACGCCCGGCTACATCGGAGAGCCCGAACGCACCGCCAAGGTCGAGCACGACGGGTACTACCACACGAGCGATGTCGCCGTCCGTGACGCGGAGGGCTTCCTGACGTTCGTGGGGCGCACGGACGACGTGTTCAAGGCCAGCGACTTCAAGGTGTCGCCGTTCGAGGTGGAGTCGATCCTGCTCGAGCACCCGGCCGTGGCCGAGGCCGGTGTCGTCGGCGCCCCGGATGCGGTGCGGCTGAACGTGGTGAAGGCCTACGTCGCGCTCGCCGCGGGCGTGGAACCGGACGCGGCGACGGCACGCAGCATCCTCGCCCACGCGCGCGAGCACATGCCGCCCTACATGCGGGTGCGCCGGGTCGAGTTCTTCGAGCTGCCCAAGACGATCTCCGGCAAGATCCGCCGTGTCGAATTGCGTGAGCGCGAGGAGGCGGCCGGGACCGAGCGCATCGGCTCCGAGTTCCGCGAGAGCGACTTCCCCGACCTCAAGGGCTGAGCCTCGGGCGGTCCACGCACACACGGGTGGACCGGGGCCGGGACGCTCACGCGTGGGTAGCGTGAGAGCGTGAGCGAGATCGAGCACTGGACCGCCTTCTCCGACGACCCGGCCGGCGGCAACCCGGCGGGTGTCGTGCGCCGAGCCGAGGGCTGGAGCGACGAGCGGATGCAGCGCACCGCCGCCGACCTCGGTTACGCCGAGTCCGCCTTCACGACGACGGATGCGGACGGCGCCCGCCGCATCCGGTACTTCTCCCCGATCGCCGAAGTGCCCTTCTGCGGTCACGCGACGGTCGCCACGGCCGCGGCGCTCGCAGAGCGAGACGGCGACGGCCGCTTCGTGTTCGAGACCGCGGCGGGCGCGATCGAGATCACGACGCGGTCGGACGAGCGCGGGCGCATCGTGTCGTTCACGAGCGTGGAACCGGATGCGGCAGAGCTGGCGCCGGCGACCTTGGACGAGATCACGGCGCTGCTCGGAATCGACAGGCAGGCGCTGCATCCGTCGTATCCGCCGGCTCTCGCGTACGGAGGGAACTGGCATCCGCTGCTCGTGCTCGCCGAGCGCCCGGTGTTCGACGCGTTCGTCTTCGACCCCGCCGCCGCGCGCCGCCTGCTGGATGCGAACGGGTGGCCGGCCACGATCATCGTGCTCTGGCCCGAGAGCGACACGCTCTGGCATGCACGCAACATCTTCCCCGTCGGCACTGTTTCCGAGGACCCGGCCACGGGCGCCGCGGCCGCGGCAACGGGCGGGTACCTGCGCAGCCGGGGCCTGGCTCCGCGCCGCATCCGGATCCGTCAGGGCGCGCACGTCGGTCGGCCCAGCGAACTGGATGTGGACGTGACCTCCTCGGGCGGAATCGTCGTGTCCGGACGGGCCGTACGCACTCGCTAGAAATTCTTCCCATCCGTTTCAGAGAGCACGCCGAACAGAGGATGTACGCCGCAAGAGTGCGGCTGCCTCGCTCCCGGCACCGGGGCGTGTTCTGAACGAGTCGGTACACAGCGACTCTCTGATTCGGAGGACATCATGCGCACCAACAAGAAGCACCTCTTCGGCGGCCTCACCCTTCTCGCCGTCGCCGGATTCGCGCTCGCAGGTTGTGCGGGCGGATCGGCCGGCACGTCCGAGAGCACCATGGCGCCCGAGACCTCGACGGCGGCACCGATGCCCAGCAAGACGATGGATGCGGCATCCGACCTCGTCGGCGCCGGCTGCGCCGACTACGCCGCGATGGTTCCGAGCGGTGCGGGCTCGGTCGAGGGCATGTCGCTGGACCCGGTCGCGACGGCCGCATCCAACAACCCGCTGCTCACGACCCTCGTGTCGGCCGTCAGCGGCAAGCTGAACCCCGACGTGAACCTCGTCGACACGCTCAACGGCAGCGAGTTCACGGTCTTCGCGCCCGTCGACGACGCCTTCGCGAAGATCGACGCCGCGACCATCGACTCGCTGAAGACCGACAGCGCGGCTCTGACCAAGATCCTCACCTACCACGTGGTCCCCGGCCAGATCGCGCCGAGCGCCATCGACGGCACGCACACCACGGTCGAGGGTCAGGACGTGACGGTGACCGGCAGCGGTGACAACATCATGGTCAACGGCGCCAAGGTCATCTGCGGTGGCGTGAAGACGAAGAACGCGACCGTGTACCTCATCGACTCGGTGCTGATGCCCCCCATGTGATCCCTGAACACTGACGACACCCCGGCGTGAATCGCCGGACCGGCGAGCGGAGACCGACCATGACACGACTGCGGATGCGCACGACGTGGGGTTGGGCTTCGCTCGCCGGTGTCGTTGCGGCAGCGGCCTTCCTCGCGGTCAGCGAGGCGGTCGCCGCCCTCGTCTCGCGCGGCACCAGTCCCCTGATCGCCGTCGGGTCGTTCGTCATCGACATCGTGCCGCGTCCGCTCAAGGAGTTCGCGATCTCGACGTTCGGCACCGCCGACAAAGCGGTGCTGCTCGCCTCCCTCGCGGTGGCCGTGGTGATCGCGGCCGCCGTCATCGGCATCGTCGAGACCCTCCGACCGCTGTGGGGCGTCGTGCTCTTCGCGCTCGCCGCAGCCCTCGCGACCGCCGCCGTGGTCACGCGCGCGGATGCGGGTGCCCTGGCCGGTGTGGCGTGCATCGCCGGCGCCGCCGTCGGCATCTGGATGCTGATGCTGCTCACCTCTCGCCTTCGCCGCTGGAAGCTCGCCGCCGCGGCTGCCACTGTCTCTGTTCAAGGGACCCGTGATGCGGCCTCCGGCGCGATTCCGCCGCATCCTGCGTCCCTCGAAGCGGATGATGCCGCCACAAGTCCTGTTGAAGTGACCCGTGATGCGGGCTCGGGCGGCTCGGTACCGCATCTCGCGTCCCCCGAACGACGCCCGAAGCGGGCGCCGTCCGAGATGCAGCTGGACCGCCGCGGGTTCTTCCTCCTCACCGGCATCGTCGCCGCATCCGCCGTCGTGGTGGGCCTCGGAGCGCGGGCGCTGAACGCGACGACCGCATCGATCCGGCAGATCCGCGATGCCCTCCGGCTGCCGGCGCCGAAGACGACGGTTCCGATCCCGCAGGGCGCGGAGCTCGACATCGACGGGATCTCGCCCCTCTTCACCCCCAACGCGGACTTCTACCGCGTCGACACCGCGCTGACGATTCCCACCGTGGACCCGAACACGTGGCGCCTCGTCGTCGACGGCATGGTCGACAAGCGCGTCGAGCTGAGCTTCGACGACCTTCTCGCCCTCGGACTCGACGAGTACGTGATCACGCTCACATGCGTCTCGAACGAGGTCGGCGGCGACCTCGTGGGCAACGCGCGGTGGCTCGGCGTTCCGGTGCGCACCGTGCTCGCCGCCGCCGGTGTGCAGTCCGGGGCCGACATGGTGCTCTCGCGCAGCGTCGACGGCTTCACCGCATCCACTCCGCTCGAAACCCTCACCGACCCCGGCATCGACGCCATCCTCGCGGTCGGGATGAACGGCGAACCGCTGCCGCTGGAGCACGGCTTCCCCGTGCGGATGGTTGTTCCCGGTCTCTACGGCTACGTGTCGGCGACGAAGTGGGTGGAGGAGCTGAAGGTCACGACCTTCGCCGCTGACACCGCATACTGGACGCCCCGAGGCTACAGCGACCGTGCCCCCATCAAGCTGTCGTCACGCGTCGACACTCCCAAGCTCGGCAAGCCGGTGGCCGCGGGCAAGGTGCCGATCGCCGGCATGGCCTGGGCGCAGGGCGTCGGCATCTCGGCCGTCGAGGTGAGCATCGACGATGGCGAGTGGCAGCGCGCGACGCTCTCCTCGCCTGTGAACAAGGATGCCTGGGTGCAGTGGGTGCTCGAGTGGGATGCGACGCCCGGCTCGCACTACATCGCGGTGCGGGCGATCGATGCGGCGGGCAAGCTGCAGATCGAGCAGCCGGCCCCCGTCGCCCCCGACGGGTCGTCCGGCTGGCAGCGCACGCTCGTGACCGTGAGCTGACGCGCCGGCCACCCCTTTACTTCCCGCGAGACTGCATTTGCGCCACGAGATAATGGGTATTACCCCTGATCTCGTGACCACAATGCAGTCTCGCGAGCGCGCGGGCGCGGCTCAGACGAGCGAGTAGCCCGCTTCGTCGATCGCCGCGGCGATCGCCTGCGCGTCGACGGGGGATGCGGAGCGGAAGGTGACGCGCGACGCGCCGCCGGCCTGTAGGTCGACGGAGACGTCGGTCACGCCGTCGATCGCGGTGAGCTCCTGGGTGACGGCCGAAACACAGTGCGCGCACGTCATCCCGGTGACGAGGATCTCCTGGGCGTCGGCCGCTGCCGGCTCGGATGCGTGGTGGTCGCCGTGACCGCCGCAGGCGCAGGCCGCCTTGGGCTCGGTGCGGCCGAACTCGATGGGTTGAATCATGTGTGCTCCGTTCCACGGCTCAGCATACCCCCAGGGGGTATCTGGTGCGAGAGGGTTGGGGCTCACTCTACGGCGATGTGGATAACCATCCGGCCGCTCGGCGTCGTCTGTAAGCTCCCTCCGTGCCGACCTCTCGCCCGCTCACCCGACTCTTCGCCGCCCTCGCACTCGGATGCGGGGCCGCGCTGCTCGCATCGTGCGCCGCCGCTGCTCCCGCCCCTGCCGGTTCGGAGCCGGCCGCCGGCGGTGGACAGTCGCCCGAGCCGGCTGCCGGAGGCTCGCAGGGCGGCGGTGCATACACGGTGGCGGATGTCGTCGAACGCTATCCCTCGTGCGCCGCCATCGGTGCGCTCGTCTCCGCACAGATCGAGGGGATGGAGCTCGTGGACGATGCCGTCGACAGTGAGTCCGTGCGCTGCATGTGGAAGTCGCCCACCAATGCCGATGTCATCGCGTCCTTCGGCGCGACCGTCGACGCCAACACGGGCGCGGGCGACGTTCCCACGAAGGACATCATCGAGCTCTCCGGACTCGAGTACGTGCCGGATGCAGGACTCGAGGCCGCAGGTGGCATCGCGAACCTGGGCCGCGCCGTCGGAGACCTCCGGAGTCTGACGACGGTCACGAACGTGCCCGGTGTCTACGTGACGCTCACGCAGACGAAGCTCGGAGTCGATCCCGACTTCGGCGGCACCCCGGCCGTCGCCGCCGCGAAGCAGCTGCTCGGCATCGACGGCTGACGTCGCGACGACCCTCGCCTCCTCGAGCGGTTCTACGCTCGAGGAGTGACCTCTCGACAGCCCCCGTGGGTGTGCCCCACCTGCGGCGACGCGCTGCGCTTCGAGTTCCTCGACGACGAGGCCTTCCTCGTCGCGTGGTCGTGCCTGAACTGCGGACTCGCCCGCGTCACCGAACCCGCCTGACCCGCGTCCCTCCCATCCGGTCGTTGCGCGAGCACTCTCCCACCCGGTCGTTGAGCGAGGGCAGCGAGACGAAACGCGACGTCAAGCCGTCTTGACATCATGGATGCCTGGACCTAACGTCGCTGGTCAAGAGTTTTTGACATCGCGACCTGGAGGTGGCTCGTGTTCTGGAAGTACATCGCTCTTCTTCTCGGGGGAATCGCCGCCATGGCGATCAGCCTCGGGCTTGCCTACCGTTATGAGCTCGAATGGCTTCGCGTTGTCGCGTTGACCGTTCCCGTCGCCTTCGTCGGGCTCGGCGCCATGATCGTCAAGCGCCGCACGCAGCGGGCGAATCGCACAGATGGCCCGGACTCCGTCGAGTACGCGGAGGATGTGCGTGCTCGTGCGGCAGCGTACGTGTTCGCTCTGATAGCGACGGCAATCGCGTTGGCGGTCGGGGTCGCGTCACCGGCGGTGCCGAGCTGGATCATCCTTCTCGGCCTGCTGGCGGTGCTCGTGGTCGGCTATGGCATCTCCCGCCTGTGGGTGAACCGCAGTGCTCGTCAGTAACGTCCGGGCAGCCCGCCTCGCCGCGGGGCTCACGCAAGAGGAGTTGAGCCGGCGCTGCGGCGTGTCACGCCAGACGATCATCTCCATCGAACGAGGCGTGCACGCGCCGACGCTGATGCTCGCATTCCTCCTCGCTCGCGAGCTGGATCAGCGCGTCGACGCGCTGTTCGCGCTGGAGGGCACCCCGTGAACGGGGTGCCCTCCGTGTCTTGGACGATCGGGATTCAGGGGTAGCAGCCGACGCGGTTGTACTGCTGGAACAGATACACCTTGGCTTGGTCGGGGCACGGCTTCGGCAGCTGCGAGATCCCCGCGCTGGCGACGAGCAGAGCTCCCTGGATGACGCCGCACGATACCCACCCGATGCCCGGCAGGGCACATGCGGCGAGCCCGATCACTTGGATCGCTCCTCCGGTCAGTAGGTCCTGGTCGAACTTGTTGAGGATGAGAAACGGTCCGCGTGAGTCCTCACCCCACCCGAGCTGCGGGGTGACCTGGCCGGGTGCCGGCGCCGCATTGTCGTCGGGGACGAACGCGGTCAGAGGGTAAAGGCCGCCGGGGACGGCCTGATCGTCGACGGGAATCTGGAACGTGTAAAGGTCGCCGCCCTCCGCAGGCTCGACGGTGCGGGCGACGTCGCTCGCGATGAGTTCGTCGACGGCAGCCGACCACTGATCCTCGGTGAACTCCGTCTGGGCAGTGGGGGCGTCGTTGACCTCTGGTTCGGCGGCGTTGGCCGCGGGTGAGGCAAGCGCGCCTCCGGTAAGCAGGATGGCTAGGGTGCCGATGGTGAGCGCCGTACGGCGAATAAGGCCAGTTCCGAATCTTGATCTCTCCAGTGATGTATCCATCGCCCCAGCCCACCGGCCCGCTCAGCCCCTCGTCACCCCCGTTGCGCGCGCGGGAGGTCGCGTTTAGGGTCTGCGTTCCCACCCGTCGAGGGCGCTACCCCTTCTAGCGCGTCCGTGGGAGAGGTCGCGGATCCCGTGCCGCGCTCAACCCGCCATCCGCTCCGACGCGGGTCGGCGGCGGAGCGCCGACTCGCCCACCTCCGGTCCGCGGTAGACCATGTCCATCGCGCCGATGCTCTCGCCCGGCGGCACGATCGCGTCGATGCGGTCGAGCACCTCATCGGACAGCGCGACCTCCGCGCCGGCGAGCGTGGACTCCAGCTGCTCCATCGTGCGGGGCCCGATGATCGCCGAGGTCACTCCGGGGTGCGCGAGGGTGAAGGCCATCGCCAGGTGCGAGAGAGGGATGCCGACCTCATCCGCCAGTGTGACGAGTTGCTCGATCGTGGCGAGTCGGCGCTCGTCGCGGAAGTGCTGCATTCCGGTGCCGGCGCGGAAGTTGTCGTTGGTCTGGCCCGCCCGGTACTTGCCCGAGAGCGCACCGCCAGCGAGGGGACTGTAGACGAGCGTGCCCATCCCGTAGCGCTGCGCGACGGGGAGGATCTCGCGCTCGATCTCCCTGTCGAGGATCGAGTAGTTCGGCTGCTCGGTGCGGAAGCGCTCGAAGCCGCGCCGCTCGGAGGTCCACTGCGCCTCGACGATCTCGGACCCGCGCATCGATGAGGATCCGATCGCGCGGACCTTGCCCTGGCGCACCAGATCCGTCAGCGCGGAGAGGGTCTCTTCGATGTCCGTATCGGGGTCGGGTCGGTGGAGCTGGTAGAGGTCGATGTAGTCGGTGCCGAGGTTGCGGAGCGACCGCTCGACCGCTGCCATGATCCAGCGGCGGGAGGCGCCCCGGTGGTTGATGTCGTCGTCGACCGGCCCGTAGAACTTGGTGGCGAGCACGACCTGGTCGCGGCGGCCGCGGAGCGCTTCGCCGACCACCTCTTCGGAGTCGCCGTAGCGATCCGCGGTGTCGACGAAGTTGATGCCGGCGTCGAGGGCGCGGTGGATGATCCGGATGCCCTCCTGTCGATCGGGGTTGCCGTACGAGCCGAGCATCATGGCGCCGAGCGCGTAGGGGGTCACTTTGATGCCGGTGCGGCCGAGGGTGCGGTACTGCATGGGATCCTCCGGTAGTCTGTGGATGCGGAACATTGTTCCGCTCTCGCTCACAATACGGAACGCTGTTCCGTTTGGCAAGGAGGTCTCACCGACGTGTCTGCGGAACCGGCTGCCGTAGCGCCTCGTCGCCCGCGTTCGGATGCGGCCCACAACTCCGCCGCGCTCCTCGCCGCCGCACGGGTCGTGTTCGCCCGCTCGGGCGTCGATGCCCCCGCCCGTGAGATCGCCGCGGAGGCCGGCGTGGGGGTCGGAACGCTCTACCGTCACTTCCCGAACCGCGCCGAACTCGTCGCGGCCGTGTTCACGACCGAGATCGACGCGACGGCCGCGGCTGCCACCGAGCTGCTGAACGAGCTCCCGCCCGGCGAGGCTCTCGACCGGTGGGTGGAGCGGTTCACCCGGTTCGTGGCCACGAAGCAGGGCCTCTCAGCGGCGCTGATCTCCGGAGACCCAGCGTTTGAGTCTTTGCCGGCCCACCTCATCGCGAAGCTGGGCCCGGCCATCCGGATGCTCCTGGATGCGGCAGTGAATGCGGGCGAGGTGCGCTCAGGCATCGACCCGATCCAGCTGCTGCAGGCCATCGGCGACCTCAGTCACCGCGCGCCGTCAGCCGACGGTTCGCCCAACGCGATGGTCCGCCTCCTCCTCGACGGACTGCGGCTGCGCTAACCAGTGTTGTGCGCCGGTATCACGGCTCGTCGGTTTCTTCTGCGTCAGAGAGATAGCTGGCCGAGACGACACTGCTTCCGTGCAGAAAGACGAGGACCCCAGCTCTCGGAAGGCGGCGTCAGCTTCGGCGCCGAACCTCGTGCGCACGCCCGACGCTTACGGGGCGGGGTGGACACCTGGACCAGTTGGCGCAAGAGGAATCCGCGCCTGCAGGACCCACACACCTGAATTCAGATCCGATTCCAGCTCCCCGCCGTACTGGACGAGCCGCTGGCGCGCACGAAGCAGTCCGCGCCCGCTGGAGCGAGCAGCACTGCCGGGGATGGTGCGTGGAGCAACGTTCTTGACCAATAGCTCGACGAAGCCGGGCCCTTCCATGACGTCGAGGCTCGCGGCTTCCGAGGCGGGCCCGTGCTTGAGGATGTTCGTCACGGCCTCGATGGCCGTCTCCGTGAGGACCCGTTCGGCTGCCGGCGTTGCGCTGAGCGATGTCTGCGGGACCGACACGCTGGTCGGGATACCCGCGTCCTTCAACAGCGCACCCAAGGACGTCACGGCCTCAATCACGTCTCCGTCATACCGAACAGCGCGCCCGTCTGCACCGTCGGCCCGCGTCTCACGGATCAGCGACAAGAGCGACTGGATGCTCTGCAGTGCCCGCTCGGCCGAGTCCTCGATCGTGGTGAGCGACACCTGTCGGGCCGCCTCGTCTGGCTGGCGCGGAAGCGCCCGGGCGTGGAACAGCACGAGGGTGAGATCGTGCGCGATCCCATCGTGCAGTTCGTCCGCGATCTGCTCCTGCTCCTCCCGTGCAAGCGCTTCGAGATCCTTCACGACGCGGGCACGCTCCGCGACGAGGATGGCTTCGCGCGCGGTGACGATCCGGAAAGTGATGCCTACGAGAAACGCAATCGCCGCGATGCCAGCGATGCCGAAGAATCCTCCCTCCGTGAGCGATGACCCGTTCATGGCCATGTCCGCCGTGAGCACAACGAGCACGAGCCCATGGACCGTGATCACCCAGGGAGCGCACGTCGCTGCGACGATGCCGAGAGCCAAAGCGAGCTCCAGAAGGTCCCCGCCGCTTCCTGTCAGAATGGCGCCGAGGCTACAGCCGACAATGACGAGGAAAGCGGCTATCGTCGGCCGCCATGCGAAAGCGGCAAGGGCGCCGTAGAGCACAACAGCGAGCAGGTCGTCCCGTGTGAAGGGGCCCCCGGTGACGATGAAGCCCACCGAGATGCAGAGCAGCACGCTCACCACGACGAGTAGCAGGAGCCGAGCTATGGGGTGCAGCGAACGTGGTTTCCAGAACTCACCCGAGGCAAGCGTTCGCCGGATCGAGACCCGTCCGCTATCCGCGTGCGCGTGCTCTCTGATATCTCCGAGCTCCCAGGGGGTTTCAGGCACAGATGCCCAACATCTTGCACAGCCAGTCACCAAAGTCCGCGTCGGTCCCAGCAGCAGCCCGGATAAGTACTTCAAGGCTGTAGATACTCGGTGCCATGATGATGCCCCCTGTTCGAGTCGCGCATCAGGATTCCCTTGCGCTGACTCCGCGCGCTAATACTCTCGCCAACACTACTTCGCGCCATCCCGCGGACAGGGACTCATGGCCCTGAGGCTACGAATGTGCTGGGCTCACCGAGATACGTTGTGAACGTGAGTGACCCGGTGCGCGTGCTCGTCGTCGACGATGAAGCCCTTGTTCGCCACGCGTTGAGGGCATTCATCGCGGACGATCATCGGGTCATGCTCGTTGGAGAAGCAGCCGACGGATCTGAGGTTGTCGACGCTTGCAAGGCCGCAGACCCTGACGTCGTCCTGATGGATATCAAGATGCCCGATGTCAGCGGTGTCGAGGCCACTCGCAGAGTGTTGGCCTGGAACCCCCGATGTCGCGTCGTCGCCTTGACGACGTTCACTACCGAATGGCGAGCTCTGGAAGTGCTTCGTGCTGGCGCCTGCGGATACTTAGTGAAGAACTCCACTCCCGATCAGATCATCGATGCAGTCGTCGCTGCCTATGCGGGCGACCGAGTCGTCTCCCCGGAAGTGCAGGATCAGTTCGTCAGAGCAGTGATCGAGGCCGCCGAGTCGCATCAAGATGACGCCCCGGCGCTGAGCGATCGAGAGCGCAGGGTCATCGAACTGATCGCGAAGGGGCTCTCCAACGCGGAGATCGCAGCAGAGCTTCACTACGCGGAGGGCACGGTGAAGGCCGATATCCGCCACATCAATCACGTGTGGGGCGTTGAGAATCGCCTGCAGATAGTTCTCCGTGCTACTGAAATCGGGTTGATCAAGCTTTGATCTAGCCCAGTAGTTCCCAACCATGGTCCTAGGGCCATGGCCTGAATTCGGCGGCCCTTCGACTCCTATGGTCGGGGGAAGAGCGATCCACACGGGCGTTCGATGTTGTCGGCCTCCGAGCCGAGCCGACGAGGCAGCGCATGTTGCGCGGACTAGGGGAATTTCGTGATCACACGCAGGAAACTGACAGGGCTGTCGGCTGCCGCCGCAATCTCCGCGCTCGTTTTCAGTGCCACACCGGCTGGCGCAACGGAGAATGACGGGAGTGCGTCGACGCTCGAGGCGCTGCAGTCGTTCACGGATGCCGCGACAGAGCCGCAGTTCCAGACACTCGACAGCGTCGCAGAGGTTCCGACCGACGTCACCGCGACCGCCGCGATCGACGCCACGGTAGAGGGGACGAACATCGTCGTCCCCGTTGAAGCCCGGGCTCCGCTCACGCTGACCCGAGGTGATGTCACCGTCGGCATCACACTGCCCTACTCCGACGTCGCCGGCGACGCTCAGAAACTCGTCGACGGCGTCGTCTCCCACGACAACGGCAACGGCAGCGTCACTGTCCCCGTCGTGAGAGAAGAGGGCCTCGTGCAGATCGCCACGGTGATCGAGGCCTCCTCAGCCCCGACCGAGTACGCGTACGAGTTCTCCGTTGAGGGCGGCGCAAGCCTGTTTGTCGAGGACGGTACCGCCCTCGTCCGCTCCGCGTCCGGCGATCTGGTGACCATCGTCACGCCGGCATCGGCGAAGGACGCCAATGGTGTCGACGTGCCGACCCGCTACGTGGTGAATGGTGCTCGACTGACACAGGTCGTCGAGCACAGCGACACCTACGATTATCCGATCGTGGCGGCGCCCGCGGCCTCGCAGATGCTCTTCACGAGTGCGAACGTCGACACCTGGAACGGCCAGCCCCGGGTCAATCTGATGCCGGGATGGTGGACCTATGCCATCGCCGCGCCGCTGATGGATCTCGAGGGGTGGAACGAGGCAGTCGGGCAGTGGGGCGCCACGGTCCGCAACGCGCTTACCTCCAAGACCACGATGCGCCAACAGTTCTCCTGCCACGCATACGGTTCGTGGTTCGCCGGTGAGTGGAACCTCGAGAAGGCTCGTCCTACACGCACCGTGGATTGGACTTACGGCGTCGCCATTCACCGCTGCAACTGGGACACCGCCACCCAGTACTGAGTAGGCTCCGACCCAACGATCATTGGAAGGTGATGGTGTGTCCGCTACCGAAACACGGAGATGGTCGCCACGCCGCACCATCATCACCACTTCCATCGTGGTCATCGGGGTGCTGCTGGCCGTAGGCATCTGGTGGGTCACCGGGGGCCTGAACTCCTTCAGGGAGCGCCCGCTCAAAGACCTCCTCTCCTACTCCGCCGGCATCAACCCGCGGGAGGCAACAGCGGAGGTGTGCACGGAGGCGACCGGTTCCTGTGTGGAGGGATGGCGCACTGATGTCGGAGATTTCCAGCGCTTCGATTCCGTCGGGGAGGCCGAGTACTGGGAGCTGGTCCTGGGGGATGAAGGGCTGCGGAATGGCACGATCGTCCTCAACATGACCGGGGTCGACCTGTCCCTCGAACAGAAGCGGCAGGCCGTTGATGTGCTCTTCTCCGACAGAGACTGGAACTGACTAGTCAAGAACAAACTCTGGCGCCCCCGGTGAACCATCTCGGTCCACCGGGGGCGCAGCGCTTCGCTCTCGGCTGGTCGTCCGGGCCGGACAGCACCCTCATCGTCGACGACGAGGTAGCCGAGCTCGAACAGCTCGTCGCATCCGAGACTGCAGCCGAGCATCGCGATCGAGGCGAAGCCCTTGCGGTGCCCCTCATCTGAGATAGAGCGCGGCACGATGTGCGCCACCACCAGCAGCGCCGCGCGGTGTCGACCAGCCCCAGAGCGGCCCCGCCGACTCCCGACATCGGCGCAGCTCCACATAAGGACTGCGGTTCAAGCACTGCCCCTCACCGCACAAAGCAAAACCCCCGCCATGTAGAAGCTAGGCGAGGGTTTCTGGGACCGTTGTAACGACGGTCCGTGTGGCTCCGACGGGCGTCGATCCCGTGACCTCACGATTTTCAGTCGTGCGCTCTACCAACTGAGCTACAGAGCCCCGCAGCATCCGTATCGCTCGAGGCGACGCGATGCCGCGTCCTAAACGAAAGGCCCTTCGAGAAGGGCCCGTCGCTCAGAGCGACCCTGACGGGACTTGAACCCGCGACCTCCGCCGTGACAGGGCGGCACGCTAACCAACTGCGCTACAGGGCCATGCTTGTTTAATTGTATTCGGTTGTGTGACCCCAACGGGATTCGAACCCGTGCTACCGCCGTGAAAGGGCGGCGTCCTAGGCCGCTAAACGATGGGGCCGGATGAACCCTTCGGGCTCACGCTTACCGAAGAGCAAGCATAGGCGAGACTCCGGCAAATGCGAAATCGGGTCCGACCGCCCGCGCGCGTCGCTGCCCGGTGGGCCGTCGATCAGGGGAGAGGATGGCGCGGGACCGCCCGCATCCTGCGTTCGAAGAACCCGTTGCGGATGTGACTGATGTTGTTAGTGTTGTCGGTGTTGCGCCGGTGAATGAGGGGCTGTTGTGTCTGCCGAAGATCTGTCCGGAGCGGAAGAGGACTGCGGTTGCGGCCCCACCGCCCAAGAGAAGCGCGCCCTCTGGCCCACGATGACCCGCCGCGTCGCGCTGGGTGCCGGCGCACTCGGCGTCGTCGGACTCGCTGCGCTGGCCGGCCCGCTTCAGCCCCGCGCGCTCGCGATCGAGGGCTACCCCTCGTGGGACGACGTTCAGAACGCCAAGAACAACGAAGCGGCGAAGAACGCCGAGATCCAGCGCATCGAGACGCTGATCGCGCAGCTGCAGGCCGATGTCGCGGCGAAGCAGGCGATCGCCGACCAGAAGTCCCAGGAGTACTTCACCGCGCAGCAGGCGTACTTCGACGCCGCCGCGCGCGCCGACAACCTGCAGTCGCAGGCCGACGCGCAAGCCGCCGCCGCGACCGAGGCGGCGAACAAGGCGGGGCGCGTCGCCAGCCAGCTCTACAAGGCCGGTGGCGACGACACATCGCTGCAGCTCTTCTTCGCGGGCTCCGCTGCCGGTGCCGATGACCTGCTCGCCCGCCTCGGCACGATGGACAAGCTCCTCGAGCGCAACCAGGACGTCTACGCGGCCGCCGTCTCGGCCAGGAACGCCGCCCAGTCGCTGACCGCGCAGGCCACCACCGCTCGCGACGAGCGCGACAAGCTGCAGAAGGCCGCCGAGCAGGCCATGCAGGAGGCGCAGGCAGCGGCGGATGCCGCCCAGGCCGCCCTCGACGCGCAGAACCAGAACCTCGGCACGCTGCAGGCCCAGCTGGCCGCGCTCAAGGACACGACCGCGAAGACCGTCGCCGACTACCAGGCCGGTGTGGCCGAGCAGAAGCGTCGCGACGAGGCGGCCCGTCAAGCCGCAGCGGAAGCAGCTCGCCGTGCGGCAGAAGAGGCGGCGAAGAACAACCCCGGCGGTGGTGGCGGCGGGGGAGGCGGCGGCGGTGGCGGCGGCTCAGGCTGGGTGCGGCCCGCCGGCGGCAGCATCACGTCCGAGTACGGCCAGCGCTACGCCCAGTGCGGTCCGAGCTACTGCGCGAGCAGCTTCCACTACGGCACCGATTTCGGCGCCGGATGCTGGGGCAACATCTACGCGGCGTCCTCCGGGACGGTGACCTTCGCTGGCGGCAACGGCGGCTACGGCAACTACATCCGCATCGACCACGGCGGCGGCTACGGCACCGGCTACGCCCACATCTCCAACGGCGGCATCTACGTGTCGCGCGGCCAGTGGGTCAACGCGGGCGACGTCATCGCAGGCGTCGGCAACACCGGCAACTCCTTCGGCTGCCACCTCCACTTCGAGGTCTACACCCCGAGCGGAACCGTCAACCCCCGGCCGTTCATGGCGGCGCGCGGCGTCGGCTTCTGAGTCCGACACCCAGACAGAAAGAGAGCGGATGCGGCCGGTGCCGCATCCGCTCTCTTCGTCTGAGAGGTCTCAGAGCGAGTTCGGGGCCTGGCCCTCACCCTGCGTCTTGGTCTGACCCTCGTGCTCCTCGAAGCGCGTGAAGGCCTCCGACACCAGACGCTCGGCCTCGGCCGCGTTCGCCCACTCGTCGACCTTGACCCACTTGTTGGGCTCGAGGTCCTTGTAGTGCTCGAAGAAGTGGCCGATCTCGCCCTTGGTCCACTCGTCGATGTCGTCGACGTCCTGGATGTGGGCCCAGCGCGGGTCCTTCGCCAGTACGGCGACGACCTTGTCGTCACCGCCGGCCTCGTCGCTCATCTTCAGCACGGCGACGGGGCGCACCTTCGCGAGCACGCCGGGGTAGATGTCGCGGTCGAGCAGCACGAGCACGTCGAGCGGGTCGCCGTCCTCGCCGAGGGTGTTCTCGAAGAAGCCGTAGTTGCTCGGGTAGCCCATGGGCGTGAACAGAACGCGGTCCAGGAAGACCCGGCCCGTGCCGTGGTCGACCTCGTACTTGACGCGGCTGCCGCGCGGGATCTCGATGACGGCGTCGTATGCGCCCATTCCTGTGCTCCTTCGGAAGTTCAGCGGATTCGCCACACAGCCTAGTCGGCCCGCTTCGGCGGTTCCGCGGGCAGGGCTCGGCGAGAACCGCACGGGAGCGGGCAGGGACACTGTTCGTGGCAGAGCCCTCGCCGCCCCCGCCAGTAGCGTGGTGGCATGCGACCCGGACTCGACCCCGCCACCGCCGCGGTGCGCCGCGCCGTCCGCGCGGTGCTCGAACCCCGGCGCGGACAGACCGTCGTCGTCGGACTCTCGGGCGGGGCCGACTCCCTCGCCCTCACGGCGGCCGTCGCCTTCGAAGCCGCCGCCCTCGACGTACGCGCGATCGCGGTGACGGTCGATCACGGACTCCAGGACGGATCGGATGCGGTCGCCGCCCGTGCAGCCGACCTCGCCCGCGGGCTCGGGCTCGGCGCCGAGGTCGTGCGGGTCGAGGTGTCGGCCGAGGGGGAGGGGCCGGAGGCCGCCGCCCGCAAGGCCCGTCGCGCGGCGCTCGCGGAGGCCGCGTCGCGACGCGACGCCTCGGCCGTGCTGCTCGCCCACACCCTCGACGACCAGGCCGAGACCGTGCTGCTCGGGCTCGCCCGGGGCTCGGGGGCGACGAGTCTCGGCGGGATGGCGCCGGAGCGCCGGGACGACGGCGGCCTCACGTGGCTCCGGCCGCTCCTGGGCGTCTCGCGCGCCACGACCCTCGCCGCCTGCACCGCCGCCGAGCTCGAGCCGTGGCACGATCCGCACAACGACGACCCCGCCTTCACCCGGGTGCGGGTGCGTCAGCGCGTGCTGCCGGTGCTCGAGCGCGAGCTGGGCCCCGGCATCGCCGACGCCCTCGCGCGTACCGCCGAGCAGCTGCGAGAGGATGCGGCGGCCTTCGCCGAGATGATCGACGAGACCATCGAGGACATCGTCGAGCCCGCCGAGGCAGGGATCGCCGTCTCGGTCGCAGCCCTCGCCGCCAACCCTTCGGCGCTGCGCACCCGCATCCTCCGCCATGTCGTGGCCAGCGAGTTCCACGTCTCGCTCACGCACCGCCAGACGCAGGAGGTGGAGCGGCTGGTCACCGACTGGCGCGGCCAAGGCCCCATCGACCTCCCCGGCTGCCGCGCGGCCCGGGTGGGCGGGCGGATCGTGTTCAGCGCCTCGATCTGACCCGGCCGGCGCACAGGGCGCCGCCGAAGCGGGCACCTAGAATCGATCTATGCGCGCAGCGGACATCGCCGACGACCTCACGACCGTTCTCGCCACCGAGGAGCAGATCCTCGCCAAGCTCGAGGAGATCGCGGCCCAGGTGGCCGTCGACTACGAGGGCAAGGACCTCGTGCTCGTGGGCGTCCTGAAGGGCGCGATCATGGTCATGGCCGACTTCTCCCGTGCCCTGCCGACGCTCGTGCCGATGGACTGGATGGCCGTCTCCTCCTACGGAACCGGCACCCGCTCGAGCGGTGTCGTGCAGATCCGCAAGGACCTCGACACCGACATCCACGACAAGCACGTGCTCATCGTCGAGGACATCATCGACTCGGGCCTCACGCTCAGCTGGCTGTTGGAGAACTTCGCCGCCCGCGGCGCCGCATCCGTCGAGGTCTTCGCGCTGTTCCGCAAGCCCGAGGCCGCCAAGGTGCAGGTCGACTGCCGCTACGTCGGCTTCGAGATCCCGAACGAATTCGTCGTCGGCTACGGCCTCGACTACGCCGAGCGCTACCGCAACCTGCGCGACGTCGCGGTGCTCGCCCCCCACGTCTACAGCTGACGACCGGGGCCGCGCGCCCTGTACGCCGTGGGCGAATGCACAGACCCGGCATAGTGAGCCCGCGCTACCCTGAAACGACCGTCGGGAGGCGGTACGTCGACGAAAGGGCCGGGGTCTCCCCGCGAAATGGACTTCAAGAAGATCACGCGCAACCCGCTCCTGTATGTCCTGGTGATCGGGCTGTTCCTCATCGTTGGTTTCTCGCTCATCTCGAGCCTGGGAGCGGCCAAGCAGATCACGACCCAGCAGGGCCTCGAGCTGCTCCAGGGCTCCACCGTCACCGAGGTGACCAACACCGACGGTGACCAGCGCGTCGACCTGAAGCTGTCCCAGCCCTACGAGGGCGCGAACGACGTGCAGTTCTACTACGTCGGTGCCCGCGCCGACGAGGTTGTGCAGGCGATCGACGCCGCCAAGCCCTCCGACGGCTACAACGACGTCGTGCCCCGCGCGACCTGGTTCGACGGGCTCATCTCGCTCCTGCTGCCGATCCTCCTGCTCGGCATCATCTTCTGGTTCCTCATCTCGTCCGCCCAGGGTGGCGGCAGCAAGGTCATGCAGTTCGGCAAGTCCCGCGCGAAGCTCGTGACCAAGGAATCGCCGACCGTCACGTTCCAGGATGTGGCCGGCTCCGACGAGGCCATCGAAGAGATGCAGGAGATCAAGGACTTCCTGAAGGACCCCACCAAGTTCCAGGCGCTGGGTGCCCGCATCCCGAAGGGTGTGCTGCTGTACGGCCCTCCCGGAACCGGTAAGACCCTGCTCGCGCGCGCCGTCGCCGGCGAGGCGGGCGTGCCCTTCTACTCGATCTCGGGTTCCGACTTCGTCGAGATGTTCGTCGGCGTCGGCGCCAGCCGCGTGCGCGACCTGTTCAACCAGGCCAAGGAGAGCGCGCCCGCGATCATCTTCATCGATGAGATCGACGCCGTCGGCCGTCACCGCGGTGCCGGTCTCGGCGGTGGTCACGACGAGCGCGAGCAGACCCTGAACCAGATGCTCGTCGAGATGGACGGCTTCGACCCCAAGGCCAACGTCATCGTCATCGCCGCGACGAACCGTCCCGACATCCTCGACCCGGCGCTGCTGCGCCCGGGCCGCTTCGACCGCCAGATCGGCGTCGACGCCCCCGACCTCAAGGGCCGCAAGCAGATCCTCGAGGTGCACGGCCGCGGCAAGCCGCTGGCCGACTCGGTCGACCTCGAGGTCGTCGCACGAAAGACCCCCGGCTTCACCGGTGCCGACCTCGCCAACGTGCTCAACGAGGCCGCGCTGCTCACGGCGCGCTCCGACGCCCAGCTCATCGACAACCGTGCCCTCGACGAGGCGATCGACCGCGTGATCGCCGGTCCGCAGCGTCGCACGCGTGTGATGAAGGACAAGGAGAAGCTCATCACGGCCTACCACGAGGGCGGTCACGCGCTCGCGGCGGCGGCGATGAACCACACCGACCCGGTCACGAAGGTCACGATCCTCCCGCGCGGCAAGGCGCTCGGCTACACGATGGTGCTGCCGGTCGACGACAAGTACTCCGTCACGCGCAACGAGCTGCAGGACCAGCTGACCTACGCGATGGGCGGTCGCGTGGCCGAGGAGATCGTCTTCCACGACCCCACCACCGGTGCCTCGAACGACATCGAGAAGGCCACCAACATCGCCCGCAAGATGGTCACCGAGTACGGCATGACCACGGATGTGGGTCCGGTCAAGCTCGGCGGATCCTCCGGCGAGGTCTTCATGGGCCGCGACATGGGACACGGTCGCGACTTCAGCGAGCGGGTGGCCGAGCGCGTCGACGTGCAGGTGCGGGCTCTCATCGAGCAGGCCCACAACGAGGCGTACCAGGTCATCAACGACAACCGCGACATCCTCGACAAGCTCGCGCTGGCGCTGCTGGAGAAGGAGACGCTGGACCACATCGAGCTCGCCGAGATCTTCTCGGACGTGAAGCGGCTGCCCCCGCGTCCGCAGTGGCTGTCCAGCTCCGAGCGCCCCGTCTCGCCGCTGCCTCCCGTCGACGTGCCGGCGCGTGCGCCGCAAGTCGGTGTGGCCGCTGCTCAGGAGGCGGATGCGGCGGCTGCCCCCGCGACGCCGCGTCAGCGTCCGTCGGGTCAGGCTCGCCCCGCGACCGCGTAAGGCCGTCGTGGCCGTCGACCGCCCTCGCGTCGCGGACCTCGTCCGCCAGCTGCTCGAAGCGATCGGGGAGGATCCCGACCGCCCCGGGTTGAAGCAGACCCCGCATCGCGTGGCAGAGCTGTACGCCGACTTCTTCGCCGGCGTCGGTGAAGACGCATCCGAACCGCTCTCGCACACCATCTCGGTGGCGCAGGGGCCGGCGCCGGAGACGCTTCCCTCGGGGCCCGTCGTGCTGCGCGACGTGCGCTTCCGCTCGGTGTGCGAGCACCACCTCCTGCCCTTCGCGGGCAAGGCGCACCTCGCCTACCTGCCCGCCGAGCGCGTGGTCGGGCTCGGAGCGTTGCCGCGCGTCGTCGACATCCTCGCCTCCCGCCCGCAGGTGCAGGAGCGCCTCGGCGAACAGATCGCCGACGCGATCGCCCACGGGGTGGATGCGCGCGGAGTGCTGGTCGTGCTGGATGCGTCGCACGAGTGCGTCACGATGCGCGGCGGACGCCAGGTCGACGCGACTACGGTGACGATCGCTGCTCGCGGCGAGTTCGCCGAGCCCTCGGCGCGCGCCGAACTCATCGCGCTGATCGCAGGAGGAGCCTCGTGAGCTGTCTCATCATGGGCATCGTCAACGTCACCCCCGACTCGTTCAGTGACGGAGGCCGGTTCCTCGCGCATGAGGAGGCCGTGCGCCACGCGCTGCGCCTGGTGGGAGAGGGCGCCCAGATCATCGACGTGGGCGGCGAGTCCACCCGGCCCGGGGCGGAGCGCGTCGGCGTCGAGGTCGAGCAGGAGCGCATCCTGCCGGTCGTGCATGCGCTCACCGAGGCCGGGGTCACGGTCAGCGTCGACACGATGAACGCCGCGACAGCCGCCGCCGCGGTGGCCGCTGGTGCTCGCGTCATCAACGACGTGTCCGGCGGGCTGTCGGATCCCTCGATCCTGGAGGTGGCCGCCGACGCCAACGTCGACATCGTGCTCGGGCACTGGCGAGGCCACTCCGACGACATGTACGCCCCGGCGCAGTATCGCGACCTGGCTCGCGAAGTGACCGGAGAGCTCATCGCCCGGATGGAGGCCGCCGCATCCGCTGGTATCCCTCCCTCCCGTCTGGTGCTCGATCCCGGCGTCGGCTTCGCCAAGCGCGGCGCGCAGAACTGGGAGATGCTGCGGGCGCTGCCGCAGGTGGTCGGGATCGGCCCGCGCGTGCTCGTGGGCACGAGCCGCAAGCGGTTCCTCGGCGAGACGCTCGGAACGGACGACCTCGCCCGCCGCGACCGTGCCACCGCCGTCACCAGCGCGCTGGCCGCTCACGCCGGGGCGTGGGGCGTGCGCGTGCACGATGTGCAGGCCACCGCCGACGCCCTCGCGATCGCGGAGGCGTGGCGCTCGGGAGGAGCAGGATGAGCCGCGACACGATCACCCTCACGGGCCTACGGGGCCTCGGCTTCCACGGCGTCTACCCCGACGAGAAGCGCGACGGGCAGGAGTTCGTCGTCGACGTCACGATGCGTCTCGACCTCGCCCCGGCAGCCGCGAGCGACGACGTCGCCGACACGGTGCACTACGGCGAGATCGCCGAGGAGGTCGTGGCCGTCGTGACCGGCGAGCCGGTCGATCTCATCGAGACGCTCGCCGCCCGCATCGCCGCCGTCGTGCTGGCGCGCCCGCTCGTCGACGAGGTCACGGTCACCGTGCACAAGCCGCAGGCGCCCATCACGGTGCCGTTCACCGACGCGGCCGTGACGATCGTGCGCACCCGGGGGGAGCGATGAACCGCCGGCTCGCCCAGGGATTCGACGGCTCGTTGGCGCCGCTGAAGGCCGCATCCGTCACCGCGGTGATCGCGCTCGGCTCCAACCTCGGCGACCGCGGTGCCTTGCTGGACGAGGCGGCGACCGACCTCGCGCGTCTGCCGCTGACCGAGAACGTGCGCGTCGCCCCCGTCATGGAGACCGTCGCGGTGCGCCCCGACGGGCCCGACCCCGACGCCCCGCGCTACCTCAACACCGTCGCGCTCGTGGACACGCGCCTCGCCCCGTCGGTACTGCTCGAGTTCCTCCACCACATCGAAGCCGACCACGGCCGCCGCCGCCGCGAGCGATGGGGCGACCGGACGCTCGATCTCGATCTGATCGCCTACGGCGACGTGCGCTCCGCGACATCGACGCTGACCCTGCCGCATCCGCGCGCCGCCGAGCGCGACTTCGTCCTGCGGCCCTGGCTCGCCCTCGACGCGGATGCGGTGCTGCCCGGCGTCGGCCGCGTCGCCGACCTCGCTGAGGCCCTGTCATGAAGCGCACCTCGCCCGCATCCCTCGCGATCGCCGTCGTGCTCGGTGCCGGCGTCGGTTTCCTCATCGACCAGGTGCTGACCGCATCCGGTCAGGCGACCTTCACCCCCGTTCTGACGCTGCCGATCCTGCTGGCGCTGCTCGGCGCGCTCGTGCTGGTGCTGGGTATCGGGGTCCGGCGGGCGAGCCGCGGGCACTCGACCACGCCGCTCGATCCGTTCCGTGCGGTGCGCATCGCGATGCTCGCCAAGGCTGCGAGCATCGTCGGTGCAGCGATGGGCGGGGTCGCCATCGGGCTGTCCGTCTTCCTGCTGACACGGCCCGTCATCCCCTCGGTAGGCTCGTTCAGCACCCTGATCGCGACGATCGTGGCCTGCGTCTTCCTCGTGGCGGCCGCATTGGTGGCCGAGAGTCTGTGCACGATCCGGAAGGACGACGATGACGAACCCGACGCCGGGAGCCCCGGAGGCGACACCCTCTCCCACCTCTGACGAGGCGGTGCTGGATGCGGGCACCTTCGACGAGCTGCTCGAGTCCCGCCGGGAGGGCCTCTTCGTGCGCGACGGCTCGTGGCACCAGCTCGCCCGCGCCTACCGCACGGTGCAGCTGATCTCGCTCACGGCCGGGCTCGTGCTCGTGGCGGTCGCGGCGCCGATCATCGCGGCGGTCACCGGCACCGGCTGGGTGTGGATCCCCGCGGGCGTGCTGCTGGTCGCGCTCGCCATCACCCTCATCCTGACCCCGCGCCAGATCCGATCGTTCGGCTACCGGCTGCGCGAGAACGACCTCGTGCTGCGCCGCGGCATCCTGTTCCAGCGCGTCGTCGCCGTCCCGTACGGGCGCATGCAGCTCGTCGACATCACGCACGGTCCGCTCGACCGGGCGTTCGGCATCGCTCAGCTCAAGCTCGTGACCGCGGCCGCCGCATCCGCCGTCGTGATCCCGGGGCTCACCCAGGATGCGGCCGAGAGACTGCGCGACGTGCTCATCGCCGTCGCGGAATCCCGGCGGACGGGACTGTGACCGAACCGGATGCGGGCCGCTCCGCGCTGAGCGACGGCGAGTGGCATCGGCTTCACCCGCTGACCCCGCTGCTTCGCGGCGGTCTGTTCCTCGTGGTCGTGCTCGGCTTCGTGGTCGCCAACCTGCGCGACCGGCTGATCGAGATCTTCGCCCCCTGGCTGGCACCCGGCTTCGCAGGTCCTGTTCCGGGCGACCCGGTGGACTACGTGCTCGGCCACGATCTGGTGCTGCTTGCGCTGGGCGTCGTGGCGCTCGTGGTCGTCGCCCTCATCCTCGTGTTCTGGATGTCGTGGCGGTTCCACACGTTCCGCATCACGGGCGACGACGTCGAGGTGCGCTCCGGTGTCGTCTTCCGCACCAACCGGCGGGCCCCGCTCGACCGCGTGCAGGGAGTCAACCTCACGCGGCCTCTCGTGGCGCGCCTGCTCGGTCTGGCCAAGCTTGAGGTCGTAGGCGCGGGCCTGGACGCCAACGTGCGCCTCGAGTACCTCTCGACCTCGAACGCCGAGCAGGTGCGCGCCGACATCCTGCGTCTCGCCTCCGGCCGCTCGCTCGGCGAGAGCCGCCCGAGCGAGGCCGGCGCCGCGACGTCGTGGCGATCGGCGGCCGTGCAGACCGCCTCGCAGGCGATGGACTCGCTCGTGGCGGGAACCGACGAGCCCGAGGTGGAGCCCGCATCCGTCGTCCGGATCCCGCCGGGACGGGTCATCGGCTCGATGCTGCTGCGCGACTCGACCATCGTGATCCTGGCGGTCATGGTCGCGCTCGTCGTCTGGGCGGCGACGGGCCCCGGATGGCTCGTGTTCGCCATCCTCCCCACGATGATCGGCTTCGCGACCTACGTGGGCCGGGGCACGGTCCGGGCCCTGCGTTACGCGATCGCGCCGACCGACCACGGCGTGCGCATCGTGTTCGGCATCCTCACGACCGTCACCGAGATCCTCCCGCCGGGCCGGGTGCACGCTGTGCGTGTGCACCAGCCGATCCTCTGGCGCCCTGCGGGATGGTGGACGATCACCGTCAACCGGCTGTCCGGCTCGCGTGCGGGCCAGGAGGCGGCGGAGGCGTTCACCCGCGTGCTGCCGGTGGGAACGCGCGAGGACGCGGAGCGGGTCGTGGCGCTGCTGCTGCCCTGGCTCGACGAAACCGAACGCGCGCTCCTGTTCGAGCGCGGTCTGCTCGGCGCCGTCGGCGACCCCGCCTTCACGACCACGCCGCGTCGCGCCCGCATCCTGCGCCCGGTCTCGTGGCGGCGCGACGGCTTCGCCGTGACGGATGCGGCGCTGTTCCTGCGGCGCGGCAGACTCTGGCGTTCGCTGGTGGTCGTGCCGCTGGCCCGGCTGCAGTCCATCGCGCTGCAGCAGGGGCCGATCGACCGCGCGCTGCGCGTGGCCTCGGCTCGCGCGCACACCGTGGCCGGAGCTGTCGACACGAGCCTCGGTGCGATCGATGTCGGGGCCGCGCGCGGCATGTTCGAGGACGTGGCGCGCCGCGCGGTGACAGCGGCCCGCACGGACAGATCGCACCGGTGGTTCGTCGAGGACACCGCGTCGCTCATGCGCATCGAGCAACGAGAGGAAGAGGAGAACGGATGAGGCGTGACGGCCGTCTGGGCGTCGGAGTGATCGGCGCGGGCCGGGTGGGACCCATCATGGCCGCGGCCCTGGGCGGGGCGGGGCATGCCCTCACGGGGATCACCGCCGGCAGCGATCAGGACCGTGTCGAGGCGATCCTGCCCGGAGTGCCGGTGCTGGATGCCGCCGAGGTCCTGCGCCGCAGCGAGCTCGTGGTGCTCGCGGTGCCCCACGACGAGCTTCCCTCGCTCGTGGCGGGCCTCGCCGAGCTGGGCGCCTGGCAGCCCGGACAGCTCGTGCTGCACACCGACCCCGGCTACGGCACCGACGTGCTGGCGCCCGCGCAGCGACTCGGGGCGATCGGGCTGGCGGTGCATCCGGCCATCACCTTCACGGGCACGACGATCGACCTGCGCCAGCTCGCCGCTTCCTACGCCGCCGTCACGGCGCCCGCCGCGGTGCTGCCGATCGCGCAGGCGCTGGCCGTGGAGATCGGCTGCGAGCCCGTCGTGATCGCCGAGGCCGATCGGCCCGCGTACGCGGAGGCGATCGCGACGGCGACCGAGTTCTCCCGCGTGATCGTGCAGCAGGCGACGGGTCTGCTCGCGGGCATCGGCGTCGAGAACCCCGGTGGGTACCTGTCGGCGCTCGTGCGCTCGACGGTCGACGACGCCTTGACACGTGCGGATCCGCGCGGACCCGTGGGCGATACGATCGACGGATGATCCGCACCATCGCGGAGCTGCGCACCCGACTGGCAGACGCCAGAGCCGCGGCTCCTGAGGGCACGCGTGTCGCACTCGTCTCCACGATCGGTGCGCTGCACGACGGCCACATCGACCTCATCCGTACCGCGCGCGAGAACGCCGGGATCGTGGTCGTCTCCTCCTTCGTGAACCCGCTGCGCTTCGCCACGCACGCCGAGTACGAGGCCTACCCGCGCACGCCCGACGCGGATGCTGCGCTCCTCGATCGCCTGGGCGTAGACCTCGTGTTCGCTCCGGATGCGGCGGAGCTGCTGCCCGCGGGCAAGGCCACGACCAAGGTGAGCGCGGGGGATCTGGGCCTTCGCTACGAGGGTCGGGTGCGCCCGTTCTACTTCGACGGTCTGCTGACGGTCGAGGCACAGCTGCTGAATCTCGTGCGGCCCGACGTCGCCGTCTACGGCGAGCGCGACCGCCAGCGGGTGTTCCTCGTGCGCCGGATGGTGCGGGAGCTCTTCTTCGATGTCGAGATCGTCGAGGCCGAGACGGTGCGCAGCGACGACGGTGTGCCGATCTCGACGCGTCTCGCGACCCTCGACGCGGCCGACCGCGCCGCAGCGGCGCTGCTGCCGCGGGCGCTCGAGGCCGCCGCATCCAATGCCGACCGCGACGTCGACGCGTGCATCGCCGCGGCGCAGAGCGCGCTCATGGGCGAGTCCCGCATCCGGCTCGAGTACCTGAACGTCGTCGATCCGGCGACGTTCCTGCCCGTCGACGAGGGGCACCAGGGCCCGGCGCTCGCCCTGATCGCTGCGACCGTCGGCGGTCACCGCTTCGTCGACAACGCCGAGATCTTCGTGCGCTGAGCCCCTCCGGCGGCAACCGGTCACACCGGGCGCCGCGGATAGACTTGACGGCGACTTCCGAGGAGCCCCCACGATGACCTCTCAGCCCGAGAACGCCGCGCCCGCCGAGACCCCCGAAGAGGACGTCTTCGAGCAGAAGGCGGTGCGCCTCGCCAAGCGCGAGCGACTCATCGCGGAGCGGACGGATGCGGCGGGCGGCGCCTACCCCGTCTCGGTCGCCGTGACCGATACGATCCCCGCGCTGCGCGAGCGCTTCGCGAGCCTCGAGGCGGGCGAGGAGACCGGCGTCATCGCCGGCGTGGCCGGTCGCGTCGTGTTCAGCCGCAACACCGGCAAGCTCTGCTTCGCGTCGCTGCAGTCGGGCGACGGCAGCCGCATCCAGGCCATGGTCTCGCTCGCCGCCGTCGGCGAGGAGTCGCTGCAGCGCTGGAAGGAGCTCGTCGACCTCGGCGACCACGTGTTCGTGCGCGGTCAGGTCATCTCCAGCCGCCGCGGCGAGCTGTCGATCATGGTGGAGGACTGGCAGATCGCCTCGAAGGCGCTGCTCCCGCTGCCGAACCTGCACTCCGAGCTCAACGAGGAGACGCGCGTGCGCTCGCGCTTCCTCGATCTCATCGTGCGCGACCAGGCCCGCGCGACCGTGCGCACCCGCGCCGCCGTCAACGCGAGCCTGCGCGAGACCTTCGCCGGTCACGACTTCATCGAGGTCGAGACGCCGATGCTGCAGGTGCAGCACGGCGGTGCATCGGCGCGTCCGTTCGTCACGCACTCCAATGCCTTCGACACCGAGCTGTACCTGCGCATCGCCCCCGAGCTCTTCCTCAAGCGCGCCGTCGTCGGCGGGCTCGACCGGGTGTTCGAGATCAACCGCAACTTCCGCAACGAGGGTGCCGACTCGACCCACAGCCCGGAGTTCGCGATGCTCGAGGCCTATGAGTCGTACAGCGACTACAACGGCATCGCCGACCTGACCCAGGAGCTCATCCAGAACGCCGCCGCGGCCACGAACCGTCTCGCCGGACGCCCCGAGGCCGGTCACGTCGTGACCTGGGCCGACGGCACCGAGTACGACCTCGGCGGCAACTGGGACCGCATCTCGATGTACGACTCGCTCAACGACGCGCTCGCCGCATCCGAGATCGACGCCGAACCCATCACTCCGCAGACGCCGGTCGCCGAGCTCGCCCGCATCGCCGCGGCCGCGGGCGTCGATGAGCCGCCGCACGCGACCCACGGCAAGTACGTCGAAGAGCTGTGGGAGCACTTCGTCAAGACGCACCTGGTGCGCCCCACGTTCGTCATGGACTTCCCGCTCGACACCAGCCCGCTCGTGCGCGAGCACCGCTCGATCCCGGGCGTCGTGGAGAAGTGGGACCTCTACGTGCGCGGCTTCGAGCTGGCCACCGGTTACTCCGAGCTCATCGACCCCGTCATCCAGCGCGAGCGCTTCGTCGAGCAGGCGAAGCTCGCAGCGCGCGGCGACGACGAGGCCATGCGCATCGACGAGGAGTTCCTGCGGGCGATGGAGCACGGCATGCCCCCCATGGGCGGCATGGGCATGGGTATCGACCGACTGCTGATGGCCGTCACCGGACTCGGCATCCGCGAGACCATCCTCTTCCCCCTCGTCAAGTGAGCGGCCCGGGCTGAGCCCGGAACGCCCAGTCGGGCAGGTGGGCCGCATCGACCATCGACAAGACGATGAGCGAGAGGCCGTGCTCGGCGTCGATGGTCAACGCCTGCTCGCAGTAGCGCGCGGCATGGGTGGAGCGCCCGAGCGCCCACGACAGCCAGGCACTCGCCGCCAGCGCCCCGGGGCGATACACGGCGGGAGCGGATGCGGCCGCGAGCCGGCACACCTCGAGAGCATCCGTGAGGCGATCGACATCGGGGCGCGGGCCCTCGCCCAGCATCCAGGCGCCGAGCTCATCCGGGTACGCGGCGCCCGCCTCCCATTCCTGCTGCGCGGTGAGGGCGGCGTCTCCGCCATCGACGCCGCCCACCCACGTGGCCAGCGCGATGTCGCGCAGGGCAGGGCGCGCGAGGCACCAGATCAGCAGCGCGAGATCCTGCACGTCGGCGTGCTCCGCGTCACCCGAGCCGTTCGGCGGTGGCGCAGCACTGCCCGGCTGGATCCAGGTCTCGAAGAACGCGGGCAGATCCTCGAGGGCGAGGGAGGCGACGAGGGCATCGGGATGGATGCGGGCGTCCGCCGGACGCGACCCGTGCAGCACCCAGTCCAGCGCGCGGGCGCACTCGGTCAGCGCCCGGCCGACCCTCTCGCTCCGCGCGAGGTCGACGTGCGGCAGCGCGGCTCCCGCGCCCTGGTCGGCGGCAGGGCGGTGCGCGCCCGCATCCGGGTCGGCCGCGATCTCTCCGCCGAGAGCGGGATCGAGGTAGGAGCGCCAGCGCCCGGAGGAGATGTGCAGCGCATCGATGCGGCGCAGTCCGCACGCCTGCGCCCTGACCTCCAATGCCGCGACCAATTCCGCATGCGTCACGGCGTCGGCGTCTTCGTCGTACACGAGAACGGCGTAGGCATCGGTGTGCTCGACACGGCAGGCGAAGCCGATGAGGGTCGAGGCGACTGCATCCGTGTCGACCGCCGCGGGCGGCAGATCGACGCGCAGTCCGCCGCCGGTGCGCCCCGCGCTGAAGGGGATCAGCACGACGCTGCGTCGCGGCTCGTAGCCGAGCAGTCGAGGAACGAGAGAGAGGAAGTCGGCCGCATCCCGGGCCTTGATGATCGTGGTCATGCGTCGAGGCTGCGCGTTCGGGGCCGGCCCCACCCGAACCCACAGGCCGCCGCGCCGGAGCCCGGCCGGTGTGGAGAAGCCGTCGCGTACCATGGAGGCGTGGAGAACATCTGGGTCGCGGCGCTGTGGTCGATTCTGCCGACCATCGTCGTGACGGCGACGTTCTTCTTCATCGTGCGTTCGATCCTGCGCATGGACCGCACCGAGCGTCGCGTGTACTCGGAGATCGAGGCCGAGGAACGCGCCAAGCGCGGCCTGCCTCCGGTCGCCTCCGACCACTGAGCGCGCACCACGCGGCCGTCCTGCGCCCTGCCAGTACGCTGAGCAGGATGCGGGCGGGGGAGACGGCATGATCAACATCGACATCGATCTCGGATCGTGGTGGCTGATCGCCGTCTTCGTCTTCGACATCGTGATCCGCATCGCGGCGATCATCATCGTCCCCCGCAACCGACGTCCCACGGCGGCCATGGCATGGCTGCTCGCGATCTACTTCATCCCCGTGATCGGGGTGGTGCTGTTCCTGGTGATCGGCACGCCGCGCCTGCCGCGCAAGCGCCGGCGCAAGCAGCGCGCGATCAACGAGTACATCCAGCAGGCCACGGCCGGACTCGATCACGGCACGCTGCGTCCCGGCGCGCCGGGCTGGTTCACCTCGCTCGTGCGGCTGAACACCAACCTCGGGGCCATGCCGCTCTCCGGTGACAACGAGGCGCACCTGATCGCCGACTATCAGGAGAGCCTCGACGCGATGGCAGACGCCATCCGCAGCGCCCGACGTTACGTGCACGTCGAGTTCTACATCCTTCAATCGGATGCGTCGACCGACAACTTCTTCCGTGCGCTCGAGGAGGTCCGCAAGCGGGGCGTCACGGTGCGCGTGCTGCTGGATCACTGGGCCAACCGAGGAAAGCCGTTCTACCGCCGCACGCTGAAACGTCTGGACGCCATGGGAGCGCAATGGCATCTGATGCTGCCCGTGCAGCCGCTGCGCGGCAAGTACCAGCGTCCCGACCTGCGCAACCACCGCAAGCTTCTCGTCATCGACGGCGACATCGCCTTCATGGGCTCGCAGAACGTCACCGATTCGACGTACAACCTGCGTAAGAACATCCGTCGCGGTCTGCACTGGGTCGATCTCATGGTGCGCCTCGAAGGGCCCGTCGTCGGTAGCGTCAACGCCGTCTTCCTCTCCGACTGGTACAGCGAGACCGACGAGCTACTGACGGAGGAGGTCGACGAGTTCGACCTGCGTCAGGCCACGGGGGATCTCGACTGCCAGATCGTGCCGAGCGGTCCAGGGTTCGAGTTCGAGAACAACCTGCGCCTGTTCCTCGGGCTCATGTACGCCGCGAAGGAACGGATCATCCTCGTCAGCCCCTACTTCGTGCCGGATGAGTCGATCCTCAACGCCATCACCACCGCGTGCCACCGGGGCGTCGAGGTCGAGCTCTTCGTCTCCGAAGAGGGCGACCAGGCGATGGTCTACCACGCTCAACGCAGCTACTACGAGGTGCTGCTGCGCGCCGGTGTGCGCATCTGGATGTACCGCAAGCCCTTCATCCTGCACACCAAGGCGATGACGATCGACGACGAGGTGGCGGTCATCGGCTCGAGCAACATGGACATGCGCTCGTTCGGTCTCAACATGGAGATCTCGATGCTCGTGCGCGGCGAGGAGTTCGTCGAGGAGATGCGGCAGGTCGAGGACCGCTACCGCGAGCTCAGCACGGAACTCACCCTCGAGGAGTGGCTGAAACAGCCCTTGCGCTCGACGGTTCTCGACAACCTCGCCCGCCTGACCTCGGCGCTGCAGTAGCGGCGATCGTGACCGGCCCGTTACCGGGCTTGCCGCCGATGCGCAGGTCGCTGCGACAGGATGTGAGCACGGCGGTCGTCTTGCGGCCGCATCCGCAGATCTCCGAGGAGCCGTCATGCGCCGCACCACGACCCTGCTCACCATCACCGGCTCGTTGCTGGTCGCTGCGGGCATGCTCACCGGATGCGCGGGCGAAGCCGCGCCCGGCGAGACCGCGGTCGCCGACCTGCAGCTGGATGCGGGCTGGGTCGACAGCGGGCGGATGATCGCGGTCGTGACCGAGGGCAGCTCGACCTGCGTGCCGGTCGCGGAGACACCCGCCTTCGCGGACGGAGTGGTCACGGTGAGCTTCGCCGACCCCGCAGTCGACGCCGAGCGTCCCTGCACGAAGGACCTCGTGCCGCGCGTCACGCTCGTCGCGGCTCCCGAGGGAGTCGATCCTGCGCAGGCGACCCGCGTGGACGTGAGCTACGGCAACGCATCCGGCAGCGTCGAGCTGCCCGGAGCGGAGGGGCTCGCGGGCTCCGGCACGCAGACCGACTTCATGCCGAGCGCGGGCTGGCTCACCTCGGGCGATATCGCGCTCGTGACGTGGGGCTCCTCCTCCTGCGCGCCTGTCGTGGACACCATGAAGAAGACGGCGGACGCCGAGATCACGGTGACGTTCCAGACCCCGCCCGCCGACCGCGCCTGCACGATGGACATGGCGCCGCGCGCGCTGATCGCCTCCCCCGAGGGCGTGGCCGAGGGTGCCGGCGTTGAGCTCGTGCTGGTCGGCGACACGTTCGACAACACCCGCGTCCCCGTGCTCTGACCCGCGGCTCCCCGGCTTCGGCGGTGCGCCGGCGTGCTCGCTGCCCGCTGTGCGCTGCTCGCTACCCGGGGTTCCGGGTGCTCGCGTTGTCCGAGGGACCCGCGATGCGGTGTTTCGCGTCGATCCGTGACGTTTCGGGTCCCTCGAACCAGGGGTTGCTGTGTTGGAGGGACGCGTGATGTGGTGTTTCGCCCCGAACGGCAACATCTCGGGTCCCTCGAACGGATGAGGATGAGGCTCAAGGGACCCGAAACGCGGGCTCGCTCGGGCGCGGATCACATCCCGCGCCCGTCGAGAACCGTGCGGCGTCTTCTCCGCAGCTGAGTAGGGATGGCGTGTCGTCCGCCAACGGAGGGTCTGCGACCCGCGATGGCTGCGCATGCCGCTCAGGCTGAGGACATGAGACCTTCCGCATTGCCGGCGAACCTGGGCGACACCTTCTCGGTGGCGGAAGCGCGGGATGTCGGCGTCTCGCCGGCTCGGTTGAGATATCGGGATCTCGAGTCGCCATTTCGCGGGATGAGGGTCGCTGCAAGCGCGTCTGCCCACCCGGCTGGTGAGGATATCGCCGATCTCGCGGAGAACATTCGACGCACGTGCCGACAGTACTCACTGGTGATGCCGCAGGACCAGTTCTTCTCCCACATCGCCGCTGCGGTCCTGTGGGATTTGACGCTGCCGCCGGGGCTGGTCCTGCGATGCCTCGAGCGCGGCATCGATGTCGCTGTTATCGCCCCGGGCCGCACTCCGCGCGGTGCTCGAGTGACCGGGCATAACGTGAAGGCGTCTCACGTCTCGGTTCGCATGTATCGGGGTCTCCGTGTCACCTCGCCAGCGAGCACCTGGGCCTGCCTGGCTGCCGAGGTTGTCGACACCCACGAACTCGTCGCCATCGGGGACTCCGCCGTTCGCGAACCCATGTTCGGTTCCGGGAGTGGTGCACTCGCCACGCCGGAAGAGCTCGCGGCCGCCGCATCGGCCGGGCGGCGACCGGGAGTGACTCGCCTTCGTGAGGCGCTACCGCTCGTGCGGACGCGGTCGCTCTCCCGCCCTGAGTCGCTTCTGCGGTTGCTTCTCGTGAGCAGCGGGATTCCCGAACCAGAGCTCAACCACCCCCTTCGCGATCACACCGGCGAAATCATCGCGTGGGGTGATCTCGTGTACCCGCGGGAGAGAGTCGTCGTGGAGTTCGAGGGCGACCATCATCGGGTCGATCGCGAACAGTGGACCTCGGACATCCTTCGGCAGGAGCGACTCGAGCGGTGCGGGTGGCTGGTGGTGCGGGTCACCGGCGTGCAGCTGATGAACCAGGCCGCGGCGGTCGCCGGTCGTGTCCGCCGCGCATTGCGCGAACGGTCGTGGTGACAAGGCTAGGCAGGCGGGGAGTATTCGAGGGACCCTTCTCGCGGATGCGGCGCGGATACCGTCGGAAAGAGAGTCCCTCGAACACGGAGAAGCCCTGTTCGAGGGACCCGAACTGCGCGGTTTCGGCCGGGGAAGCGACAAGAAGAGTCCCTCGAACATGAAGGCACCCCGCTCGAGGGACCCGAGCTGCGCAGTTTTGGCCGGGGAAGCGACAAGAAGAGTCCCTCGAACAAGCGGGAGACGACGCGGTCAGTCTTGGCGGACCAGGAGGTCGCCGACCTCGCAGTCGAGGGCGCGGCAGATCGCCGACAGCGTCGAGTACCGGATGGCGCGGGCCCGGTCGTTCTTCAGGACCGAGAGGTTCACCACCGACACGCCCACCACGCGGGACAGCTCCGCCAGGGTCATCCCGCGCTCGGTCAGCAGCTCGTCGAGTCGGCAGTGCACACCGCTCGGGCCGTCGTCCTCCGCGGGGCTCATACCAGGCCCTCGGTGTCGCGCTGCAGGCGGTCGCCGACCGTGAACACCGTGCTCGCCATCGCCACGATGAAGGCGGCGAGGATCACCGGCGGCAGGTCGACGCTCATGACGGGGTTGTCGAAGGTGCCCTGTGAGATGTCGCGGAAGGCGTCGTTGGCGACCATGTTGCCGAAGAACGGGACTCCGAACAGCCCAGCGAGACCCGACGCGCCCGCGGCGACGACGAGCACCGTGTTGCGCCCGTTGAACACGCGCCCTCGCATGACCGACAAGGTCACCAGCAGCAGGCACACGACGACCGCGGTGACGGATGCGGCGAGCACGAGCTGCTGGATCACGAGCGCACCGGTTCCGGCGGGCGAGAGGGAACTCGGTGTGATCCACGCCCGCTCCAGCAGCACGTCGCGCATCGCCCCGTCGGGGCCGATCGGAGCCGCGACCGTCGTGTTGGAGAACAGCGCCTCCACGGGAAGCGCCTTGCCGCTGAGTGCGTCGACGATGCGTCCGATCGCGAAGAAGAGCGTGACGCCCACGACCGCGATCCCGGCGCCGACGAAGATCCACATCGCGGCGATGTCGCTGCCGCGCAGCACGCGGGCTTGAGTGGGGGTGGTCATGAGGTCCTCCCTGGCATATCGAATATCGTTGTTATCGAAAAACGATATGGCATGACGGATGCGACCGCAAGCGTCGGATGCGGTGCGCCCACGGCGAACACGGGCTTGCCGCATGCGTGCTCTGGTTAGCCTCGATGTACAGCGCGCCGGAGGGTGCGCCCGATGTTGGCGTCATCTGGCGCCGGAGGAGTAGCCGCGATGTTCGAGAGATTCACCGACCGAGCCCGTCGCGTGGTTGTGCTCGCCCAGGAAGAGGCGAAGATGCTCAACCACAACTACATCGGTACCGAGCACATCCTGCTCGGTCTCATCCATGAGGGCGAGGGCGTCGCCGCCAAGGCGCTTGAGAGTCTCGGCATCTCGCTCGACGCCGTGCGCGAGCAGGTCCAGGACATCATCGGCCAGGGTCAGCAGCAGCCGACCGGCCACATCCCCTTCACGCCGCGCGCCAAGAAGGTGCTCGAGCTGAGCCTGCGCGAGGCGCTGCAGCTGGGCCACAACTACATCGGCACCGAGCACATCCTGCTCGGCCTCATCCGCGAGGGCGAGGGCGTCGCAGCCCAGGTGCTCGTCAAGCTCGGCGCCGACCTCAACAAGGTGCGCCAGCAGGTCATCCAGCTGCTGAGCGGCTACCAGGGTAAGGAGCCCGCGGGCGTCGCCACCGGTGCCGGCGAGCAGGCCACGACCGGTGCGCAGGGCGGCTCGGCCGTGCTCGACCAGTTCGGCCGCAACCTCACCCAGGCCGCGCGCGACAACAAGCTCGACCCGGTGATCGGGCGCGAGAAGGAGATCGAGCGCGTGATGCAGATCCTCTCGCGTCGCTCCAAGAACAACCCCGTCCTCATCGGTGAGCCCGGCGTCGGCAAGACGGCCGTCGTCGAGGGGCTCGCGCAGGCGATCGTGAAGGGCGACGTTCCCGAGACGCTGAAGGACAAGCAGGTCTACTCGCTCGATCTCGGCTCGCTCATCGCCGGCTCCCGCTACCGCGGCGACTTCGAGGAGCGCCTGAAGAAGGTCACGAAGGAGATCCGCACCCGCGGCGACATCATCGTCTTCATCGACGAGATCCACACCCTGGTGGGTGCGGGTGCCGCCGAGGGCGCGATCGACGCCGCATCCATCCTGAAGCCGCTGCTCGCCCGCGGCGAGCTGCAGACGATCGGTGCGACGACCCTCGACGAGTACCGCAAGCACTTCGAGAAGGATGCGGCACTCGAGCGCCGCTTCCAGCCGATCCAGGTCGCGGAGCCGAGCCTGCCCCACGCGATCAACATCCTGAAGGGCCTGCGCGATCGGTACGAGGCGCACCACAAGGTGCAGATCACGGACGGCGCGATCGTCGCGGCCGCGAACCTCGCCGACCGCTACATCTCCGACCGCTTCCTGCCCGACAAGGCGATCGACCTGATCGACGAGGCCGGCGCCCGCCTCCGCCTGTCGATCCTCTCGAGCCCGCCGGAGCTGCGCGAGTTCGACGAGAAGATCGCCAAGGTGCGCGAGCAGAAGGAAGCCGCATCCGAGGAGCAGGACTTCGAGAAGGCCGCGTCGCTGCGCGACGAGGAGAAGTCGCTGCTGGCTGAGCGGCTGCGCCTGGAGAAGCAGTGGAAGAACGGCGACGTCGCGACCACCGCGGTCGTTGACGAGGGCCTGATCGCCGAGGTGCTGGCCCAGGCCACGGGCATCCCGGTGTTCAAGCTGACCGAGGAGGAGACCAGCCGTCTCGTCTTCATGGAGAAGGCGCTGCACCAGCGCGTCATCGGTCAGGAAGAGGCGATCGCCGCCCTCAGCCGCACGATCCGTCGCCAGCGCGCCGGCCTCAAGGACCCGAAGCGTCCGAGCGGTTCGTTCATCTTCGCCGGCCCCACGGGTGTCGGAAAGACCGAGCTCGCCAAGGCGCTCGCGGAGTTCCTGTTCGATGACGAGGGTGCACTCATCTCGCTCGACATGAGCGAGTTCGGTGAGAAGCACACCGTGTCGCGACTGTTCGGTGCCCCTCCCGGGTTCGTCGGCTTCGAGGAGGGCGGTCAGCTCACCGAGAAGGTGCGTCGCAAGCCGTTCTCGGTCGTGCTGTTCGACGAGATCGAGAAGGCGCACCCCGACATCTTCAACTCGCTGCTGCAGATCCTCGAGGAGGGTCGTCTGACCGACGGTCAGGGCCGCGTCGTCGACTTCAAGAACACGGTCATCATCATGACCACGAACCTCGGTTCGCAGGCCATCGCCGGCGGCCCGGTCGGGTTCCAGGTCGAGGGCAACGCGCAGACGACGTACGAGCGGATGAAGGGCAAGGTCGACGAGGAGCTGAAGCGTCACTTCAAGCCCGAGTTCCTCAACCGCGTCGACGACGTCATCGTCTTCCCGCAGCTGAACAAGACGGAACTGCGTCAGATCGTGGGCCTGTTCACCAAGCGTCTCGCCGAGCGTCTGCTCGACCGCGACCTCACGGTGGAGCTGTCGGATGCGGCCAAGGACCGCCTCATCGAGATCGGCTTCGACCCGACGCTCGGTGCGCGTCCGCTGCGCCGTGCGATGCAGCGCGAGGTCGAGGACCAGCTCAGCGAGAAGATCCTCCACGGCGAGCTGAACGCCGGCGACCACGTGAAGGTCGACGCCGAGGGCGGCCGGTTCACGTTCGACATCGCCCCCCGCGGCGAGAAGGTCGCACTGGGCGCGAGCGTCGCCGGCGAGATCTCGGCCACGCCGGACATCGTCGCCGGAAGCTGACACCGCCACACGCACGAAGGGCCGGATGCACGCCGCATCCGGCCCTTCGGCGTTCGCGCCGCATCCCGGCGTAGGGTTGCACCGTGAGCGAGTTCACCGTGCGGCCGGCGCGGACGGCAGATGTGCGTGCGATCCACCGGATGCTGGAGCCCTACGTGCAGCGCCGCATCCTGCTCGGCAAGGACATCGTCGTGCTCTACGAGGCGGTGCAGCAGTTTCTGGTCGCCGAGGATGCGAAGGGCGAGCTCATCGGATGCGGCGCCCTCCACGTCATGTGGGACGACCTGGGTGAGATCCGCACGCTGATCGTCGACGACGCGTGGCTGCACCGCGGCGTCGGGCGGGCACTCGTCGAGGGGCTTGAGCAACAGGCGCGCACACTCGGGCTCTCGCGGCTGTTCTGCCTCACGTTCGAGGTCGACTTCTTCACCCGGCGCGGCTTCGCGCCGATCGGGGAGCACGTCGTCGACCCGGACGTCTACTCGCAGCTGGTGCGCAGCCCCGACGAGGGCATCGCCGAGTTCCTCGACCTCGCGCACGTGAAGCCCAATACCCTCGGCAACACGAGGATGCTCAAGCAGCTCTGAGGTTCGCCCGCGGAGAGCCGCCGGGGCAGGGCGCCGGGTGCGACGTAGCCTGGATGCGTGAGCTCCCCCACCCCGCGTCGCCGCCCGTCGAAGGCCGTGTACCGCCGACGCCGCCTGGTCGCGCTGATCGGCCTGCTGGTCGTCATCGGTCTGGTGTGGTTGCTGATCGCTCAGCCGTGGAACTCCGCCGCCGCGCCCGCTCCGGCCGCATCCACCCCCGTCGCGACCCCCGACGCCTCGACGCCGGCCGCGACGGATGCCCCCGCGACCGACGCGCCCGCGGACGAGGCGACGGCCGGCGGTGAGCCGACGGATGCGGGCATCCCCACGTGCACCAAGGACGACGTGCGCGTGGAGGCGCTGACCAACCAGTCGAGCTACGCGGCGGACGAGAACCCGCAGCTGTCGATCCGGCTCACGAACACGTCCGCGGCCGACTGCACGATCAACGTCGGCACCACGAGCCAGACTTTCACCGTCACGTCGGGCGAGGACACCTGGTGGCGCTCGACCGACTGCCAGAGCGAGCCGAGCGACATGGTCGTGACCCTGGCCGCGGGTCAGACCGTGACGAGCGCGACGCCCATCACATGGGACCGCACGCGCTCGGCCGTCGACACCTGCCAGAACACGAACCGGCCCAAGGCGCCGGGCGGTGGCGCGTCGTACCACCTGGCCGTGTCGATCGGCGGCATCCCCTCCGCGCAGTCGGCGCAGTTCCTGCTGAACTAGCCGCCCAGTCCGAACGTCTCGGCCGCGAGGTCGGCGAGCGAGATGCTCGTGGCCGTGCGGCCGATCAGGCGCGGCCCAGGTTTGGGACCGGGGACGGTGTGGCCGCCCCCGTGCACCGTGACGAACGTGACCGGCGGGTGGCCCGCCTCCCGCCAGTCGGCGCGCTCGACGCGCGTGCTGTCGGGATGCGATGCCGCGTCCGCGTGCGTCGTCGGGGAAGCGGTCAGGCCGTTGCGGCGCGCGAAGTATGCGGCGGTGTCGGGCGCGGAGAGGGACGAGCCACCGACGCGGAACACGAGCTGCGCCCATCGCCGCATGTGTCCGCCGGCGTAGGGGACCACCGGATCCGCAGTGCCGTGCACGAGGAGAACCGGCACTGGATGCGGCGCGGGAAGGACCTGGGGCAGCAGGAAGCTGTCGGGTTCGGGCAGCGTCGCGGCGACGATGGCGCCACCGGCGAGCGGCGAGGCGGGCTCGTGGAGCAGGCGCATGACCATCTGGCCGCCGTTGGAGTATCCGATCGCGTACACGCGGTCCGGATCGATGCTGTGCGTCTCGCCCAGCCGCGCGATCACCGCGCGGGCGAAGGCGACATCGTCGATTCCGGCGAGCCGCGCGGGGAACCGGCTCTCGCGGCGCGCGTCGTTCCAGTTGCCGCGGTAGCCGTCGAGATAGGCCACGAGCGCACCCCTGTCGGCCAGTGCGTCGTACGCGCCGCCCGTGAACGCGCGATGGATCTCGCCCGACTGCCTGGATCCGTGGAAGACGAGAACGAGCGCCTGCCCCGGGCTCCGC